>JAGCMU010000098.1 GCA_017646325.1 Kiritimatiellia bacterium
AATGGTAGGGCGGGCGCCCCGCGACCGCCGAAAACGTTGATATGGTGACAGACACGATGTTTCCACGGTCTGGAATTCAATAAGATCCCCTGACGCTCAATCAGAGATTACTTATCGTGTTGACCTTCGCCATGCCAAGGAATATAAGGCGGAGGAGTATCAATTCCTGCATTTATTCGTTGACGTACAGCCTCATAAAGAAGAATAGTCGTGGCGGCAGATACGTTTAACGAATCAGCAAGTCCTAACATCGGAATACGAACACGCAAAGAAGAATTATCCATCCAAGTAGCCGTAAGACCGTATTGTTCCGCTCCGACGGCTATTGCCACGTTCCCCGTCAAATCAACTTCAAAGTGAAGTTTTTCTGCGTGTGGAGTTGCGGCGAGAATTTTGAAATTTCTTTCTTTAAGCCACTTTAACGCCTCTTCTGATGTTGCCTCTATTAAAGGCACTGAAAATAAAGTTCCCGTTGAAGCTCTTACGACATTTGGATTGTGAATATCCGTAGTACGATCGCACACAATGACGGCGGCGGCTTTGGCGGCATCGGCAGAACGAAGAATCGTTCCGAGATTGCCTGGCTTTTCAATCGCTTCTGTGACAATTACGAGGGCATTTGGCGGGAGTTCCAAATCTTCAAGCCTTTTTGCAACGTGCGGACCTGTCATAAGCAGGCCGTCGGGGCGTTCGCGATAAGCCATTTTCAAGAATGCGTTCTTGCTGCATGTATAAACTTCTGCTCCGCGCTTTACACATTCATTTACGATTTCTGGCTCATTTTCATTTTTAAGATACAAATCGGGACAATGAAAAATAGCCCTTGGACGATAACCGTTGTCTAAAGCTCTCCTGCATTCACGATAACCCTCGACTATCATCTCCCCCGTTTCTTCACGAAACGAACAAGTGCGAAGTTTTACGACATATTTAATTTTAGGATTTGATAGAGACGTAAGTTCCATTACTTTTCCTTGGCTTAAAGATTACCGCTTGCAGCCTTGTTAATCAAACTACGAGTATCTTCTTTGGAACGATCCTTGCGTCTTCTCTCGGTGATTTTTGTCGTATCTACAGCATTGCTGAGTAAATCGCTGCAAAGTTCCTTACAAATGAACGGATATCCTTTTGCACGCAAAAGCTGATGGAGAGAATCGGCATCCGGCGAATCTTTGATGGCTTTTACCATTACATCAAGCATGCCAGGGGCGATATTGCCTGGAATATAAATTTGAGAATATTCAACACCGAAGAAATAAACTCCTCCATCCATCAAATGGCGGTGAATCGTATTGCGGTAATTGTTGATTCTAAGAAGCAGGGCTTTCGTTCTTGCGTCCTTTACAAATTCCCCTTCTTCATTGGAATCTTCTGAAGCGCTACTTGTTGATGAGGAAGTTTCTTCTGGTTCGTTCGAAGAGGAAGGCGCGGATATGGAAACAGCGGGAGCATCATCAAAAAGCGCATCCAAAGCACTTATTTCAGTGACCGCCGACTTCGTTGTTTTTTTCACGCTTTCAGTGCGTCTTGGAGCTGAAGAAGTTGAAGATGGAGCTGCAGCTGAATTTGTAAATCTTTTCCAAGGAACAACCTGCCCCGTCACCTGCTTGCCATTGATTTTTATAACCGTTCCATAACGAACGACACGATAAGGAGGTTGGATATATTCGCCGTTGACAAATACATACCCAGAGCGTACAGGCTTTTTGGGACTCGTTATTTTTAAATTAACGACAGCTGCAGCAGGAGTTTGTTCAAAAGCTTCCTTTGCAACAGCAAAATTCAACGTTATTAAACAAACAACTAATACAAATATACTCCTTAAAGCCATTATTCTATTTCTCCTCTTTTAAAATAAAAGACACCACATTGCCGTAGTACAGAAACCCTGCGACCTCAAGCTCCAGGTGGGTGCAATAGTTGCGTTCGTTAGTTCGCACATTCAAGCTCCCTATACAAAACGAAGGTCCGAGAAAAAACTGCCGAGTTCACGTACAATCCAGTGCCCACGCTCTGAATCAATTGTCGCGCACCTCTACCTTTAAATCTGTTTTAAGTGCATTGACAATTTTTGTAAACGCTGCATTAACCTCTTCGTCTGTCATCGTTTTAACAGGAGACTGGAACGACATAGAATAGGCCATGCTGCGCTTTGAACCAAGTTCTTTTGAAGTAAAGATATCAAATAGATCGATTGATGTCAATTCCGCAGGTGCAACTTTCTTGATACACTTGACGATTGCTTCGTGAGAAATGTCACTTCCTGCAACAAGAGCGATATCGCGAGTCGACTTAGGGAATTGCGCGACAGCTGAAACCTTGCCGAAAGCATCAACGCGTTTCATCAATGGAGCAAGATCGAATTCTGCAAGCCCCATCTGCGTCGTAAGACGGAAAGGATGACGCAATTTAGCTGAAAGAACACCCAAGATACCAGCTGGACGACCATTGATTACAATGGAAAGCGCTGCGCCAGGAACGAAAGCAGGATGTTCAATAGGCTTGAATTCCAACTTGCCGACATGAACTCCGACAGCAACCTTTTCTACAGCACCTTTCATCCAAAGCAATGCTTCTTCAATACCTACATTGCGGCGCGAATCCAATGCGTTTCGTCCAACAGGCCCGCAAAAACCGAGCGAAAGGCGTTCTGCTTCACAAGGCTTTCCATCCTTCGTTTTTGAAAAGACTCTGCCCATTTCGAAAAGCATCGCTCTTTCAACCTGATGAGATGCATTGCGTCCGAGGCTGTACATCATCTGCGGTAAAAGCGAGTCACGCAAAACCCCGTATTCTGCAGAAACGGGATCCGGCAATTCAAGACGGTTTGATTTAACTTCTTCACGAGAATCAAAACGGTCAAGTTCACCGGCGGAAAGGAATGAATAATGCATTGCTTCCGTAAAGCCAAGAGAGAGGCAAAGTTTGCGGATCTTTTCCTTGGCACGGAACGGGGCGTCGGAAAGTGAAGAAATGCTTGGAGCCGACGGCATCGTATCTGGAATATTGTCTAAACCGTAAAGACGGCCGATTTCTTCAACCAAATCTGCTTCGAGGCTCAAATCATAACGCCAACTTGGAATTGCGAACTTAGCGTCCGTATCATTTCTCTCAATCAACTTGAGCTGTTGAGACTCAAGAATCTTCACCATCGTATCGGATGAAATTTCAACACCGATTAAGCGACATGCTTTTTCAAAATTGAGCGATACGGGAGCATTGTAAGAATAAGATTTTTCCGGTGCTTCAGGGAAAGGAATTTCACGTGCGTCCACATCGACAACACCCTTTGCAATGACGGCATTGCCGTACTTCTGCAGGAGGTGTGCTACGCGGCGGCTTGCCCAATCCGCCAAATCCTTGTCGACTCCGCGAATATAGCGATAGCTTGCTTCCGTAGCAAGACCAAGCTTTGTTGACGTATATTTTGTGGAAGATGTTTCAAAAAGCGCCGACTCAATAAGAACGTGATCTGTTCCTGCAGCAATTTCAGAATTTTCGCCACCCATCACACCTGCAACGGCACTTGCTTTTTCAGCATCGCAAATGAGAAGCATTGACGGATCGAGATCTCTTTCTACTCCGTCAAGAGTCTTGATCTTTTCACCTTCTTTTGCATCGCGAACGACAATCGTCTTGCCTGCAAGCGTACGATAATCAAATGCATGAAGAGGCTGTCCACATTCAAGCATCACATAATTCGTTACGTCAACCAACAAACCTAACGATCTTACGCCACAAGCTTCAAGGCGTTTTGCCATAAATTCAGGCGAAGGACCATCTTGTACAGATGTGATTACACGAGCCGTATAACGAGGACAACGAATCTTGTCTTCAACAACGACTTTTACTTCGTCATTGACATCGACATCAGATTCTACAAAATCAATTGCCGGCATTTTGAATGGACGACCTAAAACTGAAGCGTATTCGCGAGCAAGCCCAATAACACTCAAAGCATCAGGACGATTCCACGTAACTTCAATTTCAAAAACGGTTTCAGGCTTTTCCGCCTTAACGACATCACGGACAAATGCACCAGTTGGCGTGTCTTGAGGGAATTCCATAATGCCGTCGTGCGAAGAATCCAACTTCAATTCGCTTGACGAACAAAGCATTCCGAATGATTCAACTCCGCGAAGCTTGCCCTTCTTGATTTTAAATCCACCGTCTGGAACAACGGCTCCGATTTTAGCAAGAGCACTCTTCATTCCTGCACGGCAATTTGGAGCGCCGCAAACGACCTGCCATGTCTCCTTGCCGTCTGTTACGGTCGTCACATGGAGGTGATCGCTGTCAGGATGAGGTTCACACGTCAACACTTCGGCCACAACGAAGAAATCAGACAATGGCTCATTACCTGATGTAATAATTTCTTCAACTTGTAAGCCACTACGGGTTAGACGCTCGGCAAGTTCCGCCACAGGAATGTCGGATACGTCTACAAATTCATTAAGCCAACTGATCGGCAATTTCATTTTTCTTCTTCTACCTTCTTATTTCTCTTCTTCAACAGGAGATTCGCTTGCGGCGGGAGCCGTTTCTTCAACAACTGAAACTTCTTCAACTGCCGGAGCGGCCTCCACTGCCGGTGCTTCTTCCGTTTTGGAAGCTGCTTCCTTTTTAGGAGCATCTTTCTTCTTTGATTGTTGCGGTGGGCGATAAAGCGGATGTTCGCATGGAACAGCAACTCCTCCGTTCACATAACAAATCAAATAACCTTTTTCTGCAAGCCAAGCAAGTTTCGTTGTGATATCCGCCTTTTTCTGCGAATCATCACCGGAAAGTTCCTTGATAAGAGCTTGTTGAGTTGTGTTAGGATTGTTTTGAACAAACTTTACAATTTCAACGAGTTCTGGAATAGCATTTTCCAAATCAAGATTTTGAGGCTTTGCTGCAACTACAAATTCTGGCCCATGCGAATCGTTTGCACGGAAAAACACGAGCTTGCGATTATGGAAAGCTCCGCGCAATGCAAACATGATCGAACCTGGGAAACGACGTTCCTGACGAAGCGCATCATTACACGCATAGATGAGCGGACGGTACGAAGACTTTGCCGCGACATCGGCAGTTACGTCAAAAGTCGTTACGCTCGACATCAGATTATTTGCAATATTGCGACGAAAATCAAGCTCTGCAACGTCACGATCTACAGCTGGAGCTTCCTTATCGCCTTTCTTACGATAAATAATCTTAGTCGTTGCCGACGCTCTCCACTGTTCTACAACATCAGAATCGCGAACCATTTCAATTTTTGAACGATATTCGCTTTCTGTCATATTAGGATAGCGTGTTGAAATCATTTCGCGAATGCGTTCATCGTATCCGTGAAGATTTGGCGGACCAAGAAGTTCTCCGCTCATTCCACAACGGGCGACACAAGGGAATTGCCCCTTCGGCGGTTCACATTCAACCGTTTCGGCGATAAAATAGTCGGTCAAATGCGTCGACATAATGTGTGAAAGAAGTTCGTCTTGAGTTTCCACAATATGACCACAAGCCTTGCACTGTTGCAATGTGACAACTTCGCCATCTTTCTTCGGAGAAAAGCGGAGCACTGTTGCCGCCGGATTTTCAAGGAAGAGGTTTGCAAGCTGCTTGAGAGGATATGCATAATGAGATGTTTGAATCTTACGAATAATAATGCCGATATCCTTTTGAGAAGGAAGAATTCTCACCTGTGCGTCAAGAGGCTTGATAAATTCACGTTGAGCTTTGCGAAAACCTTCCTTACGCCCCTTTTCGCCATCACGAGAACGATTGCGATTTCCGCGATTACCACGCTCTTCGCGGCGGCGCTCGCCGCCCTTACGTTCATCTCGATCACGACGACGCTCGCGCGTGTCGGATTTTTCACCTTCAGAATAACTCACATATTTGTTTTTATCACCAGCATCGCTCTTCGCCCACGCTGGAGTAAAATCAAATGACCCCAATGAACTTAAATCAAACACATCACCATTGGGATTAACTTTATTTTCGTCAGCCATCTCTACTCCTCTTATATATGTGTGAAAAATATATTGTTATTATCTAAAATCGAGACTGATATGTCAATACTTTATTACTTCAATGGCGAACCGACCTTTGGAAGGGTCTTACGCTTAGAAGGATCGACTTTCATCATCTTTAAAATCTCATCTGTAACATCTAAAGTTTTCTTGGAATACGCAAGCATTGTAGAATCGGCGATAATATCGTAACCGTTCTTTTTTGCATACTCTTCAACCTTCGCGCGAATCTCATCCGTTTCAATCTTCAAAAGACGAGACTCCAAGTCAGTCAAATCGTGCTGATAGCGTTGAGCTGAAATGCGCAATTCCTGCTGACCTGCAAGAAGCTTTTGCTGAATGCCTTCGACTTTTTGCTTCGCCGCCGCCTTTGCGGTGGCAGAAAGCATAGGATTGGACATTTCTTCAAAAGCCTTTTTCCCTTCGTCGGCAAGTTCCTGCAATGCGTTCTGCTGCTTTTCAAGCATCGCCTGATAATCTTTGTCCGTAGCCTTTACTAGTGTACGGTTTGATTCATGGTTAGGATGAAGCTGGACAAGTTCAACCATGTTGATTGTGCCGATTTTCATTTCGCCCACTGCGACGAAGGCAAATGCGGCAACTAAACCTAATATTGTTCGTTTCATTTTCTTTTTCCTTTTTTAAATTAGAAATCGTAACCGATTGTAAATGAGAACACTTCCTTTTCCGTACCGGACTTTTTGTTGACTGGAGTTGCAACGTCAAGGCGGATTGGGAATTGAGGAAGATCGATTCTAAGCCCCATACCTACAGACCAGCAGAAATATTCCGTATCAAAATCCCAATCGTCTTCACCTACGCTACCGAGGTCGGAAAACGCTGCAAAGCGAAGCATCTTCACTATCGGAATCGTATATTCGAAGTTGAGATACCAAAGTGTTTTACCTCCCCATGGAACGTGGTCGCCTTGTTTATTCGCCATGCTGTAGAGCCAAGGTGAAATTTCACGGTATTCAACACCGCGAATGTTGCGAGGGCCTCCGAGGAAGAAGCGGTTGTAAATAGGCATTTCATCGCTAAACGTATCTTCGGTCGCACCGTGGATACCGAAGGTGAAGACGTGTCCGCCCTTCTTCCATACAGGAACGTAATGACGGTAGTCTACGCCAACTCTCCAATATTGATTGTCGCCGCCGACGACGTTGCCGTAAATTTTCGTCTTATATCCGCGTGTTGCAAATATAGGCGTATCACGCGTATCGTTAGCCCAAAAGATTTCAAATGGAACTTCCCAGCTGTCGCCATACTTCTCTTCTTCGTTCTTGAAGGCTGGGACTGGGTTGTTCTTTTCTCCTTCGACATACCACTTTGAATCTTCAACATCGTCAAATTCGATGTATTCAATACCTGCGGCAAAGCCCAAACGCCCGAATGGCTCCCATGTATGCCAGAATTTTACAGGATATGCCAATTGGACGGTAAAGCCCGAGCGGATAATATCGTATTCGTCATACCAACGCTGACGGCGGTATGCGGTAACGGAAAGCTCTAAGAATCGATCCATAAAATAAGGTTCGATTACTTGTGCTTCATAAGATTGGTAACGAGGACCTGCCTGCAAAGAAAGGCGGCCTTTCTGCCCTGCTCCGCGGAAACGCCATGGCTTGAACAAGTCGAAATTGGATTCTGAAAGTTCAATCGTACCGAAAACAGAATCAACACTTGAAGCACCGATACCGACCATGAAGTTACCTGTATTCTTTTCAGCAACTTCATAAACAAGGTCGCGGGCAACTGGCTTGCCGTCTTCTGCTTCGCTACCTGCAACAGGCTCGAGATAATAACGCACACGCTCAAAATAACGGAGGTTTTCAAGACGGCGTTTTGATTTTTCAGCCTTGTCATAGAGCATTGGATCGCCAGGTGACAAATTGATTTCACGACGGATGACCTTATCCTTCGTATAGTCGTTTCCACGAACGAGGACTCTGTTGATTGAAACAGGAATACCTTCCTTGACGACGAACATCAAATCGACTACGGAGGCATTGTCTTCGTGCGGGATGCGGCGGACTGAAACTTTCGTTTCGGCAAGAGCTTTTAAGCCAGAGCCACAAAAAACTTCAATCGCGTGGGCGGCTTCGTTCAAAAGAGATTGTGATGCCACGTCTCCCGATTTGAGATTTTTAATCGTTTTCACCACAACATCGTTAGGATAATTTTTCGCGCCCGTAACTGAGATATTTCCTACCGTATAACAAACACCGGCATCAATTTTGAAAATCTTGTCAACCGTGCCGTTTGCCAAAACTTCTTCGTACGGCATTTCGACTTTTACATCGAGATAACCTTTATTGCGGTAAAGTTCGGCTATCTTTTCACACGCATTGGCAAGATCCAATTCCGTCGCTGGTTTGTCGGTAAACCAGCCGATAGGATTCCACCATGGGAATTGTTCAAAAGATGAGCGTAAAACATCAGCTTCGTCGACAAAACCCCAGGTCGTATCGTCTTTGAACATTGAAAGATCGCCTTCAAAACGATATTCGTTGACCTTGCGCTGGCTGCCCTCTTCGATAACCATCATAAGATTGACGGCACCTTCAATGCCTTCAATCTTTTCGACTTCATAAGTCACCTTGACGTCAGGATAGAATTTTTTACGGTATTCTTGAGCAATACGTTCAGCGGCCGCCGCGAAATCGGCTTCGCCGTAAAAATAACCGTCCTGCAATTCAGAGAGAGTCTGAATCTTGCTCAAGGTAAATTCATCATTACCCTTTACGTGAAGAGGCCCTTGAAAACGCAATTTACGCTTGATTGTGTAAGTGATTTCAATTCCGTCGGTCCCCTTTTCCGCCGTTACGAAAATCGAATCAAAATCGCCTGAGTCACGAAGAGCAGCAACGTCTCTCGAGCATGCTTCCGGAGAATATTCATCCCCTGCTTTAACTTGGCAACGGGCAAGAACATCGGAAGTATTGGAGTTTGATCCATCGACATTTTTAATTGTAACAACGGATATCTTTTCTGCAAAAGCAGCACTCGCTACAATGGTTAAACAAATGAATAATAATTTACGCATTTACATTCCTCAAGTTTTAATCAAATTTGATGGGTTCAACATTCCAAATATTCTTGGCGTATTCAGCAATTGCGCGATCGGATGAGAACAAACCAGAACGGGCAATGTTGATAAGAGACATCTTGTTCCATTCTTCTTGATTGCGATATGTAGCATCTACTCTATCCTGAGCATTGATATAGCTGCGAAGATCACCAAGAAGCATATAGTAGTCGTTGAAATCAAGAAGCGTGCGAAGGATTGGATCGAAAAGTCCAGGCGTCAACACTGAAAACGCGTTGTTGCGAATCATTTCAAGAGCTTCTGCGATTTCAGGATCTGCCGCGCAAATCGCACGGGAGTTGTAAACGGGACGCTTTTGGGCTACTTCCGCTTCACGCATACCGAAAAGGAACATATTTTCATCGCCTACCTGTTGATTGATTTCAACGTTTGCTCCGTCGTATGTACCGATTGTCAACGCGCCGTTGATCATAAACTTCATATTGCCCGTACCGGACGCTTCCGTACCTGCAAGAGAAATCTGTTCTGAAACTTCCGCAGCTGGCATAATCTTTTCCGCCAAAGACACGCGATAGTCCGGAAGGAATGCGACCGTGAGACGATCCTTCGTTTTCGGATTTGAATTGACAACGCCTGCCACTCCATGAATAAAGCGGATGATAAGCTTTGCCATGTGGTATCCTGGCGCCGCCTTGGCAGCAAAAACGAAAGTATGTGGATTTGGATTGAATTTCGGATCGTTGAGAAGACGATTGTAGAAAATCACCACATAAAGAGCAAGCATAAGCTGACGCTTGTATTCGTGGAGACG
The DNA here is from genome assembly GCA_017646325.1 of Kiritimatiellia bacterium. Taxonomy (GTDB): domain Bacteria; phylum Verrucomicrobiota; class Kiritimatiellia; order RFP12; family UBA1067; genus RGIG9934. The sequence continues at coordinate 9,875 of JAGCMU010000098.1, forward strand.
CTTGACCTGGAAATCGAAAATTGAATTTGGATTGAGGTTGATTCCCAAATCGCTCTTGATGTAATTTGAAAACGCAACCTTGTTATTCAACTTGATTTGAGCAAGCTCGGAAAGGAACGAAGAATCAGTTGTGAACTTTTCAATCTTTTTAAGCTCGTCAAGTTCTCTAATCCACTTATCCCCAATAGATTCCGTAATGAGGTTTGCCAATTGCGGGTTTGATTTTAAAAGCCAACGACGTGGAGTAATGCCGTTTGTGACATTGTGGAAGTGGCTTGGCAAAAGTTCATAAAAATCTTTGAAGAGAGAATCTTTAAGGATTTGAGAGTGAAGCTGGGCAACACCGTTGACGCTTGAAGAGCCGATGATTGCAAGATTTGCCATGCGTACATAGCGCTCGCCGTTTTCATCAATGAGACTCATGCGGGCAAGGCGTGCCTGATCCCCTGGATAAATTGCTGAAATCTGACGGAGGAATCGGCCGTTGATTTCGTAAATGATTTGAAGATGACGCGGTAAAAGCCTGCCAAGCATTGAAATTGGCCACTTTTCCAAAGCCTCTGGGAGAATCGTGTGGTTCGTATAACCGGTAGAACGGCGTGTGATATCCCAAGCCTTGTCCCAATCAAGCCCTGCTTCATCGAGAAGAATACGCATAAGTTCAGGGATGATGAGAGCTGGGTGTGTTTCGTTAAGATGAATAAACGCCTTTTCAGGAAGGAGTTCCCAATTATCTCCATTTTCTTCTTGGAAGCGGCGGAGGATATCACCAAGCGAACAGGCAACAAAGAAGTATTGCTGACGGAGGCGAAGTTCCTTGCCCGCCATCGTATTGTCGTTTGGATAAAGGACCTTCGTAAGATTTTCTGCAAGCACCTTGTTTTCAACGGCTTCTACATACGAGCCTTTGTTGAAGTCTGCCAAATCGAATTCGTCGGTAGCTTTTGCGCTCCACAAACGAAGAGTATTCACTGCATTTGCATAGCCGACGATAGGAAGATCGTAAGGGACGCCTTGAACCTGTTCGCTTCCAACCCACGCCCAAACTGTACGCCCTTTTTCGTTGCGGCATTCGACATGACCACCGAACTGAACGGTGCGAGCGTATTCAGGACGCTCCAATTCCCACGGATAGCCGCTTTTTAACCAGCCGTCCGGCTCTTCAACTTGCTGACCGTCAACGATTTTCTGACGGAAAATTCCGTAATCATAACGCAAACCGTACCCCATACCCGCAAGATCAAGAGTAGACATTGAATCGAGGAAGCACGCCGCCAAACGTCCAAGACCTCCATTGCCAAGGCCTGCGTCCGGCTCAAAATCGCGGAGGTCATGCCAGTCAATCCCATACTCTTTCAACGCTTCAGTGCATTGATTGTCAAGTTTGAGATTGATTACGTTGTTACCTAAAAGGCGTCCAATCAAAAACTCCAAGGAAAGATAATAAACTCTGCGAGCCTTTTGTGAACGATACGTTTTTTGCGTTTCCATCCAGCGTTCAACAAGTCTATCGCGGATAGCATAAGCAAATGCATTGTATTGATCGCGAGGAGTAATGTTACGCTCTTTAATCAATGAATAACGGAGATGCCAGGCATAATCCTGTTTCAAACCTTCAACCGTTGTTTCTACACGGTAATCACTACATTTACATTTTGCTTTTTTCATTTTTTTCTCTTATCTATCTATAATTTGTTTTACTTGTCGGAATGAACGACAAGTTGTGGGAATGGAATTGAAATACCATTCGCGTCAAAAGCTTCTTTTACAGCTTGTTGTACACCAAAGAACACATTCCAATAATCTGCACACGTCGCCCAGGGCCTTACTGCAAGAACGATGGAGGAATCGGCAAGTGAAAGGATTCCTACAGTCGGCAAAGGATCTTTCAATACGCCAGGAAAGTTCATTATTGTTTCAAGCGCAATCGATTTTGCCTTTGTAATATCAGTGCCATAATCGATTCCGATTACAGTATCAATGCGACGAACCCCAAGCGCGGAAAAGTTTGTAATTGCACTTCCCCATGCAGTTTTATTCGGAACCGTTACGCGCTTGTTGTCTGCCGTAGCAAGCACTGTCGCCATCATGTTAAGTTCAAGAACAGAGCCTTCAATTCCGCCTGCGATAATATAATCACCAACCTTGAAAGGTTGGTTGAGAGCAATCATAATCCCGCTTGCGAGGTTTCCTAAAGATTCTTGGAACGCAAAGCCTAAAATAAATCCCGTAACGCCTAAACCTGCAATCAACGGACCTACATTAACTCCTATTTGCTGAAGCACAATCATTAAAAGAATCGCCCAACACGTTTTTGTGACTACACTGCAAATAAACTTTTCCAAAAGTTCACTTACACGCTTGGAATTCTTTAACGTTTTTACCGTCGCCTTTTTAATACCTTTGATAACAAAGATGCCGACGAATAAAATAAGGGACGCAATGACGAAATTTATCACAAACTCAATTCCATCTTTCATCAACCAATCTAAAACAGATTGAAGAAAAGTCTCGCCTTGAGAAAGACGTTCGCTTACTACACAATTTAACGTGTTTGAAACAGAACTTACCGTATTCGTCATTGCAATTCCCTCATTTTATGTTTAACGGATGCGCTTGATGGCGTCAAACTTACAGACTTGCGAACATTGCGTACATCCCGCGCAAAGGGTAGGATCGATCTTCATCTGGAAAAATCCAGGACGGATTTCAGCGCCGCGCTTCATTGCAGGACATCCTAACTTAAAGCATGCGCCACAAGCTTTGCACTTTTCAGGATCTACTTCGCAAAGACCTTCCTTCGTGAGCTTTGCAGCAATGCGGCACGGAGCGTGAGCAATAACTACAGCGCCCTCATCACCATCCATTGCATCTTTCAAAACGCTTTCAAGCTCTGCAAGATTGTCGGCAGGAACCTTGACAACCTTCTTGTAGCCCATTGCCTTTGCAACGTCGGCGATTTCAGTTACGGGAGCAGTCTCACCGGTAAGAGTTTTTCCAGAACCTGGATTTTCCTGATGGCCAGTCATACCCGTAATACGGTTATCGAGAACAACCGTCGTAACTGGCGTTCCATTGTAGTGAGCAGAAAGAATACCGGTAAGACCGCTATGGAAGAATGTCGAGTCGCCAAGGACAGCGCAAATACGCCCCTTCTTGCCGGCCTTACGCATACCTGCTGCATTGCCGATTGAAGCTCCCATGCAAATTGTGGTATCCATCGCATTGAGCGGAGGAAACGCACCTAAAGTATAACATCCGATATCGCCCGTTACTGTAGCGCCGAGCTTTGAAAGGATGTGAAATACGCTGCGATGTCCGCAACCGGCGCAAAGAACAGGAGGACGCGTAGGTAGTGTTGGATCGACTGCTACTGCAGGAGCAGGAGAAACGTCTCCAAGAATTTCATGACGCAAATTCTGAAGACGATCTGGATTCAATTCAGAAATATCCAAATCGGTTTCATGTTCAACAGTTTTGATTCCCAACGCCTTGATTTGATCTTCAAGGAACGGGTCAAGTTCTTCAACCACTAAAACCTTTTCAACGCTGTCAGCAAACTTGCGGACCAAATCAACTGGGAGCGGATTCGTCCAACCGAGTTTTAAAACGGAAAATTCAGGGAAAACTTCTTTTACGTATTGATAGGCAACTCCAGATGTAATGATACCGAGAGACTTATTGCCTTCTTCAATTCTGTTGAATGGGCTATCTGATGCCGCCTCTGCCATTTGAGCCGAGCGGACTTGTGCGTCCTTGCGTTGAATACGTGCAAACATCGGAACGGGAATCGTACGCTTGATATCCTTTTTGTATTCAATCAATTCACGCTTTGAAGGCTTGAAATCGCCGAGTTCAACGATAGAACTTGAGTGAGACGTACGGGTTGTAAGGCGAAGCATTACCGGCACGCGAAAACGTTCGGAAATTTCAAATGCTTCTTTCGTCATGTCATAAGCCTCTTGAGAATCGGAAGGCTCAAGCATCGCCATACGGGCAAATTTTGCAAGATTGCGGTTGTCTTGTTCGTTTTGCGAAGAATGCATTCCCGGGTCATCCGCAGAAATCAAAACCATGCCGCCAGTAGCGCCGACAAAAGTAAATGTCATCAATGGATCCATTGCAACATTAAGACCGACATGCTTCATCGCGCAAAGGCTGCGGGCTCCTGCGATAGATGCGCCAATTGCAGTTTCCATTGCGACTTTCTCATTCACCGCCCATTCCGAAGCAATGGTATCTTTGAATTTTGCAATATTTTCTAAAATTTCTGTTGACGGGGTACCAGGATACGCACTGGCGACAACACACCCTGCCTGTGCCGCACCATGCGCCACGGCTTCATTTGCCGAAAGCATTTTTTTATTCATATTTCCTCCAAAAGTGAAGTAATAATTTTATCATAAAATTGGATTTTTGGGTATTTTTTGTATTGTTAAGCGTTATAAATCCTTTCAATCAACTCTATAGACTTCAACGCCTCATATCCGTTAATTGAATATTCATCCCCATTTTCTATTGATTTTATAAAAGATTCTATTGCTTTCTTATGCTGAGTGTAAGGTATTTGATCGGGGCGATTAGTGCCATGAGACTTGTCTTCAAGTACAATTGTCCCTTTTGAACCTGTAATCTCGAAACGTTTTGGTCTTCCAGGGAAACTCGCAGTTGTCGCATAAATATTCCCAAGAGCACCTCCTTTGAAACGCAATATGGCGCTAAGAGTATCTTCTGCTTCCATCGGATGGACTAATGTCGCCTTAAAAGATTTCACATCCTCAATTTCAGGCATCAAACTCACAAGCCAGTCAACCATGTGAATTGCCTGATTGATCAAGGCGCCGCCGCCATCCATTTTCAATGTCCCATGCCAAGACGATTTCGTATAGTATTCATCATCTCTCCACCAGGGCACATCAACTCTCACAAATGTGATTTTTCCAAGTTCACCCGATTCTATACGCCTTTTTAGATTCTCGTATTCTTCCGACCATCTCGTTTGGAAAATACACCCAAGCTGCACTTCCGCCTTTTCGCAAAGTGAAATCATTTCCTTCACCTCGGAAACATTTATCCCGATAGGCTTTTCTACCAACACGGGGACTTTCAATTCTGCCGCCGTTTTTACAGCCTCAAAATGCGCTCCAGACTCATTTGCCACCAAAAGCAGCGATACATCGTTATCCTTCAACGCTTCGCGCAAATTGTCAAACGCCTTTGTCCCGTCAAGAGAAAGAGTTTTTATAAATTCTTCCGCCCTTTCTTTACTCCGAGAACAAACCCCAAATATTTTTACGCCTTCAATTTCCTTTAATGCGCAAATATGAAATTTCGCAATCAGCCCCGTTCCCACTACTACAACATTTTTCACCTTGTTCATTTTCACGCCCTTTTTATTCTATCGCTTATTAAACATTGCCCCGAATCTACCGCCAATACCTGCCCTGTTATGCTACGCGCTTCAAGCAAAAACAAAACCGCCCTTGCTACATCGATCGGCTCAGGCCTCGAAGGGAGAAGAATCTCTCCGCCCTTTTCAGAGGAATCTTTTCCTTCCGGAAGTAAAACTGGTCCCGGTGCAACACCATTCACTCTTACGTATGGGGCGTATTCTTTTGCATCTTTAGAAATGGATTTAAAAAGTTTCCGCTTCGTTTCCGCATACGGAGTTTTTTCAAAATTACTATCTAAAACACGTGTATCTAAAAGGTGCACAAGAGAAGATTCGACTTTCTTTCCGTTCGCCCTTTCTGCCAATTTTTGAAGTAAAAAACGAGGCGAGAAGAAATTCACGTTTTCCATTTCGGAAACATTTTTCTCTGCCATTTCTTTTTTTACGGAAAAAAGAGACGCGTTATTAACAATTCCATAAAGTTCAACCGGCAAATCTGACGCAGAAGAAAATATTTTTTCAGCCCCTTCAAGCGTACTTAAATCGCCAGTCACGCAATACCCGTTCAAACTTTTAGCGGCGTCGTGAAGTTCCTTCGTATCAAAACGGGAATGTATAATTGGGCAATAGCCGCGTGATGCGAGCTCTTCGCAAATCACGCGGCCAATACGCCTCAAGCCTCCTGTGACAAGGACTCCTCTCATAATTTATTTCATCATGAGAGAAGTAAGAAGCTTTGTAAATCTTGCAGGATCGGGAATTGAGGATCCCTCGGCAATCAATGCTTGAGCGTGAAGTAATTCTACGGCATCCTTGAGTTCGTCACCTGAAAAATCCTTCATCTTCACAACGAGCGGATGTTGCGCGTTGATTTCAAGTATACGCTTTTCGTGAGGAATATCCTGCTTCATCGCGCGCATCATACGTTCCATTGACGCACTGAGCGCATTTGCCCCGGCCACGAGATAGCATGGAGAATCCGCAAGACGCGTTGACACGCGGACATCTGAAACGTAATCCTTTAACTGCTCTTTGACTGATTCAAGGAAAGGCTTTAAATCAGCCGCCGCTTTGTCATTTGCTTCTTTTTCCGCCTTGCGTTCTTCTTCAGAACCGAATTGTATGTCGCCCTTTGCTATATCAACGAGCTTTTTCCCTTCGTATTCGCGGAATGAATCGACGAGCCATTCATCGACCGGATCGACGAAGAACAACACGTCATATCCGTGCTTAATCGCCTTTTCAAGCTGTGGAGAATGGCGCGCGTCTTCAATACGTTCTGCAGTAAGGAAGTAAATATCCTGCTGATCTTTCGGCATTGCCTTTACATAATCGTCAAGACAGATCAATTTTCCGTCTTCATTCTTCGCACTCATATAAAGAGCAAGCTTCTTTATTCTGTCGGCATTTGAATAATCGGTATGGATACCTTCTTTGAGAATTCGTCCGAACGAGGAATAGAAAGTACGGTATTCTTCTTCCTTTTTATCCTTCATTTCCTGAAGGGAGGAGAGGATTTTTGATGTGACTGCACTTTTTATTTTGCGAATGATTGCATCATCCTGCAACATTTCACGGCTTACGTTAAGAGGCAAGTCGGAAGAATCGACAATACCCTTTGCGAAGCGCAAATACTCTGGAAGAAGCATTTCGAAATCGTTTCCGATAAAGACATTACGCACATAAAGCGAAAGGCCGCGCTTTGTGTTCGGCATATAAATATCCATACCGGCAGCCTTTGGAATGAAAAGGAGCGATTTGAACTCCACCTGTCCTTCACCTGAAAAATGGATCGTTTCAAGAGGCTCGTCGTAATCGTGCGTCAAATGCTTGTAAAATTCAACGTATTCCTCTTTCTTTACGTCTTTTTTAGGACGCTTCCAAAGAGCCGTCATCGTGTTGAGAGGCTTATTTTCATCTTCGTCTTTCTTATCGTCCTTAATGGGGAATTCACGGAAGTAAATCGGATACGCGATAAAGTCGGAATACGATTTCACCAAATCCTGAATACGCCACTTGTCAAGGTATTCTTCGAATTCAGAGCGGAGATGAAGAACAATAGACGTACCGTAAAAATCACGGTCGCCGTCTTCAATGGAATACGCGCCCGTTCCATCCGATTCCCACTTGTACGATGCTTCTTCTGCACGTTTCTTGGAAATGACTGTAACTTTATCGGCAACCATGAATGCCGCATAAAAACCTACACCGAACTGACCGATCAATTCAGGAAGGTTGGCGCCGCCCTTTTCCTTCAACGCTTCACGAAACGCCTTCGTGCCGGAAGAAGCGATAACGCCGAGGTTTTTCTCCATATCCTCATTGTTCATACCAGAACCGTTATCCGTAATGGTAAGGGTCTTTGCGTCCTTGTCGGCAATGATTTCAATCTTCCATTCCGGATTGTCGCTAATCAATGAAGAATCCGTAAGCGCAAGATACTTTGCGCGATCAATAGCGTCAGAAGCGTTTGAAATCAATTCACGCAAGAAAATTTCTTTTTTCGAATACAATGAATTTACTACGAGATCAAGCATTTCCTTGATTTCAGCTTTAAACAAGTGATTTTTCTTTTCCATTTTTTTCTCCTAAAATTTCGTATTATTATATGATACTTCCTACTTTAAAATCAAGAAGAAGTTTCGAAAGCGGTCGCCCCGCGACCGCCGAAAACGTTGATATGGTGACTTAACACGATATTCCCTGTTCCCTCTTATACGCAGATAAAAACGATGCCTGGATTTGGTGAGCGGCGATAATATTGCGGGATTTGCGTTATGTCTGGAAATGAGAGACATTCAACCGAAAATATGTCGGCTGCTTTTTCACCGTCCAAATATCCGCGAATATGGTACTGAGAAAGATATCGACTGCATGCAGCCAAGACATTTTGTTTGATTAAAGACGTCCCGCCTGAAGAGCCGTACCCGGTTATAACAGCAAACAAACTAGGTCCTGCGGCGCGAGCATTTGAAATTATTCTTTCAAGCTTTGCCAATGCCGTATCCACATTACTGCCGCGCGGATGCAAATCGTATTCCATCAACCCTTTATTGCGTTTCATATTCCCTACCCTTCTATAACGCTATTGCAATATTTTTTTATTGGGCAATCCGTACATTTAGGATTACGCGGAGCGCAACGCGTTTGCCCGAACGAAACCAAGTATGAGTTCCACGTTTTCCAATATTTTACAGGTAAAATTTTTCTAAGCGTCATTTCCGTCTCAAACGGAGTTGACGTTTTTAAAAGTCCCAATCGATTTGTTATCCTGTGTACGTGTACATCAACGCAGATTGCGGGTTTATCAAATCCTACCGCAACCACGAGATTTGCGGTTTTTCTCCCCACTCCGGGTAGCTCGCACAAAGACTCTACATCTTGCGGCAACACGCCTCCAAATTTTTCACGCAACACAGATGGAAGCTTTTTCAAATGCTTCGCTTTTTCCCTGAAAAAACCGACGGGAAAAATCAAGGCTTCAATTTCTTTGACACTCAAAGATTCTAATCCTTGAGGCGTAACAGCGCTAAACCTTTTACGCAATTCTCCAAAGAGACGCTCGACAGCTCCCGCCGTGCACGCGTCTTTCGTTCGTGCAGAAAGGATTGTTCCCACGAGCACGCAAAAAGGATCTTTTGTCTGCGCTTCTATGAGTTCAATGATAGGCGCAGAATGAGAGACAAACTCTTTTTTAAGAAGTTTATTTATTGCTGAAAATTTCTTTTCCATATCGTCAAAAAGAAAAACAGAGTCAATGATATCGTCCATTGACTCTGCTACAACCATTTTACAATGGCATCGCTAATTACTTCTTAGCAGCCTTTGGTGGAACGAGAGCGTCCTTAGCAGCCTTTGCAAGACGGAACTTGGCAACATTGCATGCTTTCTTCTTGATCATTTCACCAGTCTGAGGATTGCGGACGGTACGAGCAGCTTGCTTCTTGATCAAAAGCTTGCCGAGACCAGGAATAACCCAACCCTTTTCATTCTGCTTAGCACCTTCGTAAGCGAGTGCGATGAGCTTAGCATAGATTGCTTCTGCTTGCTTCTTTGTAACTTCACCAGCTTCAGCGAGAGCAGCCATGATACCACTCTTGGTTGTTGGAACAGGAGTAACTTTCTTTGCCATTTTTATTTTCCTTAATTAAGTTAGCGCTAGGGGAAATCCCTTGCGACAACACAATAATAACTATTTTTCAGATATTTTGCAAGGGTAAAAATTTAAAAATTTGAAAAAACCTCATTAATAAGGGTTTCGGGAGTTGACGCCCCGGCCGTTATTCCAAGTTTTTCCACTTGCGAAAAATCAATTTTCTGCACTTCCTCTAAAGTTCCGGCGAGCCAGGCGACACCGCCTTTTTCCTCTGTAATTTTAGCAAGGCGTTTTGTGTTTGCGGAATTTGGAGAGCCTAATACGAGCACGCCTGTTTTCTTGCCCTCTTGTTTCCCGAGAGAAATAAAATCACGAACGGCTTTTTGTCTGTCGCGCGTTGCGGTACATACCGATGAAGCAGCGGAAGTTTCTGAATTCGGGAAACGTTTTTTTATCGCAGCCAATAAATTGACGACTTCCTCTTCTGCTAGTGTTGTCTGCACGACGACACGTATTTCTGAAGCTTTATCCCATCCGATAGAATCAACATCTTCACACGTATTGATTACGGAAAATTCGCCGCCAAGTTCTACAACCTCTCCCGTGACGCCTTTTACTTCAGCGTGTGAAGAATCTCCTACAACAATCACTTTTTTATTTGTGAGGACTGCGTCACAGACTTCTCTATGAATACGCGAAACGAACGGACACGTCGTATCGGTAATTTTAAGCTTTTTCTCTGCGGCGCGTTTGCGTATTTCAGGAGATACGCCGTGCGCAGAAAACAAAACAAGAGAACCGTCGGGGATTTCATCGATTGATTCAACGCTCACCATGCCGCGTTGAGCCAATTCATCCACGACCATTTCATTGTGAACGAGTTGGTGAAGAGAGTAAACCTTTTCCCCGGGATTATCATCTAAAATTTTTTTGGCGACTCTTACGGCGTTCATTACGCCGCTGCAAAATCCGTGAGGATTAATTACGATCGGGTTCAGCATTTTTCACTTCGTCCCATATCGCATCCATCTCTTCAAGAGTCATATCTTTGAGAGATTTGCCAAGTTCTTTCGCCTTCGCTTCTACGCCGCGAAAACGGCGTGAGAATTTCGCCGTCGTTCCTTCGAGGGCCGACTCTGCGTCAGCTTTGATATGACGGGCATAATTTGTAACGGCAAAAAGAACATCTCCAAGTTCTTCTTTTATGTGTTCCGGAGAATGCTTTTCTTCGACGGCTTCATTAAGCTCGTCAAGCTCCTCTTTGATTTTTTCAAGAGGTCCTGAAGCATCCTTCCAGTCAAACCCGACCCGCGAAGCTTTCTCTGCTGTACGCTGGGCTTTTAAAAGAGCAGGCAATGCTTGAGGAACACCATCAAGAGCCGAATGGCGTAATTCCTTTTTATGTTCCTGCTGTTTAATCTGCTCCCAATTACGGAGAACGGTAGCCGAATCCTCGGCTTTCACGTCTCCAAAAACGTGAGGATGGCGGCGTACTAATTTATCGGAAATCGCATTCGCAACATCGTCAAAACTAAAACGCCCCTCCTGCTCCGCCATAACACATTGAAACATCACTTGAAGAAGAACATCTCCCAGTTCTTCAATGTGATTGGCTTTGTCTTCAGGATGATCCATTGCCGCAAGAAGCTCATAAGTTTCTTCGAGCACGCAAGGCTTGAGAGTATCAAGAGTTTGGACCCGATCCCACGGGCATCCGTCAGGAGCTCGCAGGCGGGTCATTATTTCATGAAGACGTTCGATGCCTGTCATAATTAAATATGCATTACACGAATTACTTCGTCGGCAATCTTTTCTTCGAACTTATCAAAGGCGACATCTGCGCCGCCGAAATCCTGATAAGCGACGTGATCGTGGACAACGGCGATTGCGGCGACACTTGCAAGAAGTGCAGCCTTAACACCGTGACCAGAACCGGTAATACCTACAGTGAGGATGTTTGCAAGCGTATTTGCGCTGAGCGTACGGCGCCAATCATCCCACTTGCCGCCACCGTATGTCTTCGATGTGTCGGCATAAGGAACTACGAGCGGATTATCAAGCTCCGCGCAAACTTCCTTAAGGACTTCAACATCGCCACGCGTCGACAAGACCACCTTGATTTCGCGGTCGGTGAGCTTCTTGATGAAATTACGGACATCACTAGTCATCAAGGAAGAGAAACGCTTTGTAACTTCTTCCTTGAAAGCAGCCTGAATGTCGTTAGCAAGTTCAACAGCATCCGCTTCCTTGCCAAGCTTTTCAAGAAGTTCAGTAAAACCGCCCTGCATTTTGCCGCCGGCAAGATGCAACGCTTCAAGTTTGATTGAAAAATCAATTCCAAGTCCAGCCAATTTTTCTTTCGTGATATCAAAGAGAATTGACGCACCGTCAATCATGGTGAAATCAACTTCAACAATTACGCCACGAGTTACTTTTTCTTCCGACATAAGACACCTTTACTTATTTTTTAGGGGTTCTTGTTTTGCGTGGACGAGGCTGACCGATTTCAACAAGAAGCTTACGGAAGCGACTATTGCGAACGTTAAATGGCTTACCGCCTTTTACGCGTTCAAATTCGCAAGCGCGAAGTTCATTGTGATCGTCTTCGTCTTTACCTACAACACCGCCAACACCGTTCAACGCCGACTCGACTGCCTTTACGCAGCATTCGTAGATGAGAGAGAGGTCCTTCTTGCAAGGAGCTGCTGCACGAGCAAAATAACCGCTCTTCTGAACCATCGTCTTTTCTGCACCGAGGCGTTCACCGAATTGCTTTGCAAACCACTGTCCGACATTGACCTTGTCAAGACGCGGGTGGCCAAATGCATCCAATGGAACTTCTTCGCCGCGACGCTTCATTTCAGCGATAATCTGCTTAACGCATGCGCCTTCACTTACGAAAATGTTTACGCAATCGTGCTTATCCATAATCGCTTTGAGACGTTCTGCTTCCTTGTTGAAATCAATGCGTGATTCTGGTACGTAAACGGCATGTACATCCTGACGTTCACGCGTAAGACCGAATTCTGGAACGAATTTGATGCGACGCTTGAGCATCTTGTGGTAATAAATTGCCGTGAAAGCCGTAAGCCATCCGCAGTTGCGCCCCATAACTTCGTGAACGATCAACATACGTGGATTTGCTGAATTTTCCTTGACGACGTTTGCAAAAAATTCCGCACCCTGTTCAGCTGCCGTGTAAGCACCGAGAGACTGCTTGATTGGATAAACATCGTTATCAATCGTCTTTGGAAGACCTACAACTGTAAGGTCGTAGTTATTCGTTGCAAGATACTTTGCGAGATCTGCTGCAGTTGTGTTCGTATCGTCACCGCCGATTGTATGAAGAACATCAACGCCATCCTTGACGAGTTGGTCGGCTGCGACCTTAAGCGGATCTTCGCCTTCCTTTACGAGACCGCGCTTGACACAGTCAGCAACGTTCGTAAGTTTGACACGGCTGTTGCCGATTGGGCTACCGCCATGACGTGTAAGGATGAGAGCTTTTTTACGAACTTCATCGGTAACCTTTACAGATTCACCTTTGAGAAGCCCCATATAACCATTGATGTAACCGATTAATTCTACTTCAGGAGCCTGCTTGGTATATTCACTAATCAAATATCCGATTGATGAACTTAAGCAAGGTGCAAGACCACCCGCCGTAAGAAACGCGACTTTTTTTACTTTACCCATTTTGTTTTTTCCTTAATTATTTTACGTTACAAAATTTTGTTAATTTCCTAATTTAAAAATTTTTCATGACATTGGCAATCTCAATTGCCGCCTGCATTGCAGAAAAGCCTTTATTGCCTTGCTTTGTTCCGCAACGTTCGACAGCCTGTTCAAGATTTTCCGCAGTGACAACACCATCCGTCACAGGAACGAGAGTTTCAAGAGAGATTTCAGCAAATGCACGCGCTGTTGTTTCTGTAATCAAACCAGCATGCGCCGTTGCACCTTGAATCACCGCGCCGAGACCGATAACAGCTGAATATTCACCGCTTGCAGCAAACTTTTTAGCTACTACAGGAATTTCATAAGCGCCTGGCACGCGAACGAGAGTAAGATTGGCCGTATCGCCGCCATGACGAACGAATGCATCTTCTGCACCCTTAATCAATTGCTCAACAAGAAATGAATTGAAACGGCTTGCAACTATTGCAACCTTCAACCCTTGAGCTGATAAATTACCTACTATTTCTTTCATAATAACTTTTCTCCGCTTTATGATTTTGAGTCTATTATCCCATATTTTAATGTGGGCTCTCAAATAAAAAATGAGGAAATGCGACAAAAATGTCACACATTGAAAAGAAATTCAACGACGTCGCCGTCTTTCATCTCATATTCTTTGCCTTCAGGACGCAAAGCACCTACACTTCTTGAACCGGCAACACCGTTGTTTTTGATGTAATCTTCGTATGCGATAACTTCCGCACGGATGAAGCCGCGTTCAAAATCGGTATGAATGACGCCAGCACAACGAGGCGCCTTCCAACCGCGCCTGAATGTCCACGCGCGGGCTTCCTTTGGACCTGCTGTAAAGTAGCTTGCAAGGCCTAAAGTAGAGTAAGCAAGACGAATGGTCTTATCGAGCCCGCCTTCGCTCAAGCCGTAAGAAGAAAGGAACTCTTCTCTTTCTTCATCTGAAAGACCTGCCATATCAGCTTCCATTTGAGCGCAAATGACAACCATTTCACACCCCGCTTCGTCTGCGTATGATTTAAGGGCTTTTACGTGTTCATTGTTGGCTCCCGCATCGGCGATATCATCTTCTGAAATATTTGCGCAATATATTACAGGCTTATCGGTAAGGAAATGCAATTCCTTTATGACGTTCAAAATCGGATCGCCTTCTTCGCGAGGGAACGTGCGGACAGGATGGCCGTCGTTGAGATGGGTTATAAGTTTCGCCATTGCTTCAGATTCCGGACGCTTTTTAGGATCGGCCTTGGCTTCACGGCTGAATCGTTCGTAACGTTTTTGAAGTTGTTCCAAATCCGCCATCACGAGTTCCGTCTCGATAACTTCGGCATCGGAGCGAGGATTGATGGGAGCGGATTGATTGCCGCCTTCTTGAACATGGATAATGTCGGAATTTTCAAAACAGCGTACAACGTGCAAAATCGCATCGCATTCACGGATGTTTGCAAGGAACTTGTTTCCCAACCCTTCTCCGCGGCTCGCCCCTTTAACAAGCCCGGCGATATCGGTAAATGCGACAGTCGCCCGAACGATTTGCTGCGGAGAGACTATTTTTGCCAATTCATCAAGACGTGAATCCGCAACTTCCACAATCGCCGTATTTGGCTCGATTGTACAAAACGGATAATTTTCCGCCGCCGCCTGTTGTTTTTTAGTAAGAGCGTTGAAGAGTGTAGATTTTCCGACATTCGGCAATCCGACAATACCCACAGCAAGACTCATTTTTTTTCTTTCCTTTCAACTCGCTTTTTTTAAAGCGAATATTATCGCAAAAAATCACGCCTTTTTCAATAAGATATGAGCGGTGGGCGAAAAAATTATAACTCTTGCAATTCCCCGCCTTTTCCGCTATAATCATTCTCAAAATTGGGAGGTTATATGTCAGAAGAACTTCAGAATTTATTAGATAAAATTCAACGTGACGGTATCGATAAAGCAAACGCCGATGCCGAAAAAATTATTGCCGACGCAAAGGCTCAGGCTAATGAAATTGTAAAGAAAGCAAAGGCTGATGCAGACCAGGAAATTGCCCGCAGCGACGCAGAACAGAAAGCATTCGCTCTTCGTGCAAGTGAAACGATTCGTCAAGCTGCCCGCGATGTTGTTCTTGAAGTTGAAGGTGCCGTAACAACCCTTCTTACAAAACTTCTTACCGAAAACGTCAATGCCGCTTTATCTGACCCGGACACCGTTAAAAAGCTTGCCGCCGAAACAATCACCGCGTTTTCATCAAATGAAGATGTTACAATTGCCACCGGCGAAAAATTCGTTGAGGCGATTCGTGCGGAACTCGTCGCGAAACAAAATATCAAGATCATCACCGACGAATTGGCCGAAACAGGTTTCTCCGTGCGCCTTGACGGCGGCCGCGTAGAGCACGAATTTACGGGCGAAGCGATTGCAGCAGCCTTATCAAAGCGTTTGCGTCCTCAGTTGGCCTCTCTTATAAAATAAGATTATGAGTGCAGATTATCTCATATCGAGTTTGCCGTCGGTCTCATTTGATTCACAACCGCCCGTGACGAAAGAATACTTTTTCTCGGCCGTTGAAACGCAGCTTTCGCAAAGCGATGCATTAGCTGTAAAATCTGTATTTTCGGGAACGTATTCTTCTCATCCCCTTGCCAAGAAATGGTTTGATCTTGAAACGCAATTACGAAATGCCATGGCAACCGAACGCGCTAAACGCATTGAAAAAGATCCTTCCAAATGGACAAAACCGGCAGAAGGTCTTTCAGTTTTCTGGACGGGGAAAATTGCAGAAGCGTTCAATGAAAAAAATCCCGCCCAAAGAGAAAAGTTACTCGACCAGGTATTTTTTGCAGCAGCAGAAGAGCTCACACCCGTTACGAGCCCCCTTTCTGCCGCCGCAGCCTTTACTTATGCCGTACGTTTGAAAATTGCTATCAAGCGTGCATCTTTCAATGAAGCTCAAGGCAATGAAGTTTTCGACAAACTTACTGCCGCCGCTTCTCCAGAAGCAGTTTTGAAGGAATAAGAATTATGACTACTACAGGAAAAATCGTTAGTGTTAACGGCAATATGATTACCGTTGCGTTTGACGGTGCTGTCGCTCAAAACGAAGTGGGCTACGCATGTCTTGGAGATAAGCGCCTTATGGCCGAAATCGTACGCGTGCGCGGGCGGCGTTGCGATATGCAGGTTTTTGATTCCACCGTTGATCTTTCTGTTGACGACAGAGTTGAATTTTCAGGTGAACTTCTCGCCGCTGAATTAGGTCCTGGCATTCTTCGTCAAGTTTATGACGGTCTTCAGAATCCACTTGCAGACCTTGCGGAGGAAGCGGCAAAAATTTCTACTGACGCCAGCTACTTCCTTCAAAAAGGAATGTACTTGCCAGGTCTTTCCCGTACAGATAAATGGGATTGGCATCCGACTGCCGAAATAGGCAAGCGCTTAACTGCAGGCGAAGAACTCGGATATGTCACCGAAGGTATTTTCAAACACCGCATCATGGTGCCATTCAAATGTACTGGCGTATGGACCGTCAAAGAACTCGCCCCGGAAGGCGACTATACGGTAACGGAAGATATTGCGACCATTACCGACGCATCCGGCAACGACATGAAAGTTCAAATGATGCAACGCTGGCCGGTTAAAGTCCCGATCAAATGTTACGCAGAGCGCCTTGCACCAACAGAAACGCTCGTCACGTCTGTTCGCACGATTGATACTTTCTTCCCTGTAGCAGTCGGCGGAACGTACTGTATTCCAGGTCCTTTCGGCGCCGGGAAAACGGTCCTTCAACAAACGACCGCGCGTAACGCACGAGTTGACATCGTAGTTTCGGCAGCTTGCGGCGAACGCGCAGGCGAAGTCGTGGAAACGCTAAAAGAATTCCCTGAACTCACCGACCCCCGCACAGGCAAGTCGTTGATGGATAGAACGGTTATCATCTGTAACACTTCTTCCATGCCTGTCGCTTCTCGTGAAGCATCCGTTTATACTGCCGTTACTCTTGCAGAATACTACCGCCAAATGGGATTGAATGTTCTCGTGCTTGCAGACTCCACTTCTCGTTGGGCTCAAGCAATGCGTGAACTTTCAGGCCGCCTTGAGGAAATCCCTGGAGATGAAGCATTCCCTGCATACCTCGAATCGCGTATCGCGGCATTCTATGAACGCGCAGGACGCGTAAAACTCAAAAACGGCGAAATCGGCTCTGTCACAATCGGCGGAACGGTATCCCCTGCAGGCGGTAACTTCGATGAACCCGTAACTCAAGCAACGCTCAAGGTTGTCGGCGGATTCCACGGATTAAGCCGTGCGCGTTCAGACGCTCGCCGTTATCCTGCAATCGATCCTCTCGATTCATGGAGCCAGTACCCAAGCGTCATAGAATCCGAAAGAGTTGAAAAAGCGCGTACCCTTTTACGCAAAGGCAACGAAGTCGGACAAATGATGAAAGTCGTCGGCGAAGAAGGAACTAACCTCCTTGACTTCATCGATTATTTGAAGAGTGAATTTTTAGACACCGTCTACCTTCAACAAAACGCATTCTCCGATGTTGACGCATCAACTCCGGAGGACCGCCAAAAGGTTATGTTCAATGTCGTGGAAAAGGCTCTTTTCACAGATTATAAATTTACGCAAAAGGACGAAGCGCGTGCATTCTTTATGTCTCTGCAACAGTCTTTCATCGACTGGAACAATGTAAGAATGGACGATCCATCCTTTGAAAGTTCCCTTAATTCTCTCGTCAAACGTATAGAGGAGGCAGCTCGTGTTTGATAATAAAGTTTATCACAAGATTGACGCCCTTTCAGGTTCTGTCGCCACGCTTCGCGCAGAAGGTGTCAAATATAACGAAATTGCAGAAGTAACTTCTCGTGCAGGCGTATCTTTGGCGCAGGTCATTAAATTGGACGGGCCGAATGTCACGCTCCAAATCTTTGCAGGCGCACGCGGCGTCGACACTTCTGCCCGCGTCCGTTTCTTGGGTGAAACGATGAAGGTTCCTTTTGGAGACGAATTATTGGGCCGTGCATTTACAGGCTCCGGCGAACCTCGCGATGGAGGCCCGCACCTTGATTCAAACAAGGTGCCGATCGGGCAGCCTTCCGTCAATCCCGCAAAGCGTATTATGCCAAATCGAATGGTACGTACGAATATTCCGATGATTGACCTTTTCAACTCGCTCGTTGTTTCGCAAAAACTTCCGATTTTCGCAAAGGCTGGTGAACCCTATAACGACCTTCTTGCACGAATTGCAATGCAGGCAAACTCCGACGTTATCGTTCTTGGCGGCATGGGGCTTAAATACGATGCATATCTCAAATTCCGTGATACGCTCGACAAGTCAGGCGCTCTTGCAAAAACGGTAATGTTCGTACATACTGCTGCAGACCCGACTGTAGAATGTATGCTTGTTCCCGATTTGTCTCTTGCAGTCGCCGAGCAATTCGCTCTTAAAGGCAAAGATGTTCTCGTTCTTTTGACAGACATGACGAGCTTTGCGGACGCAATGAAAGAAATCGCCATTACGATGGAACAAATCCCGTCCAACCGCGGTTATCCAGGTGATTTGTATTCTCAGCTCGCCTCACGCTATGAAAAGGCCGTAGACTTTGATGGAGCAGGTTCAATTACCGTTCTTGCCGTAACGACAATGCCTGGCGATGACGTAACGCACCCCGTTCCTGACAATACAGGGTATATTACAGAGGGGCAATTCTACTTGCGCAACGGACGTATCGAGCCATTTGGTTCGCTCTCCCGTTTGAAACAGCAGGTTAACAAACACACGCGTAAAGACCACCGCACGATTATGGACGCATTGATTAAGCTTTATGCGTCATATAAAGAAACGGTGGAAAAACAATCTATGGGCTTTAGAATGTCTTCTTGGGATGAAAAACTTTTAAAATACGGAGAAATGTTCGAAAAAGAAATGATGGACCTTTCCGTAAACATCCCTCTTGAAGAAGCTTTGGATAAGGGATGGCAGATTCTTGCCGACTGCTTTGACAAAACAGAAGTAGGTATCCCATCTAAATTAACTGAAGAGTTCTGGCCTAAAAGCTAAAATCATTAAGGATTTTTATGAGTGATCAGTGGTATGTAAAGAATTCCGCAGGAAAAACTTTTGGTCCGATTACCCTTGATAAATTGAAAGAATGGGTAAGAGATGGACGCATTGAACCTCTTGCGGGGATTTCTTCCGATTTGAAATCTTGGATTCTCGCCCCGATGAAACCTGAATTGGAAATGAATTGGGTGATTGAAAACAATCCAGGGCAGTTTTATGGTCCAACACATCGCAATGTAATCAACGACCTGATCAAAGCAGGTTCCTTATCCCCTTCTGTACGCTTTTTCTTTGACGACCGCGGGCACACTGAAAAACGCATTCAGGAAATGGAACAAATGCTTGAAGAGCGCGACAAGACAATTGCCGCACGCGAATTGACGATTCAAGAACTTCAAAAAACATCAAAGCGCAAGGATGAACAGCTTGCCGAAACGCAAAAGGTTATTCAACAATGCGAAGCGCGTTTGAGTGAAGCGCAATCAATCGTCCGTCAAAAGGATTTAAAAATCAAAGACAAAGACGACCAACTCGCGGACAAGGATAAAATGCTTTTTGACCGCGATGCGATTATCGCATCAAAAGATGCCGAACTTCGCGTACGCGCTCAAGAACTTGCAAAGTGCAATTCTGAAATTTCTTCTCTTAAAAATGAAATTTCAAAAGCGAATGAAGTCCATGACCGTCAATGGGAAACGCAAGAAGTCCTTTTACCTGAAATTATCAGTAATGAGCCACCGCCGCCGGTTGCTCACAAGGCCTTTAATTTCGGATCTATGAAAACGCTTGCAGACCTTGAACGCCAAGCGCAGGAAGAACTTTCCCGCATCGGTGGAGCAGGTGCTTTCTTTAATAAATAACGAATCATTATCATGGCCGATAACACATATTTATTAAAAACTTCGGATGGAATTTATGGCCCCGAAACTCAAGCCCGTCTGATTGAATGGGCGAAAGTTGGCCGTATCCAGCCCGGGCAAGAAATTTCTACGGATGGCGAAGAATGGGTAAATGTGACAGAAATTCCATTCCTTGATATGCGCTGGTCTATCGATCTTCAAGACGGGAAACCGCCACGCGGACCATTTCGCAAAGAAGCCGTAGAAGCTCTTCTCGCACGAGGAAATTTGGGAGATGCGAAAATCGTTCAAGTCCCCGCTCCTTGGGAAAGCGGTGAAGATGATATAACTATTGTCCCTGACGAGGAAATTATTTCAGAAGAAGAAAATGAAATCGTCGTTGAACTTGATGACGAACAACCATCTGAAGAATCACCTGTCACAGAAGATATTGTTGTTGAAGAAACTCCAGTAGTTGAGGAAACACCTGTTGTTGAAGAGACTCCTGTAGTTGAAGAAACACCCGTTGTTGAGGAAACACCTGTTGTTGAAGAGACTCCAGTTGTTGAGGAAACACCCGTTGTTGAGGAAACACCTGTTGTTGAAGAGACTCCTACAGTTGAAGAGACTCTAATGGCCGAGCAAAAACAATCTCCGATTGAAAAAGAAGAGCCTCTTAAAGCATTGCATCCGCAAAAAGGCGTTCTTCAATCTTTAAAGGAAACTATTTCCGATTTAAGCGAGAAGCTTTCTCCCCTTTTAAATAAACAACATCAAGAATCTTTAGCAGAACAAAAGAAAGAAAATACAGAGATTAAAAGCCCTGTTTTACCGAACCTTGAAATGCCTAAAGACGAAAACGTCGCAAATGCGTTATACGAATTGATGCGAGAGGAAGCGGAAGCGCTTGCAAAATTGATTGACGCTGAAAATGCTGAAAGAGAAGCGTACTGTAATTTAAGCCAGCAGCGAAAAGAAAGAATGCTTGATCGCCGACAGAATTTGTTGAGAATGATCGGCTCAAATGCAGACGAAATGGTCAACCGAGCAAGATTGACTTATCCTGAAGTGTCTCGCAACGCCCATTTACGCCAAGATTACAACGCTCTTCGTTTATTGCAGGAACGTGCCGCACAAGAAGCCGAAAGTAAAATCGCCGCTTTAACGGAACGATTAAAGAAAAGCGAAACGGAAGCAGTTCGTTTACGCCAACAATGCGCAGATGTTTCAACTCTTGCAAAAGCATTAGCCGAAACACGCGAAAAACTGCATCTTCGTGAAAAGGAACTTGTAGCGGAGCGTCAAAAATTTGAAACAGAACGTCAACGTTTCGCAATGACGGAACAATCTCTTATGAGTAGACTTTCCGCTCTTGAATCAAGTCTTCCAGGCGGAACGAACCAATCGCGTGAAGCGCGCAGCGTTAAACTCGCACCCTGGTTCCAAGTAAAAAGTTGATTTCCAAACATCTTATTTTTGATATAATGACTAACAATATGATGAACTCAACAGCAGTTTACCCGGGGACGTTTGACCCCATGACTTTAGGGCATTTTGATTTGATTAGCCGTGCCGCAAAGCTCTACGATCATCTCATTGTAGCGGTTGCGTCCACGAGTATCAAAAACGGCGCCCTTTTCTCTTGCGAAGAACGCGTAGAAATGATTCGTCAAGAAATCGCTGCGGCCAAATTGACAAACGTATCAGTTGAGGTGCTTGATTCTCTGTTGGTGAATTTTTGTAAAAAGCATGGGTCTAAAATAGTTATCCGTGGCGTCAGAGTCTATTCTGATTTTGAATATGAATTTCAAATGGCTCTCACAAACAGAAAGCTCAATTCTGAAATCGAGACTTTGTTTATGATGCCAAGCGAAAACCTTTCCTATGTTTCTGCATCAATGGTTCGAGAACTCATTCGCTATAACGGCGATTACACTTCATTCGTAACACCGATCGTTGCAGATAGACTAACAAAAATTCAAGAAAAATCATAAAATCATGGTAGAAAAAGACGTACGTATAATCGTCGCAAGACTCACCGAAGATCCTCAGGAGTTTTCCGGGACGCTTTCAAGATCAATCCTTGAAATGGAAAACGAAAAGTTCGTTCGTCCTGTCGGTGATATCGAATACGAACTTTATGCCCAACTTTTGGGGACGGAAGCACTCATTAGGGGTAAGATGTCTCAACGTTTTGTAGCAATGTGTTCAAGGTGTGCAGAAGACTTTGAATTCACTCTGGAAATATCCGATTTCACCTATTGTGTTGAGACTCATGAAAAAACCGACATATTAGATTTGACTAATGAGCTTAGAGAGTGTATAATATTAGAATTACCAAGTTACCCTATTTGTCGAGATGATTGCTTGGGAATTTGCCAAACGTGTCACACGAACCTCAACAAAGGCGAGTGTTCATGTAAGGCGGAAGTCTCAAACGATTGTTGGGGAGCGTTGGATGCGCTCAAGGGTAGTTTGATAGAAGATGACTTAAAGAAGAAAGAGAAGTGAAAAAATGGCATCACCTAAGAATAAAGTATCCAAGATGCGCAAACGTCAGCGTGTTGCACAGTTAGAAAAGGCTATCGTTGCTGAAGTTCAGCCATGCCCTGAATGCGGTGCTATGAAACAGCCACATCGCGCTTGCACGAAGTGCGGTATGTACAAGGGCCGCAAGGTTCTTGCTGTTTAATATTCTTTAATCCATATAAGCAACTGAACGTATGACGAATATTGCGTTAGATGCTATGGGCGGAGACAAGGCCCCGGCGGAGATTGTCCGCGGGGCTGTTGATGCAGCACTCGGTTTCGATGCTGTAAAAATTTTCCTCGTTGGGCAAGAAGACCAAATTGAAGCTGAATTCAAAAAATATCCAGACGAAGCCAAAAAGGCTATTGACGCTGGAAAGCTTGAAGTTGTTCATGCACCTGACGTAGCAGAAATGGATGAATCCCCTGTAAACGCAGTTCGTCATAAAAAGAATTGTTCAATCAATGTTGCAATGCGCCTCGTGAAAGAAGGCAAAGCCAATGCTATGGTTTCTGCCGGAAATTCTGGCGCTGTTGCAACAAGTGCTATTTTAACTTTGGGCCGTATTCCAGGCGTTATGCGTCCGGCGATTGCGACGATGATTCCTACGAAGGTAGCGGATCGTCCAATCCTTGTTTTGGATGCCGGTGCCAATATGGATTGCCATCCCGATTGGATTGTGCAATTTGCCGTAATGGGTAGCGCATACTCAAAAACGGTTTTAAACAGAGAAAATCCCACTGTCGGTCTCGTTTCTATTGGAACTGAAGACTGCAAGGGTAATGAAATGACTAAATCAACATTCCCATTGCTCAAGAAGTCTGCTATCAACTTTATTGGCAACATTGAAGGTCACGATATTTGCGAAGGTCAAACAGACGTTGCTGTATGTGACGGCTTTGTTGGAAATGTGATTTTAAAAACGGCCGAATCTATCGCTCATGCAATTGGATCTTGGCTCAAGAAAGAATTTACAAAGTCCTTCTTCCGCAAGATTGGTGCACTTATGCTTAAAGGCGCATTCAAAGCGTTGAAGACTCAAATGGATCCTGAAATTTACGGCGGAGCTCCTTTGTTGGGTGTTCCTGGCGCAGTGATTATCACTCATGGATCTTCATCACGCAAAGCGATTTTCCATGCTGTACGCGTCGCCCAGACGGCAGCCGCAAATGATATGACCGGTGAAATTGCCCGTCGTATCGCCGAGAACGAAAAGCTTCACGCCCCCATTCCTGAAGGCGTAAATTAATTTTGCTTTCTTATTTTTTGGCACGTTCGCGTGCCAACTTGCGTAAATTCGTTGCTCCTAAAATCAAAAGTGCAACTGCAAGGATAAGGAGTATCCCTGAAGCGATTGCAGCGACTCCGCCTTTTTGAAATCCTTCCTTTAGCCAGTTGTCAAGATTTCCTTTGAATAATCCGGCTACGGCGGTTCCGCTCGTTATAAACATAAATAACATCGGCATGAGGGCAATCCAAAAGTTGCGTAATTTCTTATACAACCAAAGAGACGCCGTAAGAAGCGTCAATGCCGCCAACATTTGATTTGCCGATGCAAATAGCGTCCATAGATTCTTGGAGATTTCCGGATTGCCCACAAGCAAATACGTCGCAATTCCCACGACGACCATCGTTGAGGCATATTTATTCTGCATAAGCAGTGCGAATCCCGTTTCTGTTTCTGTCTTCCCCTCTTCATTTTTCTTTGAATCCGTCCATAATTCTTGCCAGGTAAAGCGGGCAAGGCGTGTACAGGAATCGACACTAGTCATAAGGAACGCCGCAACGGATAACATCATAAACGATGTTGCTATTTCTTTTTTAAACCCGAGCACAACACAGAATTGGGCCAAATTAGAGGCAAAAAGCTGAACAGGTTCCGAGTTTTTCAACTGCATCATGTACTCTTCTTGAGTTAGCGAGGCAACGGCGATCAAAGCAATTAACGCCACAATGCCTTCTACTAACATTCCGCCATATCCAATTGGCCTAATATGCGATTCCTTGTCAATCTGCTTAGACGTCGTTCCTGATGACACAAGCGCATGAAAGCCCGAACATGCGCCACAGGCGACCGTGACAAACAACAGCGGAAATAAATGTTGTAAAACTCCGCTCTTTGGATTTGCGACGGCAAACCCGGCGAACGCATCAATTTGAATAGTAGGAAACGTAAACAAAATACCGAGCACGCCTAAGATCAACATCACGTAAAGCAAATACGAATTTAGATAATCGCGCGGCTGCAACAACAACCATACGGGAAGCGTCGAGGCAAAGAAACAATATGCTAATATGATGACAATCCAGGTTATTCTGGCTTGATCTAAACTCAATCCAAATAATGATGTTAAGTCAATTGGGAATATAGTACCCGCCCAAACTAATAAAAACAATACAGGGACAAAAATGAAACTTGCCACCGACACTTTCATTTTGAATTTATAAACGCAAACACCAAATACGACCGCTTCACCAATCGCCAATAACGATGATGTCGCAACTTCCGGATAGACTAAAAACGCATTTGCAACTTGACGTGTAAATTCAGCCATAACCAGCACAAGCGCCGAAAGACAAAAGAGTAAAAATATCTTCTTCCCCTTCTTGCCTAAAACCGTTTCAATTATCGACCCGATAGACTTGCCTTGATGGCGTACAGAAAGGAAAAGCGCAATCATATCGTGAAGAGCCCCGATAAAAATACATCCCAAAATAACCCATAAAGCTACTGCCGCCCACCCAAATTGCGCCGCCAAGACAGGTCCGATTATTGGTCCTGCTCCAGCGATTGTCGCAAAATGATGGCCAAAAAGAACTGCTCCGTTTGAAGGCACAAAATCAACACCGTCATTCATCGTGTGGGCGGGCGTAGGGCGAGAATGGTCTATTCCGAGACATTTTGCAATAAACTTTGAGTAAAACAAATATGCTATAAGAAAAAAAGCACATCCGCTTAAAAGTAAAAAAACGCCATTCATTTTGCTAATTCCTTTCTAAAAATCTTCCTGCACGATTTGCCAATGAATGATTTATTTTAAAATCGCCTTCTTTATACGACAACACTCCATTAACAAAAACGTACTTAACACCCATTGCAAATTTGTGAGGATTTGCATACGTAGACAAAGAAGAAAATTCATTTTCGTCAAATATCACAATATCGGCATAATAGCCTTTTTCCAAAACCCCTCTTTTTGGTATCTCGAAACGCTTTGCTGCGTCGTAAGTCATGCGTTTTACGGCATTTTCACGAGAAGAGATTGCCTTTACCCTGTGGAAAAATTCTATCATCGTCCCGTATGCGCGTGGATGTGGATGATCTTTTCCCAAAGGTCCCCACGGTGCGCGAAGAGAAGCATCAGAGCCAGCAAGCACCCAGTCGCACGAAAAGATTTTCGTCAAGTTTTCCTCGCTCATTCCATGAAAAAACGCCCCAGTCAAACATTCATCTTTTTCCAAGATTTCACACACAACTTCTCCTGGTGTTTTATTTTCGACAGCGCAGATTTCCGCAATGTTTTTTCCAGAGTATTTTTTCGTTTCGTCGCACCATGTCCC
>JAGCMU010000099.1 GCA_017646325.1 Kiritimatiellia bacterium
GGGACAATAGTGGCGGCTTGATGGCTTTCGTGGTGTCCTAACATGGCCGTTTGTACTACCAAAATTGACGAAAAAATGGTATAATAATACGAATATTTTACACCTTAAAGGAGAAAATAATGAAAAAATTACTTTTGGCAGTGGGAATTGCCTGTTCTATGATGATCGGATTTGGTCAGGATGCTACTCCAGTAGCGACGTCAAATTCGTCTGAAGGTGCGGCCGTTTCTCAAAAGGCAAAGCGGGCAAAACATAGCGTTCGAGGCAAGCGTCGTGCAATTATGGAAGCCCGTAAAAAAGGTTTCAAGGGTAAAGCCGCCGCCCGCCAAGGTGTTCCTGGTGTAATCGTTTCTTCTTTCGGCAAGACGGCATCTGGTAAGGATGCAAAACTTTTCCGCTTGATGGGTGCTGGCGGTATGATCATGGATTTAACCGATTGCGGAGCGCGTCAGGTTCGTATTTATGCTCCCGATCGCAATGGAAATCTCGCCGATATTACAGCAGGATTTAATGACGCGTCTCAATATCAAACAGTTGAACGTAGCTTTGGTACGACGGTTGGCCGCTATGCAAACCGTATCGGCGGGGGTAAGTTCACTCTTGATGGTGTAACGTACAACCTTCCTCTCAATAACGGTCCGGAAGGGATGCGCTGCAGTCTTCACGGCGGCACAAACTCTTTCCCTGAAGCCGTTTGGAAAGCAGTCCCTGTACGCAATAGACGCGATGTCGGCGTTCAGTTCTCGCTCGTGAGCGAAGATGGCGACCAAGGATATCCTGGAAAACTTACCGTAATCGTTACGCATTGGCTCACAGCCAACAACGTATGGCGCATTGAATACGGCGCTATGGTGGAAGGAAAATCAACGCCGATTAACCTCACGAACCACGCTTATTTCAATCTTAAAGGCATTTGCAACGGAACGATTGAAGACCACGAGCTTCAGATTTTTGCCGATGCCACAACTCCAACCGACAAGGCGCAAATTCCAACTGGTGAAATCAAAAGCGTCGAAGGCACGCCATTTGATTTCCGCAAGCCTCGTTTGGTCGGAGAAAAAATCAATGCCGACGATGAGCAGATTAAGATTGGTAAAGGATACGACCACAATTGGGTGCTTAACAATAAAACAGGCAACCTTTCCAAGGCGGCAATCCTTTCAGAAAAAACTTCAGGTCGTAAGATTGAAGTCTGGACGACCGAGCCTGCAATTCAGATTTATTGCGGCAATATGATCGGCGGAGGAAAAGATCAGCCAAATCCTATAACGGAAAAGTGCGGCAAAATCCTTCCTTATCGTGGTGCGATTTGTCTTGAAACGCAACATTACCCTGATTCTCCCAACAAACCATCTTTCCCAAGCACAATTCTCAAGCCTGGCGAAAAGTATGAGTCTGTAACGGAATATCATTTTGGAATTACCAAGTAACAAAGAGAAAAAATCATGCACGTAGTAGTATGTATAAAGCAAGTTCCGGACACGACGAACGTCCGGATTAACCCAAAGACCAACACCCTCATGCGTGAAGGTGTGGAATCTATCATCAATCCATTTGACGAATATGCCCTTGAAGAAGGTCTTAAAGTCAAGGATTCTCTCGGTGCCCGTCTTACAGTCGTGACGATGGGTCCTCCTCAAGCCACTGTTATTTTGCGTGAAGCTCTTGCCCGCGGCGCAGATGATGCAGTTCTCGTCTCAAGCCGTGCTTTCGGCGGCGCAGATACTCTTGCAACATCATATACGATTTCAATGGCAATCCGCAAGGCGTGCGGCGGCAAGACGCCGGACCTCGTTCTTTTCGGCAAGCAGGCAATTGACGGCGATACCGCACAGGTCGGTCCTGGCGTTTCGGAATTTCTCGATGTGCCGCTCGTAACGTACGTACAGGCTCTTCGCCTTACCGCTGACGGCGCTTACGAAGTAGATAGCCAAATGGACGACGGCTTGCATGTCGTTCAGGGCAAACTCCCTGCTGTCATGACCGTCGTCAAGGAAGCATCTACTCCACGTTTTGCCTCTCTCGCAGGCTGGATGAAGGCTGCAAAGGCTCCAATTACGGTCCTCGACGAAAAGGCTATTGAAGCAGATCCAATCCGTATTGGTCTTAAGGGTTCTCCTACAAAGGTAGTGACAATCTTCCCACCGCCTGTCAAGGGAGGCGGAGAAAAGGTTGATGCCCGCGAAAATGCTGCAGATGGCGTCAAGGCTATTGTTGAATTTCTTGAAAAGAAGGGTTTGGTGAAGTAATATGGCAGATGCACCAATTTTAATTGACAGCGCAAAGTGCATGGGTTGTCAGAAATGCGTTAAAGGCTGTGGCTTTGGCGCTCTTTCAATGGTTGATTCGACTGCGAACAAATTAGGTAAGATCGCGGCAGTTGATCCAAGCGCATGTAAGGCTTGTTATGCTTGTGTAAAGGCATGTCCTTTTGGCGCAATCAGTGAAGTCCGTCAGAAAATCTACGGCACTGAAAACATTGAAGAGTATAAAAACATTTGGGTTTTCGCAGAACAGACAAATGGCGTCGTTGCGGAAGTTGTTTACGAATTGCTTACAAAGGCGATTGAACTTAAGAAAGAACGCGGCGAAGGATGCAAGATTGCAGCTGCTCTCCTCGGTTCAAATCTTACGGATGAAGTCAAGCAATCTCTCATTGCCGCAGGCGCCGACATCGTTTATGTCGTTGACGATCCATCTCTTAAGGACTATGAAGCAAACGTTTACGTTGACGCAGTCGCGCAACTCGTTGCAAAGCACAAGCCTGAAGTGATTCTCGCAGGTGCAACCGCAATTGGCCGCGCATTCTTCGCTCGCGTTGCCGTAAAGGTTCGTACCGGTCTTACGGCAGACTGCACGATGCTTAAGGTTGAGAACACGGAAAACAAGGACACCGGCGCAATGCAAATGCTTTTGCACCAAACACGTCCTGCTTTCGGCGGTAACATCATGGCGACTATCATGACGCCAAACCATCGTCCTCAAATGGCCACCGTGCGTCCAAAGGTGTTTAAGAAAGCTCCACCAGACGCTTCACGCACAGGCGAAATTCTCGCAGAAGCTCTTTCGCTCATCGCTCCACAGACAAAGCTCCTTAAGACGGTTACGGATCCTGATGCAATCAACATTGCAGAAATGGAAATCCTCGTTGCTGGCGGACGCGGTCTTCAAAAGGCTGAAAACTTTAAGCAGCTCTTCAAGCTTGCCGAACTTCTCGGCGGCGAAGTCGCATGTTCTCGCGCGGCAGTTGACGCAGGCTGGTGTCCGGTAGGACGTCAGGTCGGCCAGACTGGTAAGATGGTTGCTCCAAAACTTTATTTGTGCTTTGGTATTTCCGGCGCAATTCAACACCTTGAAGGTATCCGTGGTGCAGATACGATTATCGCAATCAACAATGATCCTATGGCTCCGATTTTCGGAGTTGCAGATCTCGGCATTGTGGGCGATCTTTTTGAAATCATCCCAGCACTCATCAAGGCTCTCGAAGAAAGAAAGGCATAAGGTATGTCAGAGGTAATTAAAACAGACGTTCTCGTTATCGGTGCTGGCCCTTCCGGTCTTGCAACTGCAATTTCCATCGCTCGTAAGGCAAAGGCTGCTGGCGATGAAGTACCACGCGTTGTCGTTCTCGACAAGGGTCGCTCTCTCGGCTCTCACGTTCTTTCTGGTGCAATCGTCGATCCGAGCGGTTTTACGGGTCTTCTTACCGATGAAGAAATTGAAAAGATTCCTTGCGATGCAAAGTGCGTGAAGGAAAGCTTCCGCTTCATTTCATCTGAAAAGAAATCGTCAAAAATTCCGTGGGTTCCTCCAATGATGAGTTCGGAAGGTTATCCGATCGTTTCTCTTACGAAGCTCGTCGCTTATCTTGGCGGTATCGCATCCAAGGAAGGTATTGAAATCTATACCGGTTACGCAGTAACATCTCTCATTGAAGAAGATGGCCGCATCGTCGGTGCCCGCACCGGTGAAAAGGGTCTTGATAAGGACGGAAAGAAGAAATCAAATTACCTTCCTTCCGAAGAAATCCGTGCAAAGGTCGTAGTTCTTGCTGAAGGCGGCGCTGGCATCTTGACGGAAAAGCTTATTAACGAAAAGAATCTCAAAGGTGTTCGTCCGCAGACATACGCTGTCGGTATCAAGGAACTCATTGATGTTCCGGCAGGTACGCAAACGGCAGGCGAGACGATGCACACGTTCGGTTATCCGTCCGATATGGGAACCTACGGCGGCGGCTTTGTATATCACGTTTCCGAAACTCAAGTTATGGTCGGTTACGTATATGCTCTTGATTATCGCAAGGCCGAAAAGGATCCATACCGTATGTTCCGTCAATTCAAGGCGACGGCGGCGGTTGCATCGCACATCAAGGACGGAAAGTCTGTTGCGTACGGTGCAAAGGTCATCCCAGAAGGCGGATACTATGCAGTACCAAAGACTTATTATCCAGGCTGCATAATCGTTGGTGACGGCGCAGGCCTTCTCGACTCGCTCCGCATCAAGGGTGTTCACATTTCTCTTCAAAGCGGTCAAGCGGCGGCGACGGCAATTCTCGCAGAGCTTAAGGACGGCAAGGGATTGGAAACATATCCTGAACTTCTCAAGCAAACGAGCGGTTGGAAGGAAATGAAGCGCGTGCGCAACGTTCGCGCAAGCTTCAGCAAGGGTATGCCGGTCGGCATCATGGCTGCAGGCCTTGCATGGATGACGTTTGGCGCATTCCCGTTCTGGCGCGTTGGCGGTTGTGATGAACCTGACCATGAAGGCTTGAAGAAGTTTGACGAAAACGCATACAAGAAGGAAATGGCAAGTGATGTTGAAGCATCTCCAGTTCAGCCTGACCGTTTGACGGATGTGTTTATGTCCGGCACGAACCACGAAGAAAACCAGCCTTGCCATATCAAGATCAAAAACATTTCAAAGTGTGCGGAATGTAAAGAAAAGTATGGCGCTCCGTGTATGCGTTTTTGTCCCGCAGAAGCATATCGTTATGAAGAAGGCAATATGCAAATCGACTTCTCTAACTGCTTGCACTGCAAGACATGCCGCATCAAATGTCCAATGGAAAACATTGAATGGACATTCCCGCAAGGTGGCGACGGTCCTCGCTATACGAGAATGTAATTTCAAGTTGGCAAATTAAAAATCCTTTGATAGAATTGGAGTGTTATGAAAATTAAGAATGATACAAACGCAGGCGGTTCTGCAATTATCGCGGATCGTTTCAAAATTGACGCAGCTCCTGCTGCCAATACGGCTCCGGCAGGCAAGTTGCCACTCATTGCGCTCATCAGTTCAATTATTGCAATCGGTTTGGTCGGTGCGACTGCCACAATGCTTTACATGAACTGGGAATATGTCAAAGGCCTCTAATAAAGGTAATACCGGCATGATTACGGATATTATGAAACAGCCACGCGCCCGCGCGGCTGTTAAACTTGCTCTTGAAGAGGATATCGGCAGTGGTGATGTGACGAGCCTTTCTCTCGTCGATCCAAAGGCGCGCGCCGTGGGGCAGATTTATTCCCGCGTTCCGTGCGTCGTCGCCGGTGCGACAGTTGCAAAGGCTGTTCTTAAGGCGGTTGATCCCCGTCTTAAAGTTACGATTCTCAAGGAAGACGGTTCTCTCGTAAAGAAGGAAGAGCCTATTCTTATTTTTGAAGGCAAGGCGCAATCAATTCTCGCCGCCGAAAGAACGGCGCTTAACTTTATGCAGAGAATGTGCGCGACAGCCACTCTTACCCGTAAGTTTGTCGATGCCACAAAGCGTTGGAAAACACTCATTCTCGATACTCGCAAAACGACACCTGGTTTGAGAGTGTTTGAAAAGTATGCAGTAACCTGCGGCGGCGGAACGAATCACCGTTTCGGGCTTTTCGACCGCGTGTTGATGAAGGATAATCACCGTCGTCTTTGGCGCGGTGGAAATCCCGATGAGCTTGACCAGGCGGTTGTTGCCGCTCGCAAGAAATTTCCGAAGATTGCGGTTGAAGTGGAAGTTGAATCAATCCGTGAATGTGAAAGCGCTCTCAAAGCAAAGCCTGAATGGATTATGCTTGATAATATGAGTTGCGCGGATATGAAAAAGTGCGTAAAGCTTTGCAAAGGGATTTCTCTTACAGAAGCGTCTGGCGGAATCACTCTTGAAAAAGCAAAAGAAGTTGCAGCAACTGGCGTTACCGCAATTTCACTCGGATGTTTAACACATTCCGCTGGCAGTGTTGATTTGACACTTGAGTGGAAGGCTGTATAGCAATGAACCTGCTCGTCATTGATGTGGGCAATACAAGCACGGCTGTCGGACGGTGGTTCGACGGTCGTGTTTCACTTGTAAGTCATATCGATGGCGGTTTTTTAAAAGAACCCGACTTAGTCCGCAAAGCGGTAGATAAAGTTATCGGCAAGAAAAAGGTTGATGCTCTTGCGTATCTCTCAGTCGTTCCCCAAGCGGATAAGGCTTGGAAGCGTTTTGCGGAAAAAGAATTAAAAATCCCGTTCCTGCAAATCAACTGGAAAGCGTTCCCTCTAAAACTCGATTATCCAAAACCTGAGACAATCGGGGCAGACCGTCTTGCAGATGCGGCGGCAGCTGTAAACCTTTACGGCTCGCCTGTTTTGGTTTGTGATTTCGGAACTGCATTCACGGCTGCCGCCGTAACGGCAGACGGCGTTTGGCGCGGCGGAATAATCGCGCCGGGATTTCCTTTGATGCGTGACTATTTTTTTGAGCGCACGGCGAAGTTGCCTCGCATGAAGCTCGGAGGAAAATGTCCGCGAATCGGCAGGTCTACAGAAGAGGCGATGCGTTTGGGGGCGATAGTCGGATTTCGTGGAATGGTCCGTGAAATAGTTTCGGAATTGTCGAAAAATTTAAAAACGGAATTCAAGCTTGTTGCCACCGGAGGGTTTGCTTCTTGGGTTTTGAAAGATTCAAAGTTGCCTTTTATAATCAATCCTACGCTTACTCTTTATGGAGCAGGGCTGCTTGGTTGTGAAATGATGAAAAAGGAGAAGTGAAAGAATGAAAAAATTTTTGATTTCAGCGTCGTTAATTTTTCTCGCCGGGTGCGGACTTTTTTGGGACGATCCATACGTCACCGTGACGACAAATCCTTTGAATTGGGTTGAGATTCATTATTACAATGCAAATCGCGATCCTGTCCGTCGCGTCTCTGTGCGCATAACGGGTTCGGGATTTGTGGAGTCCAAATCAGGAACGTCGCGGCGCGTTTCAGATTCCTTTGCCAAGAACATCAACGATGAGACGTGGGAAGATTACAGAACGGCACGATATAATGTCGATCAAAATCACGTGAAGGAAATTTTCCAGGAGCTCGTAAACGCGGGACTTTTCGATAGGGATAAAATGTTCACATCGACTAAAGAACCTTCGCCTGGAAGATTTATCGCAGTTCGCGCGGCTATTGACAACAAGACGATCACAGTTCCAAAAAATATGTTTGAAGAAGATCCGGAACTTGCCGAAAGACTCTACAATGCGATTTTACAATTTAACAAACCTCATCTCGGCAAGCGTGTAATTAAGAAGGACAAAGACAAAAAAGACACTGCCAAGGATAGTAAAAAGTAAAGAAAAATGGAACGCCTCGCATATTTAGTCCGAAGATTGCTTTTGATAATCCCGACTTTCATAGGGATTACGGTTTTGTGTTTTTCTCTTACCCGTTTTTTGCCTGGCGGCCCAGTAGAAATGCGCCTTCTGCGTATGCGCGGAGTGGGAGGAGCTGAAGGCGGCTCTTCTGCCATGGCGATGCAGGTTACAGATGAATACCGTAAAGCGCTCAATGCCCAATTCGGATTTGATAAACCGATCATTGCTCAATACGGAACGTGGCTTGTAAAAAACAAGATGGGAATGACTTTGCCCAGCAACGATTATCCCGATAAGACTGCATGGGAATTGATAAAGTCCCGCTTCCCCGTCTCATTATGGTTTGGCTTGGTGTCCTTCGTTTTGACGTATCTCGTATGTATTCCTCTTGGCATTGCAAAGGCTTTGAGACATCGTCAGTTTTTCGATGCGTTCAGTTCTGTCGTGGTATTTATTGCTTATGCGATTCCCGCGTTTGCTTTGGCGATGATTTTAAAGGCCTTGTTTTGCGGCACGCTTGATTCGTTCTGGGACGTCTTTCCGCTCGGAGGAATATCGTCCGATTTTGATGTGGAAGTTTCTTCGTGGAAGATATTTTTAGATCGCGCGTGGCATATGGCGCTTCCTGTCGCGTGTTACGTTGCTGGGAATTTTGCAATGCTTACACTTCTCATGAAGAATTCCCTTCTCGATCAAATCTCCGCCGATTACGTTCGAACGGCGATTGCGAAAGGAGTTTCCCGCAAACGCGCAATTTGGGGACACGCGTTTAGAAATGCTCTCGTTCCCGTTGCAACGGGATTCGGTTCGATGTTCAGCGTTTTTTTCGCAGGCTCTGTGATCATTGAAAGAATTTTCGAAATCCCGGGAATGGGGCGGTTGAGCCTTGATGCGCTTGAAGGTCGTGATTATACGGTCTTTTTGGCGTTGCTTGTGATGACGTCGCTTGCGATGCTCATCGGCAGTTTGATTTCAGATTTCCTTTATATGCTTATCGATCCTCGTATCGACTTTTCAAAGAAGTGATGGTGGCAAAAGATGTTTAACTTTTCTCCGGTAACAAAAAAACGGTTGCGCGCGTTTAGACGTAATAAACGCGCGTGGTGGAGTTTTTTGATTTTTATCGGCGTTTTCATTTTTGCGATGTGTGCTGATTTCGTATGCCCCTTAAGCCCCGTTGAGGTTATCGACGCAAAGACGCTTGAGAAGTATCGCGAAAAGCAGATTGAAGAAGAGCACGATGTACGGACTTCAAGAGGAATTCTTTTAGACAACGGCAAGCTCGTCCGATGGGAAGGTCCTGAAGACGTAAGAGAAAGTTTTTTGGAAAGCTTGAAGAAAAACGGCGGCGACGTTCAAAAGGTAAAGCTTGATGAATTTGATATCCGCATAAAAAAATCAAAGTCGCTTTTGGGAACGAGAGTTTTCTTGAAGGAGCTTTCGCCGCCAAAGGTGAAGTCACGCCACGAAACGCTTTCACCTGTCACTTGGCCGTTTAGACCTGTCCCTGGCCATCCGTTTGGAATAGATTCCGCCGGTCGCGATGTTTATTCTCGAGTTGTTCACGGGCTTAGAATCGCTCTCCTGTTCGGGCTTGCCCTTGCCTTTTCGGGGCTTCTTGCAGGAATTGTAATAGGTGCTATTGAAGGTTATTTTGGCGGCTGGACAGATATTTTGGGGCAACGCTTCACGGAGATTTGGAGCGCAATGCCGTTTTTGTATGTGATGATTTTTGTCGGGGCGACGTTCGACCGCGGATTTGGAATTCTTCTCATTTGTTATGCGCTGTTCAATTGGATCGGAGTTTCATACTATGTGCGCGCAGAGTTCCTGCGTTTGCGCGTCCGTACATTTGTGGAGGCGGCTAAATGCCAAGGTCTTTCTGCCGTGCGGATAATTTTCAAGCACATTCTCCCAAATGCGATTACTCCGCTTGTAACGTTATTCCCGTTTCTTCTTATGGGGGCGATCGGGAGTTTGGCGGCGTTGGACTTTCTTGGATTTGGGCTGCCCCCTATGACGCCGTCTCTTGGAGAAATATTAAGTCAAGCGCAGCAATTCCGTTTTGCATGGTGGCTTGTGTTTTTCCCTGGGCTTGCGCTTTTTGTCGTGATGCTGCTCGTAGTGCTTATCGGCGAAGGTCTTCGCGATGCGTTTGATCCGCGTCAGCGCTCTGTTCTTGAATAGCCGCGGGTAAGCCTCACTTTATACATTTCTTTCGCTAAGAGCCGTGCCATATTGACAAGCCTTTCGTCCGGCGTGTCGCAAATGTCGACAAATCCGACAGGGAAATTTTCTCCGTCTAAACCGCGCCCCGTTACCGGTTGATTGCACCATTTAAACCAGTGTACTCCGACTATGCGCGGATCGATAAGTGCAGCACAAACGTATTTGCCAAAACTCTTTGCGCGCTCGGCATTGTTTTCTGCCTGTTCAAGTCCGTGGGAAAAATGCCCTCGGTCACAAGCGCCAAAGTGGAATTCACTTATGATAAGAGGTTTGTCGATTGCATTTTTCGGCCAATTGTAGGTTGGCTTTTTCCGGTATATGTTGGCGCTGACAACATCGCAAAATGCCGCCGCCGTTTTCCATACGTTCGGAGACCCGTTTGAGAATCGGCACCCAAGATACAATGTTCCCGGAGCTTCCTTTTTTATCGCTTCGCTTACGCTGCGGAAATATTCTTCGGTAACAAGTTTTTGAATTGCATCTAAATCGTCACGCGAGCGCTTTTCAGGCGGCGATGTTGTTTGTGTTAAAAAGTCATCCCAATTCCCATACGTCGTCCCCCATGCTTTGTTCAACGCGGCAATTGATTTATAACGAGATTCCAAATAACGGCGAGCAGCTGTTTTTGCGGGCTGGTCTGCAGGGCTTGCAATTACGCCTCGTGCAAGTCCACGCGAATCGTTCGACCATGGAAGCTCGTTGTCGACGAACCATCCTAAGCACCATGGATCAGCACCAGAACGCATGGCTTCTTCTTTCACGCAATTATTGAGGTGTGTACGAAAAGTTGCGTCAAAGGGATCGGGGAATTTTTTACCGCTCCATCCTATAGCGCCTTCGATTGGTCGTCCGCTCGTTGTCAAATCGGCGACATAAGGAGTGCGGCGCATAGCACGTAAAGAAAGTGATGACCAGTTGCCGATAGTGTTGATTCCCCACGCTCGCAGTCTGCGGTGAGTGCGGGCATTGAAGAAAATTTTCTCGCCGTATTTTCTCTCCATGTTGAGCTTTGCATGGTCGATGCGTTTTGCCCCTGAAGGAAGTCCTTCAAACCAGCTCTCGCGCCCTTGCGCAAGAGTCGGCTCTCCTGGGCGGATACTTA
Organism: Kiritimatiellia bacterium; assembly: GCA_017646325.1. Lineage (GTDB taxonomy): Bacteria > Verrucomicrobiota > Kiritimatiellia > RFP12 > UBA1067 > RGIG9934. Next base: position 10,944 of record JAGCMU010000099.1, read on the forward strand.
CAATGCCAAAGGAAAAGAAGATGTATCCTTCGGGATCGATGAACCACCACCGACCGTTGATTTTTTTTACGTAAAAGCGTCCCGTTGCTTTGTATCGCGGACCTTTTGTCCATCCTCCGTAACGTCCAATATCAGCGAGAGGACCGGCGGCATTTTCCTTAAGCCACTCCTCCTCGCGTATACGTGCAGCGATGAGGTCTTCGTCGCTATGAATTTTCCCTGGCCAATCGGCGTGGCGAAATTGTCCGTATTTATCGATGAAAGGGAGGAAAGTATCGGCCCTGAGAAGGGGTCGCGTCAAATCGCTTGGGCGTTCAGTAATAGAACAAAGAGTAAAGCCCCCTTTAATCGGTCTATCGCGATTCTTTCTGAAAATATGGATCTCCTTTACGGCGGCATACTCCTTGCGCCCTTCAGGACCTTGCGGTGCACCGCGCAGACTGTTAAGAGGCAGTGATTTATCAAGACGCCATAAAGATGTGTCAAATGCACAAATGAGATTGCCTTTTGATTTCGCCTCAATCCGACCAGAGCCGACAGA
>JAGCMU010000100.1 GCA_017646325.1 Kiritimatiellia bacterium
ACATTGGTCAATGCATTCTCGTAAACTATATTGTATACTATCTACGAATCAACACTAAACAACTCTCTCATCCATAGTCGAATAAGTAACCGCAAGTTCAACCGGCCATGGATTATGATTTTTTTACCCCTAATTTCTAGTACAGAAATCAAAAAGAAAGTCATAACAGCAATTTGTTCAACTTATAAAACTCTGACTCTACGTTAACACTAAAAATTTGCCAGAAATTATAAAATCGACTTGCAGTAACTTTCAGAACTTGCGTTTAGTTTTAGACACGACGATCCCCCGCTACTGTAAACTGCTCTGCATAACATATCCTATTATGTTATAATATGAAAATATTAACATCAAACTCAAAAAAAGATTACTTGAAATGACTTACTTTGTAGATATCGTCGCGAATTGGTTTTCAACAATCGGATTCAACGCGTTTTTCGCAAGATTGGCATCTTCTTGCCTTTGTGCGCTAACAATAGCGCTCGGCAGCATGGTTTTTTGCTTCACCGTTTCAATGTTGTTGAAAAGATTCATCATATCAAGAAAAGAAATTCGGCATCATTATCAAAAAACCGCCAAATTGCGCAGCGCTCTTCTACGGCTTGTGTTCTTCTGGATTTTGCAGGAATGGCTCCCCGAAACGTTCAACTGGAACGAATGGACCAGCCACAACATTTCACGTCTTCTCTCAATTGCAATGGTAATTTCGACCGCACTTGCAGTTTGCGCCGCAGTTACATGGCTGATGTCCTTGGAAAAAGTCCGCTCGAACGCCAAAAACCTTTCTTCCAAAGTGATGGTTCAAATTCTAAAAATCATCACCTGGTGCGCGGCCAGCATCATAATCATCTCAATCTTAATGAACAAGAGTCCCGTTCTGATTCTTAGCGGTTTAGGAGCTTTGACAGCTGTTCTGATGTTGATATTCAAGGATTCGATCGTCGGTCTCGTAGCGGGAATCCAAGTAGCCCAAAACGACATGGTCAGAGTCGGCGACTGGATTACGATGTCAAAATTCAACGCCGACGGCACCGTTATAGACATCGCCCTTACAACGGTAAAAGTCCGAAACTTCGACAATACGGTAACGATGATTCCTTCATCGGCTCTTATCAGCGACGCGTTTGTAAACTGGAGATACATGTCGCTTTCCAAAGGTCGACGGATAAAGCGTCCCGTTTGGATAAGCGCGACCTCAATCCGTGAAATGACCGCTGAATTTAAAAAAGATCTCGTCGACAGAAATCTGATACTAGAAACAGACAACCCGATTTCAAATCTCGCCGCGTTTGAGATATGGCTCTTGAGAATGCTTGAACAAAACGACGATATAACCAAAGAACTTACCTGCATGGTGCGCCAGACCGAGCCGTCGGACACAGGAATTCCCGTTGAAATCTACGCCTTCACAAAAACACGCGATTGGGAAGAATACGAAAAGATTCAAACTGCCGTTTTCGACCTTATTTACATTACCGCGCAAAAATTCAGCCTTCAGATATATCAGCGAACGGGAGACAAATACCTTCCGGCCAGCTGATCCGGAAAGCAGTTTGTCAAAAATCAGTCCCTTATCGTCACCGCCGGATTACCGAACACTGTGACCCCTGCGGGAACATCCGTAAAAACGGCTGAAAGAGCGCCGACGACCGACCACGCGCCGATCTTTCTGCGAGGCGTGACGACGGAACCGGGATAGACGACAGAACCATCTTCCATCACAACCGCGCCGCCTATCGCGCATTGGGCGTAAACATGGGTGAAATCGCCGAGAATACTGTCGTGGCCTACGGACGAA
>JAGCMU010000101.1 GCA_017646325.1 Kiritimatiellia bacterium
GCGTGAACGCCCGCGACCTCAAACTTATCGGGTACGTCGTTTGCCGAAACTATGCCGACGTAATCGCAAGGTACGACCGTACTCACCGTAGCAAAGCTGACGGTAAACGCGCCCGTATTTTTGATGTTTTCGGTGGTCTTGTGGTCATCCGCAAGGCAGACCATGACCTGATTCGTGTCGTAAATGCCGCCCCAAGCCGCGTTCATCGCGTTGGGCGTTCCGTTTTCGTCATAGGTGCCCACGATCAGCACGGGCATCGGGTAAAGCCAGGTTTTTGCTCCAAAATTTTTACGCATCGTCTTTTTCCTCGTTATCTTCCTCTTGCGAAAAATCTATACTTCCTTTTTGGGCAGCCATTACTGCTTCAAAATGATCAATAATAAAGTGTTGCGCTTCTTCCGACAGATAGACCACGGGGGTTTTTCTGCCGTAATTCTCCCAAATTTGCAAGCTGAGTCCTATTGTCTCGCCTTCTGCCGTTGGGAACCGTCTTTTCTTTCCGTTTCTCCATTCCCGCCATTCGATCATTCCCATTTCGCGTAGCCAGTAGTTAATTTTACGATATGAGAATTTTTCTATTTTCTTTTCTTCAATATCTTCTCGGACCAACCAATTAATTTTTTTGCCCATAGCGGACACTGAAATAGGATAAGAAGAATATTCAAATTTTTCAAGTTGTTCTTGCGTTACGGAAAACGGAAGGCGTGTGGGCTTCTTTTCTTTTGGCTGTTTTCTCCGTTCTCTGTCAATTTCCTTTTGAAGAATGGACGAAACGTAGAAAAAACATCTGGACAGCCGAACATTGTTGGCAATATCGTCCTCGGGAATGGGCGTGTCATCCAAGGGATTGATGCCGCAGGCCAGCTTATCTATAAACATTTTGGCATATTCTATTTTTTCCACTTCGTTCATATTTCACCCCTCCTTGGCGTCGTTTTCGTCGTATTCTCAACAATCCATTTCTGCGACCAAGCAAACAGCTGCTCAGACATGGCATCAAAGTCCATCTCGCCGCCGTTTTTCAAATGCAAAAAAGTTTCGACAATCCCCCGATCGTCGGAAGATACGACCTCGAGCAGTTCCTTTTGATTCTTCCTATAGGTTCCCGTTCGCTTAAAGGCGATTGCCTGCAGCACAAAGGATGCGGATTTATACAATCCCCGCAAAACGTCTTCACTTTTTTCATACAGCATATTGTGCACACAGGCGTGGAACACATTGCAAACGCCGGTTTTGATCGCTTTGTTCACGGCATGCTCGTCAATGGCTCCCCGCAATTCATCCAGGGCTCCCATAATCGGCGTGGTGTCGTAATAAAACTGGAACAAGTCAGACGGCTCCCAGTTCAAAATTTCTTCCTTACCCGAGAGAAAACCGCAAGTCAGCTCACGATGCGGCAAGACGTCTAACGTTGCGTTGTATCTCTGAATATCCAAAGCGGTCAGCTCATCCAGTATCACAACGACGTCAATGTCACTCGATTCCGTTGCTTCACCGCGACCGTAGCTTCCCTGCAGACCAACAAACCACACACGGTCTCCAAAGGTCGCATTTAACGCCTGCAAGAAATTTGTCATCCAAACCGTAATATCTATCATTTTTTCACCAAATTTTATTAAAGAGCTTGGCCGCCGGGCCAAGCTCTTTGCGTTTATTCTGTTTGTTTCAATCAATCGCCAAACGAGATACCGATATTGCGGGCCGTCTTTACGACGAAGCCGTTGGGGTCAACGTTATGGCTGCCGCCCTTGCTGGTTTCACC
>JAGCMU010000102.1 GCA_017646325.1 Kiritimatiellia bacterium
GGGAATTGCCGCTCTTATGGACTTTGTGCGTAATCAAAAGGCAAAGAAAAATGCAGATTTCGACGATATTGAAGTTTCGATCAAAATCAAATATGGTCGAAGAGAATCCGAGTCAAAAAAAAAAAAAGATTGGAATATACGCTATGAATAGCCAATTAAAATGTTCAAGATAGGCATAATTATTGCTGTGATAATCGTATTTCCCTTCTTTTGTGAAATAGTCTTAAGGTGCAAGGATGGCATGGCGAGATACTCGATTCTCAAAAACCTCTATATACAAGATATTTCAAAGTCTCGCGGCAAAAGTTTCCGCGGCGGTTGAGATGCTATAGCTACCACCGCATTTTGAGAAATGCGGTGGTAAGGGAAAAAGTAAAACAATACAAAATTATGAAATTCATATATGTTTTTTTAGCTGGTGGTTTAGGTAGCTTATTGCGATATGCGATAGGGCTAGTGTTACCGTCTTGTTTCTTCCCGTGGACTACTGCAGGAATTAATATTATTGGAAGTTTTGCTATTGGAGTGTTGGCCGGCGTAGGATCAAAAATTGGATGGAATGATAATTTGCAAATAGCTCTTACCATAGGTTTTTGTGGAGGCTTTACAACGTTTTCAACATTTTCGAAGGAAGCGCTTTCTCTCGTAACGACAGGGCGTTGGGGAGCATTTATCCTTTATGTCATCGGAAGTATTATTCTCGGAATTGGTGCAGCTGCGGCTGGTTTTATGAGTTCAAGAGGGTAAGGTTTTTTAAAAGGAAATACGATGGATAATTTAAGAGAGATGCTTACGACAATGTCGCCAGAAGAGTTTCGGGCGGCGGCACGGGATCGAGAACTTGAGGAATGGCGCAGTATTAACCGTTTTTGCGGGAAATGTGGTTCATTGATGGAGCCTCATGCTAATACGGACGAACGGGCGATGGTGTGTTCTAAATGTGGATATACGGCGTATCCTAAACTTTCACCGGCTGTGATTGTTCTTGTGACAAAAGGGGATAAAATCCTTTTGCAGCGTAACACTCATTACAAACTTCGAAACTGGACGCTCGTTGCGGGGTTCGTCGATGCAGGCGAGAATTTTGAAGATGCGGTGCGTCGTGAGGTTATGGAAGAGGCTTCTGTTGAGGTGAAAGACCTTCGATATTTTGGTTCTCAAACGTGGCCGTTTCCATCAAACATAATGGTTGGTTTTCGCGCCGAATACGCATCTGGCGAACTTACACCAGATGGTGAAGAAGTTGTTGAGTCTGGTTGGTTTGACCGAGATAATCTCCCTGAGATTCCACATAAAGGATCAATCGCCCGTCAAATGATTGATGATTGGTTACGAGAACAAAAATAAACCTAAAAGGAATGTGTGATTAGTCTTTGTTATGTTACTTATTTCATTTTAGGGACGCGAATGTAAGCATTGATCATAAGGATTAAGAGTACAATGCCGGCAAGATGATTGAGCATTGGAAGTGGAGCACAGGCCGTACATTGCATAGAAAACGAACCGATATTTTCAGAAAGTAAATTAACGATTATTCCTGAGATAATGGCTCCAGGAAGAATCACTGCGATATACGCAAATGTTGCACGTCTGCCAATGAGCGAAGCGATTGTTGATATCGATACAGCATTGACGGCGGGACCTGTCATCAAGAAAACAAATGCCGCGCCAGGAGACAAGCCTTTGAATATCAGTGCGGTAGCTATTGGAATTGCCGCCGTTGAACAAATGTACATTGGAAATCCAATGAGTGCCATAATAGGCATTGATAGATAATCACGTCCTGCCAAAGTGGATGCAAAGAAGTCGTTTGGAACGAGTGCCGCCACAAGTGCGGAGATAACTAAGCCAAAGGAAAGAGGTTTTATAATTCCTCCTAAAAGACGTATATAACCTTGCCAGAGGATTGTACGCAGATTACGCGGTTGTGGGGTGGATTGATGTATTGTGATAGATGAAGGCATATGTTTTTCTGAAAGAGCATGGACAGTACACCCGCCTGCAAGCCCTGTCACAAATGCCGCAACTGGACGCGCTATAGCAAAAAGGGGGCCCATAAGTGCATAAGTCGCCAGAATTGAATCGATGCCAGTTTGTGGTGTTGAAATTAGAAATCCTGCAGTGGCACCTTTGCTCGCGCCATTTTTACGTAAAGCTGTCGAAATTGGAATTACTCCGCAGGAACAAATAGGAAGCGGTACTCCAATCATAACGGCACGAATAATGCTCTTAATTCCTCCAGAAACTCCAAGGTAGCGCATCACAAAATCACGTGGCAGGCATACGGCCATAATTCCTGCGATGAAAAATCCTATAATAAGCCATGGTGCCATCATCGCAAATACGTTCCATAACGCTTTAGAAAATTCTATAAACATATTCATATTTTATCTCCATTCAAACGCTATTGGAATTTTCTACAAACAAAGCGTTTGTTATTTTATTTGTCATTTCTTTCTTTAGGATAAAATTTTATAGAGAAAAAGTTTACAAAGTCTAAAATAATTCGTCAATATTAATTTCATAAAAGAGTAACGACTGTAAGTGTCTATGTGCAATGGTTTGATGAGAAGGGGAGGAAAAATATTGACTATTTTTAATAACTTATGTTAGTATTATTTTCAATATGAAAAGGAATAATATGAAGTCAAAAAAACATTCAAATTTTTGTACAACGCGTAGAGATTTTGTTGCCGGTATTGGAGCTTTTGCAGGATTAAGTCTTACCGGATGTTCTTCGTTTAAACAAAAGGAATATTCAAAAGCGCGTTTTTCTCCATATTGGTGCACATGGAATACTCAATATCTCACTTTAGAAACAAAACAATTGACTGGCGAATTAAATTTCCCTGGTGATCAAGGAGTGCCTGGTACACGTGATAACATGAATGAAACCGTTTTGTTTGGAAAGAACGGATGGATCAATCTTTTCCCCAAATACCGCGGCGATTTGATGTTTATTATCGATGACGGCTGGGACGTTCCGTACGGCGCAAATAATGACGCAAAGGGCATCGCTCAATTTAGTTCGCTCGTACCAGACAGAAAGCGTTTCCCTTCATTAGGCGGTGCGAATGTTTCCGACCGTGACCGCTTACGCGTGCTTGCGCGAAGAGTGGAAGAGAAGGGGTGGAAAGGGCTTGGAGTATGGGTTGCCTGCCAAGCTTACGGCGAAACTTTTTCTTCTCCATTTCCAAAAGAAAAACTTGCCGAAGATTTACGCAAGAAATTTGATGAAGCAGCGTACGCAGGGATAAAATATTGGAAGGTCGATTGGGGCGTTCATAATTTTGACGTGTGGTATCGTCGAATGATGAGCGAAATGAAAGAACAATATTATCCTGAATTGATAATAGACCATTGTCGTGGTTTTAATAATGCCATCAATGGACAAGTGGATCCGCATTTAAAACCAAAAGACAAATACCACACGACAGGAAAAACAGGTAGAATTTTCGGCGTTTCTGAATACGACGCAGTTACGCGCGATTGTGAAGAAATAATGTCTTTTTCCGACGTATTCCGTACGTATGATAGCGCCCATCCTTTGACGACAGCAACGATGCTTGAACGTGCAGCATGGGAACTTCACGCCGCAGATAAAAGTTCAAGCCGCGTCGTTATCAATACGGAAGACGAGCCGCTTATTGCCGCCGGACTTGGCATTGAACTTTCAATGATGCGTTGCCCGTGGGTTCCTGAGCCGGAAATATGCCGCGTACGCCCATTGCACAAGCGTATGGCGGAAGACTATCGTTGCATCACATGGCAGAGAATCGCAACTCCATTTGGAAGCGATACTTCTGCAAAAACTTTACACAGTGATAATTCTATTCGCGAAGAATGGCATTTTATTCCAGACGAATGCTGGTTCACCGGGAAAAAAGATGTTACGTATTTCCAAGTCGCTCCAGCAAGTGTAACACGCGGAATTGCCTTGCCGGAAGTAAAAGGGGAAAACGGGGAAATTCCTTACGTTGTTGCTTCGCGCAATCCAAACGGCGCTCTTACATTCTCCGCTCTGCCGCTTATCGATAGTGTCAAAAAATGCTACACGCCTAAAGCTGAGGCACGATTCGATGCCGCACTTGAGAAAGGAACTCCCGTTGCCGTATTCGGGAAATTCGGTTCTCTCGTTTTAGATGATTGCACAGATGGAAGGCGAATTGTCGCACGAGACATAATCGGCGGCGATGCCGTTGACATTACAGATAAATGTGTAAAAAGTGCCGGAAAAATTGCGTTGCCTGGCGAAGAGATTGCTAAAATCGGCGCATCAATGAATCCAAATGGTGACGACTCAAATCCTGGTGCGATTGTTGAAGTAATGTAGAATAAGTGTAGCACTAAAAATATGGTCAAAACTTCATTTTTGGCCATATTTATTTTTGTCGCATAATAAGCATTATGTCAACTACGATTCCAATATTCCCCATTAGAGATCATATCAACGCGGCGTTTTCTATTTTATGATGTCGTCAATAAGTAAATTGGCAAGAGCAAATCCGAATGTTGCTGTCGTGTGTGTAATCGTTCCATTGATACGTAAATTAGATTCAACTATGTTCTTGCGCGCTTCGTCACTCCAAATACATTGGAATTTTTTTTCTGGGAAAATTTTGCTTCTCTTAAAATTATTCCGTAATGCTCTCGCCAATGGATCACCTTTAATTTTCCAAAACTCGCTTTTCTTTATTTTGAAAATATCCATTTTCAAAGCAGCACCCATCGAAGAAAATAATTTTGTGTTTTTAAGTCTTGTAACGGTATTGATTAAATGCGCTTTTTCTTTTACCGAATCAATTGCATCGATAACGTAATCGTAATCGGATAATTCAAATTCCGAGGAGTTTTCGGCCGTGTAGAATTTATGAATCGATTTAATATTTGCTGCAGGGTTTATTTCCAATAGCCGTTCTTTTAAAACATCGGCTTTAATCTTCCCTACTGTCTTTGTTGTCGCCGGGAGCTGTCTATTAATATTAGTTTCGCAAATATAATCGGAATCGACGATAGTTATATTTTTAACAGTACTTCGGACAAGAGCTTCAGCGCACCAGCTCCCTACCCCTCCTATACCGAATATGATGACTTTCGTTTTTTCGAAAGCTTTTAACGCATCGTCGCCGACTAAAAGGTGCAATCTGCTAAAAATATTTTCTGTCATTTTTGAGCCCTTGGATGAGCTTTAAAATATTCATCCTTCAACCGTTGCACCGATACGTGTGTATAAATCTGTGTCGTTGACGGCGAAGAATGTCCAAGCATTTCCTGAACGCTTATTAAATCGGCTCCTGCATCAAGTAAATGCGTGGCAAAACTATGACGCAATTTGTGTGGCGTAATTTCATTTGATAGTTCCGCCATTGCCAACCATTTCTTCAAACGCCTTTCCACGTTTCGAGAACAAAGGCCATCCCCCTTCTTGCTGAGAAAAACATTCTTTGACGAATCGTTTGCGTCGGGCCAGATTTTACAAGCATAAGAGCGCATTTCGGATAAGGCTTTTTTCGCGGGAGAGCCGATGATACACAATCGTTCTTTTGCCCCTTTACCGGTTACAATTACACTCCCCCTCCTCAGATCAACTTCTCCCCATGTCAAATTAAGAACTTCAGAAATTCGACATCCTGTTGAATAAAGAATTTCTAAAACAGCGGCGTCTCGAAGGTGTTCATAAACTTCAACCTTCTCAACCTTCTTTTTAGTATTTCTTAACAGCTCCAATCCTTTGCGAGGACTTTCCAATAACTTTTTTATCTCTGTTACGGATAACACACGAGGTAATTTCTTAGGCAGACGCGGTCCATGCAAGCCAAAGAAAGGATTTGTAGATGTAAATCCTTCATTCACGAGATAATTATAAAAAGACCGCAAAGAAGCAAGCTTGCGACGTACTGTCGTAGCATTAGCCCCCTCTTTTGCAAACACCATTAAAAATTGCCTGGCGTCTTCCTGCGTTACACTACCCCAAGGAAATGGGAAAGAACTTTTTTCTCCCCATTTGAAAGTCACGAACTGTGAAATATCCTGTTCGTACCCGACATCCGTCAACTCTGAAAGATTCCGCTCGGCAAGCAAATACCTGCGGAATAGCATTACTTCAGGGTCAAACTCTGCCGAGTGATTGGATGTAATCACGTAGATTTCTTTCTTTTTGCCGGAGAGCGTGTTGTCTTACACGTAGATTTCAACGCCGATTTTTCTGCACGGGCTTCTGCTCTTGCCGCCATACGCGCATCTTTTTCGGCCGTGGAAGTTTTTTCGTAAGTAGGAAGGTTGTCTAATTCCAATTCCTTGGATAAGTTCTCATAATCAGGAATCTGTTCCTTGTACGTTATGCAAACACGTTTAAGAGCAACTATCTGACGCGGAGAAAGTCCATTTGAACGCAAAAATTGCCCGTGAAGAGATTCCACAAAATCCTTGTCGTTATGAGTAAACTTCGATTTGCTGCGTGCCGGTTTTATGGATTCTTTCCATGCCGTAACATTCTTAAGTGCATCAAACAATTTAGGGATGATCGGATCTGCAGGAGCAATATCAAAGCCACCTGGTACGAACGGAGCAAGCCGCGAGCGGACCTGTTCTGCATCAGGAAGGATACCGGCATTTTTGCCGATAGACTTTGCCATAATCGAAAATTGTTTTTCAGAAAGGATGCGACCGCGGTCAACTTGTTCACGAAGTGATTGCAAAAACGGATTGCGCTGCAAACCGATACGGTCAATAGTCTGGAAACACCATTTTACCAACTCTGTCGGCGGAGCGTTTTTAACGCGTTGAATTTCAAGACCGTATCCCATATCAAACAGACGCGTCTCGCCGTCTGGAATCTGATTTACATACGATACGGCAAGTTTGACGAGCGCCTGCAATTGACGAAGCGTCAAAGGCTTGAGATTTTCATCAAACTGTTTTTTGACGTTTTCAAAAAAGACTTTATCGTCAAACACATATTTGCCGCGTTTTTCCGGCTCATTCCATGTTTTTACCGCGTTGAGAAAATCAAATAATTCAACGAATTTTTCACGCGGTGGCGGCGGTTCCTTTGCCCCGTCAATCCACTTTGTGAATTGGCTGTAAAACCTGCTGAGCATCGTGGTGCTGTTTTCCGAGCCATCTTCAATCTTATCAAGTTCGCTTTCCATTTCGGCGGTATATCCGACATTGAAAAGTTGATCCAGCTTTTGAACGAGCCAATTAGATACATCTTCTCCGCGTTTCGTAGGAATCAATTGACGCCCTTCGCGTTCGGCATACTGTCTGGTAACGAGAACTTCAATAGTTTGAGCGTAAGTTGACGGTCTTCCAACGCCGTTTTCTTCCATCGCTTTTACCAAGCTTGCTTCCGAATAATGTGGCGGCGGTTTCGTTTCCTTTTTATCGGAAAGCCATCTTTCGGCGATGAGAGAATCACCCTCATTAAGAGGAGGTAATTCCTTTACTTCATCCCCTTCTTCATCGCCGTCTTCTTTCGTCTTTTTAATGAGGGAAGATCCCATGATTTTCAAAAATCCCTCAAACACAACTGCCGTTGTCGAAGCCGTGAAAATATAAGAATGTTCAATATCATCCTTATCGGCTTCAAGCGTAACGGTTTTTAACGAAAGCTTTGCGTCTGCCATTTGCGAGGCTACGAAACGACGCCAAATAAGCTCGTAAAGTTTTGCTGCTTGCGCGTCTAATTTTATCGTTCCTGGCTTTATATTGACATCGGTAGGACGTATCGCTTCGTGAGCACCCTGGGCATTGTCTTTGCCTTTATAAAAATTTGGTTTTTCAGGGATGTATTCCTCGCCGTAATTTGAGGAAATGAAATCACGCGCGGCATTGCGGGCATCTTCTGAAATCGCAACGCTGTCAGTTCTCATGTAAGTAATGAGACCTTCTTCATACAACTTTTGAGCAAGTGCCATTGTGCGTGTAGGAGAGAGCGAAAGCATGCTTGAAGAAGACTGCTGCAAAGTGGATGTAGTGAACGGAGCATACGGATGACGCGTTTTGGGCTGGTCCTTGACAGACTTTACAATTAAATTCGCGCCATCAAGATCATCTACGATCATCACCGCTTGCTCTTGACTTTTAATTGACGGCTTTTCTCCATCTAAACGCGCAAGCTTTGCAATGAAATTAGTCCCCTTCGTTCCTTTACTCGCTTCAACGCCCATTATCCAATATGCCTCAGGCACAAAGAACTTTATTTCACGTTCTCTTTCCACGAGCAAGCGAAGTGCCACTGATTGTACACGGCCTGCTGAAAGCGTATATCCGTAATTCAAGCTCTTCCAAAGCAAAGGCGATACTTGAAACCCTACGAGACGATCGAGGATTCTGCGTGATTGTTGAGCGTCAACACGGGCGTCGTCAATATCACGAGGACTCTTGATTGCTTCACACACAGCCTTTCTCGTGATTTCATTATACGTCACGCGATGAAACGGTTTGTCTTTTGCTACTGATTTAAGAACTTCCTTCAAGTGCCAAGCGATAGCTTCCCCTTCACGGTCAGGGTCGGGCGCAAGATAAATTTCGTCTGATTCTTTTGCGATTTTACGTAAATCGGCGACGATTTTTTTCTTGTCTTCCGAAATCTCGTAACTTGGTTCAAACGTCCAGACATCATCCTTGCCTTTAACTGGATTGATCTTAATAGACAACCCCTTCTTCGGCAAGTCACGAATGTGACCGACAGAAGGCTTGACAACAAAATCACTACCGAGATAGTCTTTTATTGTTTTTGCTTTTGCTGGAGATTCTACAATTAAAAGTTTGCTCATTTTATTAACCTTCAACAGTTATTGAAGCGTGATAGCTTTGAAGAGAACGGACCTCTCCTGCACCTTTGCGCGCTTCTGCAATACCTTCAGAAGCAGCAAGAGCGGCGGCTATAGTTGTCAAATAAGGAACGCTATACTTGATAGCGGCCTGACGAATACGGCAATCGTCTGCACGCGCGTCACGGCGACCAGATGGCGTATTCACAACGAGTACGACTTCACGGTTTTTGATGAAGTCAAGAACGTCTGGACGGCCTTCGCCGATCTTTGCGACTTCCTCTGCTTCAACCCCATGGTCTTTCAAGAACTTGACTGTTCCTTCAGTACCGATTACAGTGAACCCGAGAGATACGAAATTCTTTACTGCCTTTACTGCATCAAGCGGCTTTTCGCTGAGAGAGACAAGTATCTTTCCTGGTTCAACCGGCAATGGAGCATTTACTGCTTCCTGGCTCTTGTAATAAGCAAGACCAAACGTTTTGGCAAGGCCTAAAACTTCACCGGTCGAACGCATTTCAGGACCAAGTACTGGGTCTACTTCCGGGAACTTTTCAAACGGGAGAACGGCTTCCTTAACACCGTAGTATGGGATCATCTGCTTTTTATCAAGCCCCATTGACTTTACGGATTCGCCAAGCATAAGACGCGTTGCGATGCGTGCCATTTGAGTTCCGCCGACTTTCGATACGAGTGGAACGGTTCTCGATGCGCGCGGGTTTGCTTCAAGGACATAAACCTTATCGTCTTCGATTGCAAACTGCATATTCATAAGACCGACAACTTTCAATTCCGCAGCAATGCGACGCGTGTAATCGAGAATCGTCTTCTTGTTTTCTTCTGAAATACTTGCAGGCGGCAATACACATGCAGAGTCGCCCGAGTGGACGCCTGCAAGTTCAACGTGTTGCATGATCGCTGGAATAAAGATATCCGTGCCGTCAGAAAGCGCATCAGCTTCACATTCAAGCGCATGGTGCAGGAATCTATCGAGATAGAGCGGACGATCAGGTGTCACACCGACAGCCTTTGCAACGTATTCACGAAGCATAATTTCATCAAATATGACTTCCATACCTCTGCCGCCTAAAACGAAGCTGGGGCGGATAATGAGAGGATAACCGATTTCATTTGCAACTTTAATCGCCGCATCGATATCGCTTGCCATACGAGATTCCGGCATTGGAATGCCAAGGCGGTTCATGATAGAATGGAACAAATCGCGATCTTCGGCAGCGTCGATTGATTTTACAGAAGTGCCGAGAATCTTGCACCCTTCTGCTTCAAGAGCTGCTGCAATGTTGAGCGGAGTCTGTCCGCCAAACTGGACGATAATACCTTCCGGCTTTTCGGCATGGTAGATTTGAAGAACGTCTTCAAGCGTGACAGGCTCGAAATAAAGCTTGTCTGAAGTATCATAGTCTGTTGAAACCGTTTCAGGGTTGCAGTTGACCATAATCGTTTCATACCCTGCTTCACGCATTGCCATCGCGGCGTGTGTGCAGCAATAGTCGAATTCAATACCTTGACCGATTCTGTTCGGGCCACCGCCGAGAATCATGACTTTCTTCTTGTTGTTGGAAATCGGAACTTCATTCTTTTCCGCATTATACGAAGAATAATAGTATGCTTGATTTTCAACGCCAGACACAGGCACAGCATGCCACGTTTCCACGCAATGCAATTTCGTGCGGCGGTTGCGGATTTCTTTTTCCGTGATTTTTAGAATCTGCGCGAGATACTTATCGGAAAAGCCGTCTTTCTTCGCTTTGATAAGCATATCGTCTGGTGGAAGAGAACCCTTGTATGCAAGAATCTTTTCTTCCAATTCTACGAGTTCGCGCATCTGCTGAATAAAGTAATCCTTGACGCCCGTAATAGAATGAAGCTGTTCATTCGTTGCGCCTTTGCGGATTGCTTCATACATTTGGAAGTGGCGTTCGGAATTTGGAATTGAAAGGGCTTTTAAAAGTTCGTCAAGTGAAAGGTCGTGGAAATTAGACGCAAAGCCAAGACCTGCTCTACCCTTCTCCAATGCACGAATGGCTTTTTGGAAAGTTTCTTTGTAAGTCTTGCCGATACTCATAACTTCGCCGACGGCCTTCATTTGCGTGCCGAGACGATCTTCTACCGCACGGAATTTTTCAAAAGCCCAACGTGCGAATTTAAGAACGATGTAATCTCCTGATGGAGTGTACTTTTCAAGAGTTCCGTCGCGCCAATATGGAATTTCGTCCATAGTCATTCCCGAGGCGAGCTTTGCGGAAATGTATGCAATCGGGAAACCTGTCGCCTTCGACGCGAGTGCGGAAGAGCGGCTCGTGCGAGGATTGATTTCAATAATGACTACGCGGCCAGATTTCGGATCGTGCGCAAATTGAACGTTCGTACCGCCGATAACGCCGATTGCTTCAACAATTTTGAACGCATCGCGTTTGAGACGTTCTTGGAGTTCTTTTGAAATTGTAATAAAAGGAGCCGCGCAGAAACTGTCACCGGTATGAACGCCGACTGCATCGATATTTTCAATAAAGCATACTGAAATCATTTGGTTCTTGGCATCGCGAACGACTTCAACTTCAAGTTCTTCCCAATTGAGAATCGACTCTTCAATGAGGCACTGATGTGTTAACGACGCGTCAAGACCGCGGGCGCAAATTGTGCGAAGCTCTTCAACATTGTAACAGAATCCGCCGCCAGAGCCGCCCATTGTATATGCAGGACGAACGACAACAGGATAGCCGATGTGGTTAGTCACCAAATCAACGGCTTCTTCAACTGTATGAACGATACCTGAACGCGGACATTCAATGCCGAGTTTTTCCATCGTTGCCTTAAAGATTTCACGGTCTTCGCCACGTTCAATGGCGTCAAGATTAACACCGATAACCTTGACACCATATTTGTCGAGAATTCCTTTCTTGGCAAGAGACATGGAAAGGTTCAAACCAGTCTGTCCGCCAAGGTTTGGAAGAATTGCGTCAGGGCGTTCCTTTGCAATGATTTGTTCAAGACGCGCTTCGTTTAAAGGTTCGATGTAAGTTGCGTCTGCCATCACAGGGTCTGTCATAATCGTTGCAGGATTTGAGTTAACCAAAACAACTTTATATCCGCACGCACGCAATGCTTTACACGCTTGAGTTCCTGAATAGTCAAATTCACATGCTTGACCAATAACAATCGGTCCTGATCCAATAATGAGCACCTTGTCCACATCAGCTCGCTTCATACTTTATAACCTTTCTTTAAATTTTTTTCGTTCAGAAAAATAAACCTGAACATTTTTGGCTAATTTATGGGAATATTAACCATATGCGTAGAATATTATAACCTATTTAAAATAACAATGCCACAAATATTTGTCTTAATTTATTTTTAAAATAAAAAAGTGAATAATTTTGTTGGTTTTATTGGTTATTTTTTAGATATGTTTTTGGTATGTTTGTAGATATATATCACTTATGAATTTAAAAATTCATCGGCTCTTGATATAAGTTCATCTTGGTTTGTCATTACGTGAACTGGACATGGTACGGCATTTCTGAAAATAGCTCCGTAATTTGTTGTTGCAGGACGTGAATCGGCAAGAACAATTATTCCACGATCTGTTTTTTTGCGTATAAGCCGTCCAATTCCTTGTCTGAATCGAACTAAAGATTCAGGTATTAAGTAATCCTTGAAATCGCTTTTCCCTTCGGCTTTTACAGCTTCCATTCTCGCTTCGTTTATCGGTTCTTTTATTTGCGGAAATGGAACCCTTGCAATGACAACGCAAGAAAGAGCGTCGCCGGGAATATCAACGCCTTCCCAAAAAGATTGCGCTCCGAACAAAACGACGGGATGCTCCGGAAGAGCGTCTTTTAAAAGAGAGACCATTCCTTCCCGTGAAAGCGATTGTCCTTGAACAAAGAGAGAAATTCCCTGTTTATCCATTTCCGCTTGAACGGCATCGGCCGTAGAATACATCATTTCATACGAAGTGAAAAGAACGAGCATCCGGCCTTTCGTTACTTTTGAAAGGGAAGAAATCAAATTGCCGAGGCCTGCAACATATTCGTTGTTGTCAGGCTTTGGCAAGAAGCTCGAAAAAAGTACTAACGCTTGTCTCGTATAATCAAATGGAGAAGATGCGACTAAACATTTTATGCGTTCCGTCTCCACCAAATCCATCCCTAAACGATGCGCAAGATAATTAAACTTATCGCCTACCCGCAATGTCGCAGAACACATTACAACGGAATCTTTTATAGAGTAGCATATTGAATTCATTTGTTCCGCCACGAAAAGAGGCGCCGCTTGCAACACTATTTCATACGTATCTTTTTTTCTTTTATTCTGTTGATTCGCCCATTCGCGTTCAATCCAAAAAACATACGACGGATCAGAGGCGGCGATCAGGAATTTCAAATTTAGCAAATATGATTTCAACAATTCTGAAATTGAAAGAAGTTGCGTATTGATTTCGCCAAAAAGCGGGATTATATGGTCTTCATCCGCTTCCATCATCTTTTCTCTCAATAAAAGCATGGCATCTACGGTACGAGCAAGAAAGCTTTCAAAATCCAACAATGCTTTTTGAAGCTCTGCTTCATCTAATTCATGATTCAAATATGAAGTAAACGCGCCGTTGAAAGAATGTTGACGTATATTGTATGACGAATCGCTGTTTTTCTCCGGTATTGTGCGGAAACGGACAACCTCTCCATTTGAAGATGGAGTAAACATCGCTTCGCATTTCCCAAGCAGAATTTCACCGGAAGAAACGAGAAATCCTACGGCAATTCTGATTTTTGTAATCAGCTCGAGAATAACCGGAGCCTTCTTCGATTTATCCAAAGCGCCTTTGTCGAGCTGACGTTTGATGGAAGCAAGAACGCCCTTCGTTAAATTGCCGCCGCGCCGTTTACTCTTTCGTTCAACTTTTCCGACGAGTTCCAAAAGTGTTGCCCGAGAAAACCTGAATGTAAAAATATCTGTTGCGATATCAGGCACGTTGTGCGCTTCGTCAAAAACAAGCCTTCCGTATGCAGGAAGCAAATCAGACGTTGACGCATTTGCTTCCGTAAGAACGAGAGAGTGATTCGTTATTATCAAATTTGCGTTTTTTGCCTCTGTGCGTGCTTTGTTTACAAAGCATTTATCATAAAATTTGCAGCGCCTTCCAATACACTCTTCCGACGGACACGATAAAAGCGGACGCAAAGTCACCTTTGCCTCTGAAGAAATATTCTTTGCGACTTCAGTTTCAAATTCGTCGAGGTCGCCGGTTTTTGTTTTGTAAAGCCAATCGACTAAAACCGAGAATTCGTCTTTTTGCGTGTTTGACAGGGAATAAATTCCGTCGTGATTCATTTCATCCAATTCACGCAGGCAAAGATAATTCGCCCTCCCTTTCAGGATAGACACTTTGAAAGGATTTTCATCTCTTTCCTCCTCGCTTATAGTGCTTACGGCCCGAGGAATGTCTAAACGAATCAATTGGTCCTGAAGGTTTTTGGTTGCCGTTGAAATCACAACCGGAGTATCATTCAAATAACTCCATTGAACGGAAGGGATCAGATACGCAAGCGACTTGCCAACACCCGTTCCAGCTTCAATCATCAAATGCTGACGGTTGTTGAATGCGTGTGCAACAGAGCGCAAAGCATCCAATTGGCCTGTACGCACCTCGTAATCTTTTATTCCCCTTCCAAGCGTTCCGCTTGGAAGAAGATGCGAAGCTGTTGTTTCAACATCAATCGGGGAACAATCTTCATGCGACGGAAGCGAGCGAAGAGACTTGTTGGCGTCAAACGGTTTTATGAACATATCCCAATCGGGATTGTCCATAAAAAGAGCTATCTCGCGATCCGTCATCATCTAATTATTTTTTCTTGCCCATGCCGAAAGTTTTCAAGACAGAGCGGAAATCAGCCGGCAAAGGAGAATGAGCATGAATGCGTTCTTTTAAATTCATGGGATTCGGCAATTCAAGAGAAACGGCATGGAGCATTTGACGAGGAACTGCCATGAGACGGGGATCTCTTGCCGACTTCAATCCAAACACTCTATCGCCGACTACGGGAAAACGGATGGATGCCAAGTGACGGCGAATCTGGTTTGTTCTTCCCGTATCGATACTTATGCGGACAAAACTTGCATCCGGCGAAACCATTTCACGCGATACGTCCGATTGAGCGCTTTGCCCATCGAGAGGCGCATTGATTCTTTCATGCGCGTAAGGGAATGCTCCTACGACAATTGCACGGTAAACCTTTGTCACCTTGCGTGTTTTGAAAATTTCCACTGCCGCTTCGTGCGCTTTGCGGTGCTTTGCAAAAAGAAGACATCCCGAGGTATCACGGTCAAGACGGTGTACTGCTTCAAGTGACGGACGGGAAAGTTGTTCGCGCAAAATATTTTCGACGGAACGCGGGTCTTCGCAAGAAACAAGTCCGGCAGGTTTATCAACTACGATATAATCGTCAGTTTCAACCAGTACGCGAATATGGCGTTTTTCCTCTACCGTTTTTTCGGGTGTTTTAATACCTGCTTTTTCAGATTGTTTCTTTGCGCCGGCAACTACAATTTGAGGAACTTCAACGACATCACCTGTTTTCATCTGGTGGTGACTAATCCAAACGCACGAACGATTCACCCATACGCTGCGTCCGTCTATCACTGCTTTTGCGCTGCGGCGTGAAAGCCCGATTTCTCCAGCGAGAAAATCTTGAAGACTCTTCCCCGCATACGCTTTTTTAACGATGTATTTTACAACGTTTGCAGCATAACGAGGAGCTTTAGGTATAAATTTTCCACTCATCAATATAGCTCAATTTTTAATTTGTTAACTTTAAATTCTCAAGCGCTCTTTTATATCGCACCATTCATTTTTAAAAGAGGCGAGATGGAATGCGAATGAGTTATCGCTATCGCCATGGCATCGGCCGCATCATTTTGGGGAAGTTCATCAAGCGACAAAAGCGTCTTTACCATTCTTTGAACCTGTTCTTTTTCAGCTCGCCCATTTCCGCACACGGCCATCTTTATGCGGCGCGGCTCGTATTCGTATATCTCAATTCCTTTGTTCGCCGCCGCCGTTATTACTGCTCCCCTGGCTTCGCCCAATACCAACATCACATTTGCGTTTTTCGCATAGATGACCTTTTCGACAGAAAGGACATCAGGAGAATATTCTTCGATCAATTCACTTATTTTCGCGTAGATGTTTTTAAGGCACTGAGACAATGGAAGTTTTTGAGGGTTGGGAATGCAGCCGTATGAAACGGCATGCATTCGCGTTCCTTCTATAGACACAACAGCATAACCTGTAGAGCGAAGAGAAGTATCAACCCCCAAAACTATCACGTTTTAACCGCCCAATTCTTCTTTTAAAACTTCTTCGCCGTGCCAAGCGTAGTAGTCTTTAAGTTTGAGATTTGCAGCAGCGGCCTCGTCACAGAAGAACCATACGTCAGGATGCATTTGAAGAATACTTGCAGGACAGAATGCAGATACAGCGCCTTCAAAAGCGCCTGCTACAGCATCAGCCTTGTTTGCGCCAAATGCGAGAATGATGATTCTCTTCGCTTCCATAATCGTGCCGATACCCATTGAAAGAGCAAAACGCGGAACGTCTTCGGCTTTTTCAAAGAAACGCGCATTGTCTTGAATCGTCTGTGGAGTAAGAGCAACTTTACGCGTACGGGAAACGAGAGAGCTGCCAGGTTCGTTGAAAGCGATGTGTCCGTCAGAACCGATACCGAGGACTTGGATTGCAATGCCGCCTGCGTCCTTAATTTCTTTTTCGTATGCTTCACATTCAGCGTTGACGTCAGTGGCAAGACCGTTCAAAACGTGAGTGTTTTCCTTGTTGATGTCAATGTGATCAAAAAGCTTTGCGTTCATAAAATAACGATAGCTTTGATCGTGCGTTGGTTCAAGACCGACATATTCGTCAAGGTTCCAGCTCTTAACGTCGGCAAAAGTGACCTTGCCCGCCTTACAATCTTCCGCAAGATTGGAATACATTGTTTCAGGCGTTGAGCCGGTTGCAAGACCGAGGACGATCTTCGGGTCTTTGCGAACTGCGCAAGCGATAAGGTCTGCCGCCTTGCGGCTTGCCTCTTCTTTGGTTTTTGCAATTATTAATTCCATTTTGAGTAACTCCTTTTGGTTAAATTTATGTTAGTTAATTCTATCATAAAAGTGTCATTATGTGAAAAATGATTCAGGTATAAAACACGATGCAAGAACGTGTCCGCGCACAATGCAGCTTGAAACATCGATTACGCGTCCTTTGAATTGTTTAAAAGCTTCAATCCATTGCCCCGTCAACACCATTTTTATCGCCCCCGTTTCAGGGACGAATGATTCGATAATCATCTCTTTTGGAGAATATCTTATACCGGTACCGAGGGCTTTCGAGAGTGCTTCTTTTGCACACCAAAAACGCAGGATTGCAGATGGCGTGTTGGTCGCGTTCACGACTAAATCCAATTCCTCCGTCGTGAAGACGCCTCTTGTGAATTCTTCCGACAAATCACGCGACACGTCTTCGACGTCAACACCTACGCGAGTATTGGATGTGGCATACGCGACGACAAATTGGGCTGTGTGCGCAATTGCAAGGTCAATCGAAGAATTTAAGAAGTTGCGCCATTCTCCAAGCGGATGAGGTTTGCCTGAATCGTCCGCCCAAATATGAACATCTGCTCCGCTCCATCTTGCCTGGAAATGTTTTTCCAAAAATCTTCTAACGGCTTCTTTTGCGGCAATACGCCCGAAAAGCCATTCGGTACGGCGGTTTGTCGAGCCAGTCATTTCCGCAAGTTGTTTACGTTCCATCGGATTTAAGACAACTTGAGAAATCGTTTTCATCCACAACTCTTCATTGCGCTCAAAAACATTGTACGGAACATCGGTGACGATAGCACTTGCCATCAGAGGAGCCTGTTCATCAAGATATCCTTTGGGAAGCTCTTCCGTAAGATAAGTGGTTGATGGGGAAAGAATCAATTTGCCGTATGCTTCAGGTACGCGTTCCGTCAATTCTTCATAACCGTTCAACTCCATTACAAGATTGCCGTTACCGTCGGAAACTAAAATATCTGCCAAGTGAGAACGCGGAGTAACTCCGGTAAATCTCAAATAACAATGAAGTTTCATCTTCTCAGGCAATCTCGTTGAAAACAGGGATAGACTGCGTAAACGAAACGCCAACGAAAATGCCGCGCCGAATTTTGCGTTTGAACGCCATAGAGCAAATCCGTTTAAGACGGATTCAAGGAGAATAGGATCCAAAACCCAAAGCGGGAAGGAAGCGTGAGCAACCGCATTTGCACTGGAAGGTATTTCGACATCGTAATTAAGCCCCTCTTCGCTCCATACGTCGGCACCAGTAATACAACGCAAACATTCGCCGGCAAACAATTTATCGGGGTAAATGTCGCGGGATGACCAGTGAACGTTTCGTGGACGCGACAATTGAGGAACGACACACGGCTGTTTCGACAAATTGTGAGATGAAAGAAGGAACGTTCCTTCCATCAACGGCCATGTCCAAGCGGAATTTGGAGAATCGTCGCGAATCTGCACCCTGACGGCGGCAAACTCCCCCTCTCCTGAAACGCGTTCTGCACGAATGAAAAGTTTGAGTTTGTTGTCAACAAACGCGACAGTTCTTCGACTCATCAAATCGTTTACTTTTACGACAACACGCCCAGGGATAAGCATTTGCGCAAGTTCTGCCATTACCTCCGCACCGACAACCAATGGGAACAGTGTAAGGCCTTTCAATTTCGGATCAGAAAAAGAAATTTGCGAAGTACCACGGGCAAAGTCGGCTAAAAACGGTTCTTTTTGGAATGAAAATTCTTTAGTGACTTCCAAATAAACGCCTGGGGATTGCTCTAAAACAACTGCGTCTGAAACGAGTGGATTGGTGGAGCCGAAATCAAATTGCTGTTGACGGACTTTTGCGCGTTTAGCGGCCGCCGCTGCACGCTCGCTCGCTTTTCTGCGCGTGCCAGGTTCGGTGCTTGCATATCCTATCTTTTCTTCTGTTATGAGACCTGGCATTGATGAACCGAGAACAAATGTCGGCAACGAACGCGGTAAACGCAATTCTGAATCGTGACGGACATCTAATGTGAGCGGAGAGGAAAAATCTGTTGTCTTGCACATCCTCTTTTCAAAAAGAGGCATTGGATTGATTTTGGCGCCATGAGCGGTGAGAGCCGCAAGCGTATGAAGAAGCTGAAGAAAACCTACACGATGAATACCGTCAGCCGCCAAAGCGACGTGAGGCTTTCCGGTAAGAGTTTCGTCGATTGAAGTACATAAAAGCCCACGCGGACCCGCCTCGATAAATACTCTGAACCCGTCATCGTACATACAACGGATTGTATCGTCAAACTTGATTTGACTTGACCATTGCAGCGCCGCCTCTTCGCGCATTTCTTTGATATCGTCAGAAAAGGGTTTTGCTTTCACGCACGAATACACGGGGATTTTTGTTGTTGAGCGCACCCACCTTGAAGAAAAATCACGCCATGCAGGCACAAGAGAATTCACCCAGGATGTGTTGAAAGGACGCTCAACAGTCATCTTTTTAAGGCGCGCGCCTTCTGCCGTCAATCTTTGCGAAAGTTCTTCGATATAATCAGGCGCTACTGCCAAAGATATCTGTTTTGGAGAAAACCTCACTGCGCATTGAACTTTTTCAGGCGGCAAACTTTTAATCAACTCTTCAAGTTTTTCCGGATGCGGCATAAGGACAAGAAGCATTTCGCAAGACGGAATGTTTTTATCTGTCACCGCAGAATCTACAACATTGTATAAATCTCGCAGAAATGTTATTTTCTCTTCCCGTGGAAAATCTCCCGACGCACCCGCCAAAGCAAGCGCGCACATTTCTCCTCCGGCAAAACCTGTAACGCCGTCGGGGTTTATAGAAAACGAACGGAAAAGACGCACCATCGCGGCACACGCGGAATAACACGACGCCATTGCTTCACTGTAAGCTCCGGAAGCAAAAATATCCGCGTCATGGCGATAATACGATGCCGGAGGGAAAATAAAAGATGACGGATGAAAATGGGGATCACCCGCCATCGCCTCTTCAAGCTCGTCAAAAGCGCTTCGGCATGAAGGAAACTTAAGAACAAGGCTGCGAAGCATGTCGGGATAAAACGATATCGCCCCTGGAAGGATGAATGCAATACGCCCTTCTTTATCTTCGCCAAGAAGCGGATCTGCAGAATAATATATGCCGCTTCTATCGCGGATTCGCCCGGTCCCGTTTTCAATACGGCGAATAGCCGTATTGAGGTGGGAACGCAAACCCTTCACGGAAGAAGCGACAACGGCAAGTGTTTTGCATGATGGCTCGTTTATGCACTTTAAATAATTTTGTGCACACGTATATGCAACGTCAAGCAAAGAAGCTCCAGGAGCCTGCTCCAAAAATTCTGCTATTTTGGAGCACTCGAAAATGAGAGATTCTAAACTGTTGGCTGCAATTAAAACAAGTTCGCTTTCGTAAGCGCCTTGTGTTTTAGCCATTATGCTATGCATATTTCTTTTTAAGCTCCATACATGGTAACATCCAAATACCGCTGTTTTGGATGACCGCCACATGATGGAACAGAAAACATGTTTTGCCCGTTCCCTCGCATGTTGATTGCCTGATGGATGTGACCCGTAAATACGCCTGCAAGATTTGGCGTTGAAAGAACGGCATCTCTGAAAGCAAAAGTTTCCGGCGTTGCTTTTTCAGCCCATCTTTGACGACGTTCAATTCTCCAGTATGGATCGATTGCCGCCCCCCAATGCGGACTTCCGCAATACCCCTTTGGAGCACCTGGGATGTAGAGAGGAATGTGCATGATGAGAACGATCGGGTCGCCTTTTGCCGCTTCCGTCTTCCAGAATTCAAGCTGCTCCTCATTGATCAAATATGTGGAGTTGTCGATTGCAACGATTCTGACACCGTTTACGACCTTTGAGTACATCAATGGATTTACACCTTCTGGGTAAAGCGGTTTTAAACGCTTTTCAATCCATTCCTTACGCAAATCATCGCTTGAACCAGGAAGTCCTTCAAAGTGCCAGTCGTGGTTGCCTGCGATGTAGAAATAAGGAACTCCTGCATCATCAAATCTCTTCTTGGCATACTCAACATTGGCTATTGACGGAAAACTCAAAATATCACCAACGAGCATGATTGCATCGAGTTTATTTTTTTTCGCAGTTGCAATCGCATCTTCAAGTTTGTACATCGATGGTGCTGGAAGACGCTCTGGAAGTTTAGCCTTTTGGTTTAAACCCATTCGAGCATAGTTGTCGGCATATTGCTCGTCGCGCTTGTCAAAGTAAATGAAGTGGGTGTCTGCAATAACACGAAACTTAAATTTATTTTTTAAGCCTGGCCATGGCATTTGTAAATACATTGATCCCCAATTTAAAAAATATTCTTTTGGAAACGTACTTGGCTTTGAGCATTGGGTTGAAGTGCCTAAAGCTGGAATAGTAGTTGCTGCAGCTCCAAGACTAAGAAAGTTTCGACGATTTAATTGCATATATCCTCCTTTATGATATTTTTAATAATTATATACCATGAAGGAGGATATATCAAGATTATTTCTTGTATTTAAAATGGCGTTATTTTTGTGTCGCGTCAACGGCCATAATACGCATATATCGCGGAGAATTGCGGTAATATGGAGCCTTCCAGAATTTATCCTCGATGCCAATACCGTCCAAGTTCAAGGGAGCTGACTCTTCATCAAAATCAATATCCCAACAGGCAAACCCTTTACGCATTATCTGTTTAGAGAATGACACGTCTTTTACAAGTACGACTTTCTTGCCGTTACGCCATCCGACTAAATCAAAAAACGCCAATGACCTTGAATAATCGTACGTGACGATGCGAACGCGTTTGAGTTTTTTAATTTTCACATTACAACGATATTCAAGTTCCGTAGGTGCCTTCCCTGTCCAAAAGCCATGAAATCCTGTAGGGCTTGTTATGGAATAAATCGCGGAGGCTCTTTCTTTTCTTTCCGTTTTAGGAAAATACAAAGATCCCCCACCTGTACTTTTGACAGAAAACGGCAAACCGGCTAAAACATCATTTCCGCCTAACGGAATAGTGCTGCCGTAATAACATTCCGTTTTCTTGAGAGACACGCCTTTTGCAGGAGATGGGAAAATATCTTTTTTATAACGCGAGCTCAACAACAATTCCCAATATCCCACACGCCAATTTTTCACACGGCTTTTATGCCAAGAGCTCCCCTTCTTTTCAACAATGTTTTCAGCCTCGTTGATAATACCTTCCAAAATATCAAATTCTTTTTTTGTGAAAAGGGTCGTGTATGCTATCTCGCGATTTATATGACCATTAAAGCCATTGTAATTGTTGGTGTTGCAATAACGCTCTTCAATGAAATCGTAGAACTTGCGCATCGGTTTTTCAGCAGGACCAAAGGAACTAAAATATTCGTTCTTGAGTTTTGTGTAATCTTCCGACGGATTCCACATGAGTTTGCCTCCAAGGTACAACTCAAAATCATCCTTTAATCCGCAATTGAAAATACATTCACGAATATTCATATCACGAATGAACTTCATTTCCTTGTCAAAGAGAGTTCCAAAAAATCCTGGCGGCGGAATATACTTCCACCACGTTCCCGATTCGTGAGGGAATCCATTGTAAAGCCAAAGCCCCAATTCTCGTTTAGGGTATGCATTACGCCATTTGCGAATAAGGTCCATTTGCATCGTCATGAGAGGTTCGCGGTTCGGCTCGCGATTTGAATCCCAGCAGAAGTGAACAACTACATTGTCTTCAATTGGGAATGATGGCAAACCTTCACGACGAGAGCCGTATGCAAGCGTTGAAATCTTTTTACCGGGATGTGATTTCTTGATTTCTCTAGCAATTTTGTTTACAAAGTTAAACCAATAATCAGAACATTCCGCTCGATCTTTTATGCGTTCAGGCTTATATTGCTTAATACATTTTGGACACTCGCAAAATGCCGCGTTATCCATAGGTTCGATAGCGTATACATCTTTACCCCATGTGGCAACCGGATTTTTCGCGCTGCAAGGAACGCCTTGATTGGAAAAACGGTTCGTGTATCCGCCGTTGTCAAAATAATCCCGAACATCTTGTACGACTTGACGTAAAAATTCGTCATTTGAATAACACATTTGCGCAGGCTTTCTCGAAGTATCATAACCCGCGAAAATAGTATCGTCTGAAGCACGGTCTTTCTTGTTTTTTTTCAAATGTTTAGAAAACCATTCTCTCTTGCTTTCAATAAAGAGTTTGTTGTCCTTTGAGTAAAAACGATCATAAAACCAATATAACGAATGGTTGCAGTGAATCTTTTCGCCGCCTATCCGCAAGCGCAAACCAAATACTTTTTTAGTGGCGCTGATACGTGTTCTTATATCAACGGGTTTCTTTAATTCAGCAAATGCCGTTGGCCATGCCGTACGCTGATATTTTTCAAACCCTTCTACGTCGCGCCTCACATCCCATTCTTCAGGTGCGATTTTTGCATCACGGCAACGCACAAATGGACCATCAACAATTTTTTGAGATTTTACAATCAATGATTTTACATTCGGGACAAAAGTTCCCGCTTCCGTACAATCAAGCCATTTAACTCCGCAAATATTATCGAGGAATGTATATACGGCATTTAAGGAACCTCTCTTTTCCCATTCTGACGGGATGTAAATCGCAGTTTTGATTATGCTGGGATTTTCCCCATATCCAATTCGCACCAAATTAGTTCTTGATGCATCTTCGCCAAAAAGGACAGTACGGTTCTTGTTTATATCGACGACATAACCTTGAACGGGGAGTTTCTTTACATCAATATCTTTCGTCGCCGACACTCTTGAACCGATGTAAATCGGATAATCTCCTTTTTTCAATTCGCTTTCAGGAAGAATAGGAAGCACTGTTCCCGTCATACACTTTACGTGCTCTTGTAATTCTCTCGCAGCAAACTGAGCGACAGCCGATGGATTTTGTGCAATGACGATTTTTGCATTGCTCTTTCCGGCATCAGAAACAATCGTTACTTTACTTGGCCATATAAAAGCGAAACTTGCAAATGAAAAAAGAACTATTGATAACACCATTAATATTTTTTTCATATCCATATCCTCTCGTCAATCTAAAACATATTGGTGAGACCGGGGAGAATCGAACTCCCAACCTACGGTTTAGGAAACCGTCGCTCTGTCCAGTTGAGCTACGATCCCAATAAATTTTATGTAATGATATCAAAATATAGGCAAAAGGACAAGAGACAAATTTATTCCCGTCAAGTTGCATTAAAACAAAAGCTACTTAGTTAGAATTCGGAGTCTCGTAAAGATAAATCAAATCGCCTTTTTCACTTTGCGTGTTTAAGAGATTACGCTCTTCAAGAAGGCTTTTTGCCCTAAGCGCGACAGCCTTTGAAGGTTCGACTATTTTCGCGCGTTTATTTATCACCTTTTTCATGACTTTCATCAAGTGAGGGAAATGCGTACAACCTAATACGATATGATCCGCATTTGCCGACAAGAGCGGCTCGATTTTTTCTCTTACGATTTTTTCAGCCCTTTCGCCTTCAAGTTCGCCCTCTTCAACTAATGTAACAAACTCGTCTGCTACGGTCGCGATTACGTTTGTTCCGTTTGCGAATCTCGCCGCAGTTTCCTTGTAGAGTCTTCCGTTGAAAGTTCCTTGAGTTGCCAATACCCCAACGACCTTTGTTTTTGAATGCAATATCGCAGGTTTGATTGCAGGCTCTATTCCAACAAATGGTATAGCCTGATACTTTTCTCTAAGGTAATCGATGGCGGCGGCAGTTGCTGTATTACAAGCAACGACTATCATTTTTGCGTTATGTTTTTTTATTAGAAAGTTCGCAATTGCATCTGCACGAACTAAAACTTCTTCTTGTGTTTTATTGCCATAAGGACAATGTGAACGATCGGCAAAGTAAACCGTGTTTTCGTTAGGCAATATTTTTCGAAAGGCATCTAAAATGCAAGTGCCGCCAATACCAGAATCGAAAAAGCCAACCGTCCCCTTTTTCATGATTTTTAATTAACGTTGCTTGTAAAAGAGACGGCAGCCGATCATAAAGAAGAGAATATTAGGAAAGATTGCCGCGACAAAAGGAGGCAAGATATCCTTCTTTGCAAAAATCATGCATCCGATGGTAAGCGCGTAAAATGCAAAGAACATTCCTATCGCTCCAACGATTCCTTTGAAGACAGATTGACGCCCAGTGGCGATGCCAGCAGGAATTGCAAAGAGCGTTATCACGAGACAGGCAAGGGGTGCGAAAATTTTAGCCCAAAAATCATATTTGTAACTTACCATTCTTTCTTTGTCAATCGTCGGATTGTTTTTAAAATACCTCCACCGTGACAAAGTTGAAAAATATTTAAAGTCGTGATTTTGCATAAGAAAATCATTCGGCTTTTCAGAAAAATCGGGGAACGAACGCAAAGTCAATTTATCCAACTCTGGTGTGGGAGAGGCAATCGCATTGCCGTCAGTATCGTAATACGCCATTACAGGAGTTGAAAAGTACCAATTGCCATCAAGGTATTCAACGTGCGGAGAAGTTATTGTCATCTTGCGACCGCCGCCAGGATAATCGATCGAGATTTTCACATCCTTGAATTTTTCCCCTGTAGAAGAAAGTACGGAACCTATTTTCCATGTACGCAAACTGTGTGGCGCTCTATATACGATATCGTCGGTTCTGGTCATTTCCGAATCCTTGAACCTCGCACCCTTATACAAAGTTGCCCAGTGGGCATACTTTGGGACAAATACTTCCCCTACCCAAACAACGGCTCCAGCCATTATACAGGCGACCAATAAAAGCGGTTTGACAATTGCGAAAAAACTAATCCCGCTTGCGCGCATTGCAATGATTTCGGAGTGTCTGCAAAAATTCCACATGGTATAAAGCGTTGCAAGCATTAAACACGCAGGAGCCAACAATTCAAAGTAAGGTGCAAAATATCCTGCAAAATACAACAATGTTTTTGACATTGTAGGCTTTGCTTCAACTAAACGGCTGAACGAGCCAAATAATTCAAACAGAATATAAATTGAAATAAATCCTGTCAAACAATAAAACAAAGGAACTAAAAATTCCTTTAAAACATATCTTGAAAGTATCCGCATCGACCTTTTTATCCTCTTTCCTTTTGGAGTACTATTATACCAAACATCATAATCTTCTTCAAAAACGATTTTCAACTTGTGAAAAATTCATCCTTCGCTTCCAATTCCTCTTTTGTAAGCCCCATCAACTCATGAGGAAACACAAGCCAGCAATCGACATCCTTCACGTAATAATCGACTTCGCAATCCGTTTGATTCGCGCCGACTTTTCGATAAACGCACGCCATGCGCATTTCCGCCCCCATGGCGGTAATGCGGTTTTTCACCGTTTCGCACGTTTTGCCGGTGTCGAAAATATCATCCACCACCAACACCTTCATTCCCGGTTTAATCAAATTAAACGCCTTTTCCGATATCTCATCAAAAAGGACTCCGCCGTCATTTTCTTTTATGCCGGTATATGAAGAACATTTTACGCATTGATGCATAAACGTCCATCCTCGAAAATTGCAATATTCGTGAACGGAAATCCCTACAGCCGATCCGCCTCGCCACAAAGCAAGCATCAAATCCGGTTTCCATCCGGAATCAAAGATTTTCTTTGCTAAAATCCAATGGCAACGTTGATATTCGTTTGGCGAAACGTATTGCTTTTGAATTATTTCACTCATACTTCACTCTCTGAATCTATGGTTGGACGTTCTTCTCTTTTTTTCTTCGGGAATCGTCGAATTTAAAATTCTTACATACGTTTCCCAGCGTTCCATCGCAAGAGTCCCGTCTTCAAGGGCTTTTTTCACTGCGCAATCAGGTTCTGTATCATGCATGCAATCAGAAAAACGACATTGCGAGGCGAGCTCTTCGATATCTGAAAAATTACACTCCATACCTGCATCGGCTTCCCACAACCCCACTTCACGCATACCTGGAGTATCCATGATTATCGTTCCGTCTTTAAGAAGCATAAGTTCCCGTTCTGTAGTGGTGTGCCGCCCCTTCCCGTCTTTTTCGCGAACCTCGAATGTCGGCATAATCTCTTCGCCTGCAAGCATATTCACCAAAGAAGATTTTCCCGCACCTGAAGAACCTACTAAAGCAATCGTTTTTTTAGGTCCTGTAAAGGATTTAATCTGTTCAATCCCTTCCCCTGTCAACATACTTCCTGCAAAAACCGACACATCTTTCCCCGCTCGCTCAATGGCGGCAAGAAGCATTTCGTCTTTTTCCTCTTTTGACACTAAATCCGTCTTGTTGAGAAACACTATGTTTTTAGCACCCGTATTTTTGGCGATTGTCAAAAATCTGTCCATTCGATTCAAATTGAAATTCTCATTCAAACTCATTACGAGAATCAATGTATCGAAATTAACGGCAACGACTTGGCTCTTATGACCGGATGATGACGGATCGAGACGGACAAAAGACGTTTTCCTCGGCAAGACTTCCAAAATGCGGCTCTCGCCTGAATTGTTCCATTTAATCTTGACGAAGTCTCCCGTCGTCGGCATCAAATGTTTTTCGACAGATCTGAAAGCGCTCGATTTTTTTCGTGCAATCCCCTCTCCTCTATCGCATACAATACGGTAATAATCTCCCCATGAACCTGTTACGCGTGCAACATTTTCGGGATTCCCTTCATAACCCCAGGTCTCAAGGACATTTTTCATATCAATCATAATAAAGTCTTTTTAATTCCTCGACCAGATGAAATTCTCTATCAAATTCTTCTTCACATAAAATTTCAATTTTCGGCAACATCTCGTGTTCTTTTAAATTCCTGATAATGTTGCCGATGTCTTTTGATGTATTAACTCCAAAATCAGATAACACTACCGGCGACATCACACCATAATTGACTATTAAAAAATCCCTGAATTCTGCCAGCAGTCTTTCGGCTGTAATCGTTTTTAAGTTCATTTCTCTGAAAAGAAATTCGAAAAAAACGCCGATGATATCATATATATGAGAATCGTATCGTGAATCTTTTTGTAAGATTTTTGAATAATCTATATTGTCGAATTCAATTTGCGAAGATTCATATTTCATATCAAATCCTTAAATCATCCGCAATTTTTCTGCAAGCTTTTTAAGTTCTTCCATATCACCCTTTTGAGAGCAGAATTCAATATTGTCATTCGCTCCTCCGAAACGAGGCACAATATGAAAGTGTAAATGGTTGACGCTCTGCCCTGCCGCCGCGCCATTGTTTTGAAGGATGTTAAATCCATCACACGGAAGAACCGTTTTAATGTGATTGGCCACCTTTTTGACTGCTGCAATTACATACGCAAGCGAATCATCGGACGAATCTAAAAGACAGGAAGAATGAGCTTTGGGTATGACGAGCGTATGCCCATTTGAAAAAGGATTGATATCAAGATACGCAAGAACATTTTCATCTTCATAAATTTTAAATGAAGGAATTTCACCGGCAGCAATTGCACAAAAAACACAGTTGTTCGTCATACCCCAAAGCCTTTCTTTAATGAATTGTATTACGCGTTGCTTTTACAAGCGACTTCCATAATTCAGCATTGCTTTCTGCATCAATAAGGCTCTTGCGTACGTCGGCTTTGCCGAGAGCTTCGGAAATTCCGGAGATAAGACGCAAATAAAATGCGCTTACGGCAAGAGGAATTGCTGAAAGAAATACGAGATTTACAACGTTGCCGTCTGCGTCATACACAAAGCCTTTCTTTGAAACGCCCAATGCAAGAGTAAGACCGCCGCCCTCAACGCCACGGACGTGAGGGAATGCAACGCCATTTCCGATGGCAGTCGTCAAAATAGCTTCACGCTCAAGAACCGACTTAACGATTGAATCTGCATTGGAGACAAAGTTGTTTGCCACCATTGCATCGGCAAGTTCTTTGATTGCATCTTTAGTGTTTGTACTCTTAAGATCGCAAATCATCAAGCCTTCAGCAGAAAAACGGCTGATCCCCGTTTTACGAGGTTCTCCGCGGCCTGCCTTTTCAGCAACGTTTTTAGGAGCAGCTTCATCTTCATTACAGAGGATTCGTCCGCAAGAAGCGCACACTTGAATCGTCTTTTCCAAACGCACTTGTTGCATTTGAGAAATCGGAAGACGCATACCGCACATTGAACAGCAATTGTTTGCGACAGAGGCAATAACAACATGATCCTTCTTGTAAAGACGTTGATAAACGTTTTGTACGGGAGGTGTCAATTGTTCAATGAGCGTGTCTATGGACGAATCAAGCGCATCAATCTGCGAGCCATCACCTAAACGGCGATGTTCATCACGCGTAAGAACGAGCTCTTGAAGTTGAGATAAAATATTAAGTTGGTTTTTCATTCGTTTTACTTGTAGTTAAACTTAAATTATTCAGCAGGAACAAATTGATCCTTGCCAACGCCGCAAAGCGGGCAAACCCAATCTTCCGGGAGGTTTTCGAATGCGACACCGTCGTTGTCCGCCGGGTCGTACACGTAACCGCAAAGTTGACATACGTATTTCATGTTTTTCCTTCTTTCTTATTGTTTAAATTTTTCCACTGCCTTCGCAAATCCGGCTGCGGAACGTTCAATTATTTTTTCATCCACACTGCAAGAGAGACGAATGTATCCTGGCATTCCAAAGCCACGCCCTGGTACAGCCAGAACGAGCTCTTCTTGCAACGCGTTTACAAATTCGATATCATCTCCACCCGGTGCCTTCGGGAAGAAATAAAACGCTCCCTTTGGCATCGTAAATTCAATGCCGGCATTAGTCAAAACTTCTGCCATCAATTTACGGCGGCGATCATAAACATCTAAATCAACAGTTTCGTCTAAAAGTTTTGCAGCCAATTGCTGGCCGATTACAGGCGCGTTAACAAAGCCCAATGTACGCGTAGTGAGAGTTACGGCATTGACGAGCAAATCGCCTCCCGGCATTTCTGGATTTGCAACGATATAACCAATACGTTCACCTGCGAGCGAAAGAGTTTTTGAGAACGATCCCAAAACAACTGCAAATTTCGTCAAAGGCAATATAGCAGGCACCTCGACTCCATCGTATGCAAATGCACGATAAGGTTCATCGGAAAGGAGATACAGCGGACGTGCATTTTCCCCGTCTTGAGCTTCGCGCTTTGAATTGACTTCGTCAACGAGCGCAGCAAGACGTTTGAGAACTTCAATTGAATAAATCGCACCGGTCGGATTGTTTGGAGAGTTGATTAAAAGTACGCGCGTCTTTGGAGTTATTGCAGAAGCAATAGCTTCAACGTCAGGTTCAAACGAAGGAAGTGAAGACGGGACACTTTTCAATACACCGCCAAAATGACCGCAATAACTTCCATACTCAACGAAATACGGAGCAGGGCAAATCACTTCGTCACCAGCTTCAATAACTGCTCTAAAGAAACTGACTAGCGCACCCGCCGCGCCTACAGAACAAACAACATCTTTAGGTGCGACTTTCATATTCTGCTGCTTTGAAATGTATGAAGCAAGAGCTTCTCTGAACACAGGCAACCCGGCATTAGGACAATATCCCAACCCGAGCGGACGCACTGCGTTATCGGCAATATCATGCAATACATCTGCAACTTTTGCAGGCGGAGGTACGTCTGGATTGCCTAAAGAGAAATCGCAAACGGCATCTGCGCCGTACTTTGCTTTTAATTCTGCGCCTTTTTCGAACATCTTGCGAATCCACGAGGCTCCGCTCATCGACTGTTTAATTTGACTTGTTATTAATTGCATAATATTCTTCTTTTTTCAACGTAAAAAGCGATCCTTTTTCCCGCTTTTTTCTACATATAATTTTATCATCCAAGTGCCTTGTTTTGCAAGTGGTTGAACGATTTTTTTACTTAATTTTTACTGGTGCTTTCGTGTTTGACGATGCGTATATCGCATCAATGATTTTCATCAGCTTGATACCTTGTTCAGGTGTATTGAAAGGAGCTTCTTTCCCTTCTATTGCAAGGATGAAATTCTTTGCCGCGTTAAGCCTT
This sequence comes from Kiritimatiellia bacterium, assembly GCA_017646325.1. Classification (GTDB taxonomy): domain Bacteria; phylum Verrucomicrobiota; class Kiritimatiellia; order RFP12; family UBA1067; genus RGIG9934. Next base: position 30,888 of record JAGCMU010000102.1, read on the forward strand.
CCCATCGTTTCATCTTTCTTGACCTTCAGAGTCTTGTCTTTTCTCTTCCCTTTAGCATCCACGAAATAAAGTTCGCTCGTATCTTCCGCTGTTTCGTCAATACCGTCAATGCCGAAAAGACGTCTTACAAGACCACCTGCTTTCGTTCCCTGGAAAGTTACCGACGCCTCTTCTCTCTTATTCATTTCCGCCCATGATGTGCGAAGGAAAAGAACGGATCCATCTTTGAATGTAACAAAACCATGCGCGGCAGACTCCACATCGCAAACGCCGCCCTCTTTGTCAGGAATACCCCAAGGGCCTTTAAAACGCTTGTCGGTGATGAAATCATCATACGTTTTGGCAAGAACGTAATCGGGATCGGGATAGTCCATAAAATAAAGAGCGAGATCGATCATGTGAAGCAAATCAATGACAGGCCCGCCGCCGGACAATTCTTTTGTCGTGAACCATCCGCCAAAACCAGGAATACCCGTACGACGGATTTGAAGAGCCTGCACTGAATTTATTTTGCCGACTTCCCCCGAAACGATTGCTTTTTTCATTGCCACGGCTTCAGGGCGTGCGCGGTTGTTAAAATCAAAAACCAAAAGCTTGTTTGCTTTCTTTGCCGCCTGTGCCATTGCTTTCATTTCCGCGGCATTCAACGCCGGCGGCTTTTCGCAAAAGACGTGCTTTCCTGCCTTGAGCGATTTTATTACCAAAGGCTTATGAAATTTGTTTGGCGTTATTACACTTACCGCATCGACGTCGGATTTTTTAAGCATTTCATCGACATTCGTATAAACTTCCGGGATTTTATACTTTTCAGCCGTCGCCTTTGCAGCTTCTTCGTTCACATCTACAATGGCAGTTATTTTTGCGCCGCCTGATTTAAATCCTGGAATGTGGTAATTAGACATTCCGCCCGCGCCGATTACAGCAACTTTTATAGCCATTTTTTCTAAACCTTTCTTAATTATTCGTATGCAACCATTATACCAAAATTATAGGATAAATCACATTTTCAAATGTGCGGAGAACAAAAAAAACGCACTCGGTTTTTCGAGTGCGTTTTTTGTATTTGAATCGCTCCAAATATATTAGAAGCTCCAGCCTTTACGGATGTATGGCTTGATGAATGTGTTTGCTTTTTCATTATCAAACTTCTGAGTGCAGGAGTTCCAAGCAAGCTTGACGCCCTGTCCCATACGTTGAGCCATACAGCCAACGAGAATACCTTCCATCTGAGGAATACAGAATTCGCAGTCAGCAAAGCAGCGAGAATTCGTATCACGATAGATTGGACCTTCCTCATTGATAGCATCGAGGAATTCGATGTAATGACCGTCTGCGGCAACTGCAGCTGCGCCAGGACCGTCAGCCTTCTTGTCGGCAGAATCGGAGCGATAAGGAATCGTGCGTGGAACGAGCTTGCTTGCTTCGTGCTGGAACATATCGACAACCTTCTTCTCGCCATTGAGAGAGATGTATGAAGTGCCGCCGTAATCGTTCGTAGAGCAAACAACACCCTTGGAACCGATAATGAAGCAACCGGTATTTGGAACTTTGCCGAGAGCAGCGATAACTGTTGGCATGATATCGGCATTTGGCTTGTTGTCGCCGTCATACCAATAAAAATCAACCTTAGGAAGTTTTACACCCTTGCGAACCTTTGATTCACGTGCTGCGTATACCATCTTGACGATTGACTTGGTCGGGAATGCGATATCGTTCCATTCTTCAACCTGAATCATTTCGGCAGATTCAACAGCACCAAGTTCAAGACCGCGGAATGGGAGGTTCATCGTGTGGCATGCCATGTCACCAAATGCACCTGCTCCGAAGTCAAAGAAACCGCGCCAGCTGAATGAGTGATAAACGTTCTTTGAAAGGTTCCATGGATCATAGCCCTTCTGACCTGGCTTGTAAGCGCCCTTGAAGTTACGTGCCTTTGCAGTAGCAAGCCATGCATTCCAGTTAAGACCGTCCTGAATTGGATCAGCGGCACCCTTCGTAGCAGCTGCAGTCTTCAAGCCTTGAGGCCATACAGGACGGTTGGTCCAAACGTGAACTTCTTTAACTTCGCCCAAAATACCGGATTGAAGAACTTCCGTGCAACGGCGAAGACCGTTGAGTGCACTGCCCTGGTTACCCATCTGAACAATAACGCCTTCTTCCTTTGCGGTCTTTGCAAAGTAATCGAGTTCCCCGAGAGTTCTTACGAGAGGCTTTTGAACATAGACGTTAATACCCTTCTTCATTGCCGTGATTGCAACTGGAGCGTGGATATGGTCAGGAGCAGAAATTGTCATAGCCTGAATACCAAGACGTTCTGCGTTGTCAAGAAGTTCACGATAATCCGTGTAGAAAGGAATGTTTGAAAGTTCTAATGGATATCCTCTTCTGTAAAGTTCCTTCTGAGCCTTTTGAAGTTGCTTTGCGTCAGCATCACACATTGCAACGAGTTCAGCCTTGCCAGAATTAATCATCGGGAACCAATCAGAAAAGCCCTTGCCCATTATACCAACAGCGGCAAGACGGATTTTCTTTTTAGATCCAAAGAAAGTGCAACACCCACCGAGGCTCAACGTAGACAATGCAGCTGTTCCACGTAAGAACCCTCTTCTTGATGCAGTAATGTTCATTTTTACTCCTTGTTTTTTTATTTACGACAATGCCACTACAAAAAACATTGTCACTCATTTTGATAATTCATTATATAGAAAAAATGTGAAAATTGTCAAGGATTAAGAGTTTATTCCATAATCCACATTTCAACATTCCTAAGCTCGTATGATGCGTTTTTATGTTGCATTGAAGGCGCGAGAATCAATTCATTTTCCCCTTCCTTCACCCATTGTGTTACATCAAGATGCGTAATGGGGCCAAAGTAATGGTGATGCCTGCGCACATACGAACCGTTTAAAATCCCTCCAGTAACTAACGAAGACGCGTCTATACGCATAATCACCTTTGCCCCCTTCTTTAATTTAGGCATAGTGAATTTACAATCGACATAAAAATCTTTCACCTGTGACGGTAATGTGATTGTGTATGATTTGCTCGAAGAAATTTCTTTTCTTACTCTCCACGAGCCGTTTATTTTTACAACTTTTGAAGGGTAAGGTGTATACGTTAAAAATGGACTTCCCGTCAACCCGCGGATTGATGTGTCATCGCTGTTTTCAAACTCGATTTCAATTTCACCGCTTTCACCCGCCTTTAATGGAAGAGGAACTCCTTCAATGCCCCATCCCGTAACGGCATTTTTAATTTCCTTGCCGTTGAAACGTACTTTAGGACGATTTCTTTCATTGAAAGATCCCATCTGCGAATATAAGCCTAAACACCACAGCGCAACCTCTCCATTGTTCCATTTTTGAGGAATTGTTATTTTGCGTTTCGCTGTAAAAAGAAGATTCGTTCCGATTTCTTCCGTAAGGTAAGATGTTAAAATCGTTTTCTTTCCGTTCACAAGCCAATCACTTGAAATATCAATCGTATTTTTTCCGTAATTTGAACCGTCGTTTTCGTTTATCTTAAATTCGGTTCTATAATCACCCTTCCAATAATCTCTTTGAATTCCTGCCCAAATCGAAGGAGCGTCCTTAACATCAAGACGTGGTGACGTAAAAACAATCGTATCTCTTGGCCCGAGAATTCCTTGCGGCGAGACTTTTTTGCCGGTTGTGATGTCGGTAAGGGAACGAGTTTTGCCATCGGAAAATGTGAGAGAATATTTTTGTTCGTTATCGTATGGATTCCACACGACCCACACGTCTGTCATTCCGTTATTGGCAATATTATGCTGCCTGTACAAATCGAGATTGCCTACCGTAAACTCGTTACGACGAGACTTTGAAAAATCAACTAACGCTCCGTACAGCAAGCAAATAGCTTCTCGCGACATAGATACGCGTGAAAGCGATAAACCTAAAGTAACGAGATTCCCCTTACCAATTTTTGCACACGTCATTGCGGGAGTCCCGTCTTCCCAACGGTAGATGACTACATTGTTTTTATTCTCCTTAAGACGTACGCCATATGCATTAAACCCCTTAGGAAGATTTGGGAATAAAGCTTCACCCTCTGGAGTAAGCCGTACATTCTTATGCGTTAAAGGCATTTCCTTGTCGAGAGAACGCGTCCCGCCATACTTTTCGAAAAGCCATACATCGGCCTTTTCTGGATGGTGACGAGCCGTATCATTGAGGGCAACGAATGTACCGCCATCGGAAATCCAATTCGCAATGTTTTTCACATCCTTTTCAAACATAAAAACATTGCTTGTGTCGATAACGAGTTTATAACGATCTGCTTGTTTTTCAGAAAAGTCATCAGGCATTAAACCGTCAGGCGAAGAAATCCTGTCAAATATATCCGACATGTGGTAAAGAAGAAAATCTTTTTGCCACTTGTCATATTCGCACGACTGCCACGGGAAAGACGAACGCGAGGCAGAGTCGGAATCAAAATAAAGAGCGGCATCCCCTCTCCAGCGATGGCTTGCTCCCATTTGCTTCAATGCTGGCAACATCTTTTCAAAATGCTCACGGATCTCTTTATTCCATGCAATATTTCCTACGTGAATAAAGTAATGAATAGCATTTACGCCTTCTGTAAGCCACAACCCAAGCTGGCGTTTAAACGACATCAACGTATCTGCCGGACCTCCTGGTTCAACGGAAAACGGCATACCTCTTCCACGCATCATCATAGACAACGCTTCAAAATGAAAGCCCCCCATACTTCCCGTATTATGAAAACGTCCACCGTATTTCAAACACAATTCGTGCAATTGATTTGCGTAAACGTCCGGAGCCATGCATATGATGCTTTTATCCTTGTCTTTTGAGCGGATCATCTCGAATGAACGCTCAACGGCCTTTGCCCTGCTCCATCCTTGCCAATCGGAAAAATCAGCCCACAAACGGTTCAAATTGTCGCTTAAATACGGATATACCGCCGGTGGAGTTTGTGTGAGATAACAGCGATATGCAATAAAACCGCATGGGGAGTAAAGCGTAATGGAGTTTTTCCCTTCTTTTATTACGTCCGTTACTTCTTCTACAAAATAATGAGGGGTGTCGTGTTCTAATTTTTCGTCACGAAGTATTTTCCCGTTCATCGCAAGCTTAGGGCCAACATTTTTTAAATAGTTAGGGTCAGAGGCGTGTTTCTTCATATTCAAATCCCAAACATAAAGCCACCAACGCCCCTTTTTAGGTTTTGAAAAAGAAAACTCGCGTCTGAAAACGGCAGGTCTTTTCGGCAAAAACAGATTTGCCTGTGTTTCGGGCATTTTTTCTACAATATCCCAATCGGAAACATCTACTTTTTCATCAAAAAGTTTTTCGTCAAGTTTACCTTCCATTATCGCCATTCGGTTATAATCCACGTGCAATTCTTCACCTTGCTTAAGCGGCGGATACTTTACATACCATTTTCCTGCAAGGTTTATTTTCGTTTTATCAAACCCGGCAAATTGCGCAATCTCGGGAAGGCGGAAATCTTCCCATTTCTTTGCGGCGACGCCATGACGCGAAGCAACTTTTTGAACGGTGGAATAACGCTCTTTTAAAAACTCCTGCCAACTCTTGTCGGCACACGGACCGAATTCGGTAAGCGGAGTAAATGGTCCATGGGCCAATTCTCCATGAGGCTCTAAAATATCAACGACATTAGAAGAGTTGTGAGTGTCGATTATTTTACCCAATTCGTACAAATAACGGTTTCTGCCGTCCTTTGACGCCCAAGAAACGACATGATGTCCTGCCGGCCACACAGACATCAATCGGTGATACGTCCCTGCAAATCCAGGCATATCAAGTTTGTTTTCGCTGCGATATGCGTCCGCAAGAGCAACATTATCCCCTAAGGCTATGTTAAGCGTGACGGGGATAGACCTTCTTTCTGCGGCCTTGAACGCCCAATCCCATTGCGGAGAATCGTTGATACCGTCTGCACGATCTGCGGGATGTGTCTTTGCCCAAAAAATCATTCCTGAATCATCACTCTTTTTCGCAAAGTCAAAATCAATCGATTCATCGTATTTGTCTACTCCGTCAGGACGGCAACCTGTTCGAAAGTAAAAACTGAAAGAATATTTGTCCCACTTATCCAAATACATGGGAACTTTAGTTTTACTAATTGTATTATCTTTCGTCGCTCCGCTTTTTTCTATAAAAAGGTTTAACGCTTTTTCATCGGGTAAAACAGCAATAAAAACTTTTGTGCCTTTTAAAACAGCTATCGTGTATCCGCGATTATCTTTAAGAGGATACGCCTTTGCGCCGTGTAAAACATCAATACTTTTGAAAAAGCCTAAAACGCCGCTTGAAATATCAGAAAGATACTTTGCTTGCCACAAGGCCGCTTTTTCGGGAGATTCAGAATCAATTACCACGCCAGATGTCCCGTCATCAAAGCGAAAATTTTTTATGGATGCTTTACCGTATCCACGCAAAGAAACATCTTCAGCCTTGCAAAAGAATGACAAGGCAATCGTAAAAGTAAACAATATTTTTTTCATTTTTTATCATACTACCCCATTATTTGGGATAGCCCCTTTTTTGGACCATAACAAAGGTGGCGGAGTCAATTGAGAAGATATCGCACACCTATTTAAGAAACCGACATGCACATTTCAACGCAAAGTAAATTTTCTGGTGATTTGAGTCGAATCGCCGCCGTAGAAGGCAACATTTACTGATTTATCAGACACTTCCATAAGATAATGTCCCGCAGCGTTCGCAAACAGAAAATCCTTTACATATGGGCGAAACTCGTCAACATATTCAACAAGGTTCGCACGAGCGTTTTTCGACTTTTTATTTGAAACGATTTCTGCAAGTTTGCCATATTCAGAAACACCAGAATAAAGAATCTCTGGAACTGCAAGCTCAGGTTTTGTCCACACGCTATTGATAACTAACTGTGTTATACGCCCCTGCGGAAAAACGCAATCATGATATTCCATTCGATGAGTGTGTCCAGCAATTACTATCGCATTACGGCGAGCCAATAACGCCGTTAATTCCTTGCGTTTTTTATTATCTTTCCGAGATCCGTACAAAAGCCAGCGAGTGGGACCGCTTGGAATAAATGGGCCATGCGTAAGCAAAAAGACGTATCTTGCATCTCCACTTTCCTCTATCAAACGCTTCAATAATTCGAAATTAGGATTTGGAGAATTGAAATCGACAACGATATATACGTCTGGCCCTTGACGAAAGCTAAAGGTAGTATCCTTGACGGATATTCCAAGTTCCTTTGACATACGCTGAGGATACCACGATTGAACTGTTTCTAATGCACCATCTCCATGCTGTGAGCCTCGGATATCATGATTACCCACGGCAGGAACGACTGGCAAAGTTCCACCATATGCTTCCTTAATAACTTTGAAAGCATCATCAAGCATCCGCCTATGCATGTCGGCCTTTCCGCAGTCACCTTGAATAAAGTCCCCTGCCTGCATCACGAATGCCGTATCTGGTCTTCTACACGCGGCAGAGGCACGAATTAGCGATGGCATACGCTTCGTCCACATCTCCGCGTTACGTGCGTGTTCTGCACAATGAGCCCTGAAGCGAGAAGGACTTGTGGTATGTGTATAATCCTTGTGATAAAAACGCGGATCGGTAGAATCAAAATGCGTATCTCCAAGCAATGACACTGAGTATGTTTTCAAATCACTCTTCGATGCGGCAACACATGGAAAAGTTATGCCTGCCGCCCCAAGGATTGTCGCCGAAGACAAATCCTTGATAAAGTGACGCCTAGTTTTCATAAACGAATTATCTTTCATTTTTACCATTTTCCTATGAGTGGTTAAGTGTTTACTTGCGTGGACCAGCCTTTTTAATATCAAACGGCTCAAAACCAAGGGCGATTGCCGGTGAATCAGGTGCAAGTGTAAAATCGCGTTTCAATGGATCGCGAAATTTCGCATCCGCCCACACGCTATTGCAATCGACCGCCTTGCCAGGACCTTGCTTCGGCATCGGCTTTGCGGCGGCGCCTGAATATAAATTATAATCCATCGTCAAGCGGGTAATCCCTGGCAAATCGGCCTGACGGTGTGGCTGCATTAAGGGACCTGAATCCCAATGGACGATATTGTTATAAAAGTAAGTATTGAAATGCGTTTCATTCGGTGCGTGGAGCTTTATCTGATATTGCTCGCCAAAAGCGAAAATGTTATTTCTAACAGTATTGCCCCGTCCATAATTTATGTTGTACCCTCCATGCTTGACATCATGAACGAGATTCTTTTCAACAAGCATTCCAGAGGAGCCTTCGTCATTATAAATTCCCCAGCCGCCATATGCTCTCACCTGAACGTCATGAATGTGATTGCCTCTAAGAACTGTACCTGATTGGACTCCAAGAGTGTAAATTCCTCCCATATCGGAAAGAAGATATTTTCCAATATGATGAATGTGATTGCCTTCAATGAGGTTATCGCGTGTTGATGTCGTTCCGTAGCCCCAATTCCATCCGCACGAAATACCCGTATAATACCCGTCATGTATGTGGTTGTGGATTATTTTTGTCTGTTCGGCGACTCGCTGTAAAACACCGACGGCACTTGCGAAATCTCTTCCCCAGTCATAAATCTCGGAATCTGAAACCTCACAGCCTACACAGCGCAATTTCATTTGAGACTCCCAGCTGCGTCCTGCTATATGAACACCACCTGCTCCGAGATGACGCAAAATCGAGCGTCTGACGGCACAGTGATTAGAGCCATCTCTCATTTCAACGCCATACCCCGAATTGTTTTCAATTACGCAATTTTCAATAATTACCGATTTTGCATTTTTTATAAACACCGCCGCACTCACCATAACAGATGCCTGCATGTCGTTAACTTCCCCTCTTGGCAAATCGTAACGAGCATCGCTGATACGAACGCCCTTAAGAGTTATATTTTCGCATGGAGCATCAACAGTTCCTGCAAAAACGACCGCATGTTCATGGTATGGTACGACAATCGTCGTTTTTTCAGGAGTTTCTCCTCGCATTGGACGGTAATGAAGGCGCCCTTGAGATATATTAAGATACCATTCGCCTGGCTCATCCATAATCTCAAGAAAGTTTTCTATACGATAAAGCGGAATACCCCACCACTTTCCATCGATTCCCCACAGTGCTTTTGCGGAGGGATACTTAAAATTAATCTTGTTTGCTTCAGCATCAACGGAATGTATTTTAAGATGCGAATCAGTCCAAAGGACGTATGAAATGAGCTCACCGTTTTCCGGATTTTTCCAATTAGGATTGAAATCACCTTGGCGGTAAATAAGACTCCATCTTGCGCCATGCGCTTGCGCGAATTCATCTGGTAAATTATCCTTCGCCGCCGTCAAAAAACCCTTGTTAGGGTGGCGTGCGCGGTTGCGCAATTCACCGTTTGAAGAGAGCTGGCGAAATGGCGTCTTTTTCGCCCAGGGTACATCCGCGACCCAAGTGCCGTCTTTTTGAATTTTCCAATTTGTTATCTTGCGCCCTGCGGAAAGTGTAACGCGGCCTTCAGCTTCATAAACAACTGGTTTGGCAGGAGTTCCTGAATCAGCGGCTGTAAATAC
>JAGCMU010000103.1 GCA_017646325.1 Kiritimatiellia bacterium
AAAACCTCTTTGGGTGTATTTTCGTCAAAAGCAAGCTGTAAAATACCGCTGCGGTCACGAAGATCCATAAAAATCAAGGAGCCGAGATCGCGCATTTTCTGCACCCAACCGCAGACCTTTACTCTTTTTCCAATGTCATTTGCTCCGAAAGAAGCACAATATCCTGTTCTTTGCATAGTTTCTCTTTCCTTATCGTGTGTATATTATTTCAAATTCTTTCGCCAATCCAGATCGCCGCGATCCAAAGCAAGGATCAAGGCTTCCGCAGTAGCAAGATTCGTTGCCAAGGGAATGTTGTACGTGTCGCACAGCTGGATGAGATTTGCATCCTCGGAATCAAACTCGTCCGTTGCATCGCGAAAATACAGCAAGAGATCAATCTCGTCATAAGCTATGCGGGAAGCAATCTGCTCCGTACCTCCACCTGCTCCCGGCAGAAACATTTCAATTTCAAGACCGGTTGCATCCTTGATGAAGTTTCCGGTGGTTGCTGTAGAACACAAAGAATGCTTTGCCAAAATGCCACAGTAAGCAATACAAAGCTGCGCCATCAATTCTTTTTTATCATCCTGTGCAATTAAAGCAATTTGCATATTTAAACCTCCGTAAAAAATCAATAAAAACGCATTCGCTTACGCTTTTTCATTACACCGTCCAACAAAGGAACAGACTCATCCATCAATCGCAAACAAATGTTTCCGATCGCCTTTCCTGCCCCGCTCTTGGGATTCGCGGAAAGAGGCAGTCCCTTCGCAAGAGCCTTCTCCGCGCCGGAATCAAAGGGAACGACACCGATAATCGGGACGCTGGTACGATATATAACCTCGATCACGCCAAAAGGATTGTCCCCCGGCTTCTTGACACGGAAAGAATTCAAAACGAGTTTTGCCTTCTCCGGATTCTTCAGCCGCATAGCGCAACGCTCGGCAGCGCGAACAGATGTCGGTGCCGTAGTGCTCACCAAGAGGATTTGATCAACTCGGTCAGACTCTTCAAAAAAACGGAAGGCAGCACCGCCGCCTGCAGGCATATCGAAAATAACTACGTCGAAAACACTCTTCAAATAATCGAGCATGGCATTGAAATTTTCTTGACTGATCTGATCCAAGGAAGACTCGTTGAAAAAAACGGGTGCAGAAAGAAAATATACTCCGTCATCGCCGGGAAACAGCGCATCCTCTGCGCGAACAACGCCTCCAAGCAGATCCAGGAAAGTAGGAATTACGGAATCTTCTCTGCCAAGGGCAATATCCAGACCGCCTGTACCCAGATCCATATCAACGGCAAGCACACGCTTTCCAAGCTGAGCCAATCGATAGGAAAGGCTTGAAGAAAGGACCGTCTTACCGACGCCGCCTTTCAAACTGGTCACTACTATAATTTGTCCCAAGACTTTCTCCTTTACAAAAAAATCGAAAAAATGCCGATTTTCACTCCATAGTAGTTTACCACAAATTACAGATAGAGTCAAGTTTTTCAGCGTGTTTTAAGCACTTTTAACAAAAGAATCAACTTTTTTTTACAACGGATGAAAAAAGAATCGTCTTTTCCTTTCCCGTTTTTCAACAAAACGACTTATTTACACAAAAGACTTGATTTTACACCGCTTTTCTTATATAATGACTACGTAACTTTTAAAATATAAAATACCAAAGGAATGCAAATATGAAACAGTTCTTTACTTCCGAATCCGTTACCGAAGGACATCCCGATAAAATCTGCGACCAGGTTTC
>JAGCMU010000104.1 GCA_017646325.1 Kiritimatiellia bacterium
CAGGCAAATTATCTTTCGCCGCCGTCAAAAAGCCCTTGTTATGGTGGCGTGCGAGGTTGCTTAATTCACCGTTTGAAGAGAGCTGGCGAAATGGCGTCTTTTTCGCCCAGGGTACATCCGCGACCCACGTGCCGTCTTTTTGAATTTTCCAATTTGTTATCTTGCGCCCTGCGGAAAGTGTAACGCGGCCTTCAGCTTCATAAACAACTGGTTTGGCAGGAGTTCCTGAATCAGCGGCTGTAAATACAAGAGGCTCTTCAAGATAATAATCGCCTGCAGGAATAATGTACTTGCCATTTTCAAATCTACAGCCGAGCACTTCAAACGGACGACGCTTTACTGAAGGAATTTTACGTTTTTTCATCTCATACAAATCCCACCCGACAGTCGTCATTGAGCCTCCGCCAAAACCACCTTTAACAACATTCTCCCAAAAGAGAGAAAGATAACGGTTTTTTATAGAGGCAAAATCATGTAATTTACATCCAAGGGATTTGATAGAATATGCTGCATAAGCAGCCATTGCACCTGCCTGGGCGTCTGTTTCATCATCAAGCTCCATAAGCTCTTTCGCTTCATCCGTCGCAGAGAAGCGGCGGCTTGCCACGAAAACATTCGGAACTGATTTCACGAGAAAAGCGCCAAGCGGCACAAAGTGTAATTCTTCAAATTTACCTGCAACGGCAATTGTCCCCTCCTCGCATTCGCGATGCTCTATGAGATCCCTCGCCTCAACGGCGGCAAGGTCGCCGACAAATCCAAACATTCCACCATCCGCCCACAAGGGTGCACTGAGAGTAATTACGCCATTTGTTTTAGAAGAGAAGGAATAGCTTAAAATCGATCCGTCTTCAGAATACTTTATATTTCCCGCCGATGCTTGAATGTATTGCGTAAGGTTTGTAATTCCGTTAAGCTCCGCTGCAAGAACTGCAGGTGTCTTCCCTGCTTCGTGAAGGTGAAACGCCGCAAAGGCTGTGCGGAAATGCGGCCCCGTGCAAAGAGTAAAATTCTTTTCTCCGATTTTAGGAATTGAAAAATTCTCATTCGTTCTAACCCACGCGACATTCAATTTTTTGCGTGCTGCGACGTACATAGCAGAGAGCGCCCCTGGCTCATCACCAACAACTACAATATCATATATGCGCGTTGTAATAGGATCTTCCTTTGCAATGCAGGGCAAGCACAAGAAAGCAGCAGCTAATAGGATAACCGTACGATAACATAATTTCATCAGAGCACCTCTTCTTTGTGAATAATAAGTATTTGTTGATATTTTAATAGAATTAAAAAGACCTGTCAAACACTTTAAACTCAAGTGGTTTGACAGGCCTTTTTTTTACCCTATGTAAAATATTTACTTGCTTGACTTAAACATCGTCTTATCAAAATTAAAGAAGACGAATACCGGCAGGAATCCACCTTCGTTAAAACAGACAAGACCGAATTGCAATGCGGACTTACGGGCCTTGGTGATAAACGATACTTGAGCACCGCTGCGCAAGGTGTCGACTTGAGAATAGCCGATAGCAACTTGAGCACCGCTTTCAACTGACTTAGCCTTGTTTGCGCAAAGGCTAACCTGAGCACCTTTTACAGTACCGTTTGAAGAAGCGATACCAAGAGCGCAACCCTTGATATCAGCATCGCCATTATTGAACCACCAATCCCAAGTACATTCGGCATTAGCAGAAACAGCACACGCTACGAGTGCAATAAGAGCAAAAAATTTCTTCATTTGTTTTCTCTCTTTCCTTTTAAAGATTAACCGTTCTTCTTTTCGAATTCCTTCATGAAATCGACGAGAGCGTCAACACCTTCCATTGGGAATGCGTTGTAAATAGAAGCACGAATACCACCAACACTGCGGTGACCCTTCAATGACTTCATACCCGCTTCAGCAGCCTGCTTAACAAAAAGTGTTTCAAGCTCTTCTGAAGGCAAACGCCATGTGATGTTCATATTTGAACGGAATTCCTTCTTTGCAGTTCCGCGATAGAAACCAGACGCATCGATAACATTGTAAATCTTTTGAGCCTTTTCATCGTTGAGCTTGAAGAGATTTTCCTTACCCATACGCTTGACCCACTTCATGGTTTCGCCGAAAATGTAGATTGCCCAAGTTGGAGGCGTATTGTGAAGAGAATCTTCATCTACGTAAGTGCGATATTGAAGCATTGTCGGAATCGTTGCAGCGCCCTTTTCAGCGAGTTCCTTGCGGATTGCAACAACCGCCATACCGGAAGGACCGAGGTTCTTCTGAGCACCGGCATAGAACATTGAGAATTTTGAATAATCTCTTTCGCACGAAAGAATATCAGAAGACATGTCTGCAAAAAGCGGTGAACCTGTTTCTGGGATTTCCTTAAGCTGCGCGCCGGAGATAGTTTCGTTCGTGCAAATGTGGCTATAAAGAGCGCCCTGGGTCCACTTGCATTCATCCTTTTCAGGCATGCGAGTTGGGATATCTTTCTGGCAGTTTGCAACGACATTCACGTTACCGAACATTTGAGCCTGCTTAACGGCCTTGCTGCTCCATGCACCCGCATTGATGTAATCGGCTGAGCCATCCTTTGTAAGGAAGTTCATTGGAATCATTGCGAATTGCATAGATCCGCCACCTTGAATGAAGCAAACAGACCAATCGTCATTAAGACCGCAAAGTTCCTTGAACGTTGCAATTGCTTCCTGATGGATTACATCATAATCTTTACCACGGTGCGACATCTCCATTACGGACATACCGCAACCCTTATAATCAATCAAATCTTTCTGAGCTGCTTGCAATACATCAAGCGGTAAAGCCGCAGGACCTGCAGAAAAATTATATACACGAGACATTTTTATTTTCCTCCTCTTTTAAAATTTGTCTTTAATATTTTACTCCTGATTCGTTTATTTTGCAATGTATTTTGACGAGACACGTTCAAAATAGCACCAATAGCCGAAAGAGCAATTATTACATTTGATCCGCCATACGATATAAAAGGCAATGCAATCCCCTTGGAAAAGCCCCACCCTGCAATGACACAGAAATTGAATCCAGCCTGTCCGACAATCAATACCGTCATTCCATAAGCAATCATTTTGCCATGTTTATCCGGCACTAAATATGCAATTCTCAAGCCAAAAAACAAAATCATCAAGAATAGTAAAATAACTGGTATGGTGAAACGCAAGAGCCCCAATTCTTCAGCGCCAATAGAAAAAATGTAGTCGGTATGAGCTTCGGGGAGCCAGCCCCATTTTTGGTTTGACGCATTATACCCTACGCCATAAAGCCCACCTTCTTGAATTGCCACCAGCGCCGCATTTTGTTGATGAGAATACGATCCATCCTGAGTCGCTTCACGAATTCGCCGTATCCGGTTATCATCGAAACAACACACAATAACGGCAATAACAGCAACAGGCACAAAGATAGACGGAATTAAAAACTTATACTCGAGAGAGCCGACATACATCGTAAGAAACGCCAACGCTAAAAATATAAGTCCAGCACCATAATCAGGCTCCAATACGATCAAGCCCGCACATGCAAGTATCGCCGTATACCATAACAGAAACACTTTTACGGTATTTATCTTCCACCCGAAAATACTGATATACGTTGCCGTAAGCAAGATACTGGCGAATTTTGCCAACTCGCTGGGCTGGAAACTGAATCCGCCATATTCGATCCATCGTTTAGAACCTTTTACGCCGTCCCCGAAAAGAGGAAGCGCTAAAAGAACAATAACTACGATGTAAAAGAATAACGAAAGTTTCCAATATTTCTTCCAAAGGCGGTAATCGAATAAATAGAAAAACAAGGCCGCGATGAGACCTGCTCCGATCGCGATACCTTGTTTTTTAACGAATTGAAATAAGTCACCAGAACCGCAACGCAATTCAGTTGCCGAAAATATCATGAATAATCCATAGCATAACAGAGCTGCAACACATAAGATTATTCCTATACGACAACCACGCACGACAAAGTCACCAATTCCAACTTACTTAAAACTTATTCCTTGACAGGCTTTGCGTTTTCTGGAAGCTTCAATACTTGACCAGGAGTAAGCTTTGCATCTGGAGTCAAGTTGTTGAGATTTACAATCGCGCCAGGACTGACGGAAAAGTTGATTGCAACAGAAAGAAGATCTTCGCCTTCCTTAACGACGTAAGTAGGATTCTTTTCAACCGGCTTTTCTTCAACTGCGACTTCAGCTGGCTTTTCTGCTTCAACAGTCGCTTCAACTGCAGGAGCTTCAACGGCATCCTTCTTTTCTTCTGCAACTGGTGCCGCCACAGCCTTTTCTTCAACTACAGAAGTTTCAACTGCTGGAGTTTCAACTTTTTCAGCAGCCTTCTTCTGTTCAACCTTTGCTGTTGGAGCAACAGCCTTCATGTCATCGGTTTTTTCAACCTTTGCATTTTTAGCGACAACCTTTTCGGCTGGAATTTTCAACTTCTGACCGATGCGAAGATTGTTGTTTTTAAGGCCGTTAAGTTCCTTGAGCTGACGGATTGTGATTCCGTTTGCATAAGCAATCTTACCAAGGATATCACCGCTTTTAACTACGTATTCCTTCGTTGGGCCAGTATATGCAGATGCAGATGCTTTAGATTTTGCAGGCGCCTTGATATTTGCGGACGTTGACTTTGCCGCTGGTTTTGAAGCAGGCTTTGCAGAAGAAGCAACGGCCTTACCGTTTGAAGGAACCTTGATTTTACGACCAGCAAAAATACGATTTTTATTCATGCCAGGGTTGACTGCCAAAATATCGCCAACCTTAACACCGTGACGCCATGCGATACCGGAAAGAGTTTCTCCTGACTTGATAACGTAATCGATTGTCTTTGCAGAGGAAACAGTCTGTGGCGGCAAAGGCTTTACTACAGGCTTTGGTGGGGGTGGCGGCGGAAGCGGCTCAACTTTTGTTGTTTCAACTTCTTCTTTTACTTCAATTTTTTCTTCAGGAACTTCTTTGACTTCTTTAACAGGTTCCTTTTCTGCAGTATCCGTTTCAACAATTACCGGATCTGGACCTGGCTTGACAGTGCCAGGCTTAACAGCCTTACATCCTTGCATTACAAGGCATGCTAATGCTACGTTTATCCCCAAAACAATACCTAATGTTTGAGACTTCATCTCTCTATTCCTCATTTTTATTTGGTGTTCAACAATGTACCATCCAATCTTGAGCGGACAAGATTGGCAAATACATCGCCGCGTTCACCGTAACTTTTAAATTGATCAAAACTTGCCGTACCAGGTGAAAGCAAAACTCTCTCCCCGGCACTCGCTTCATGCATTACTGCATCCACAGCACATTCCATTATACCATAAATTTCACATGGAACATAGTCTTTCCATGTATCAAAAAAATCTTTTGCGCATTTGCCGATAAGATACACTTTTTTAACCCTTTTCGCCAACAAAGATACAAGTTTTTTCGGGTCATCCCCCTTTGCAAGTCCACCCGCTATCAATCTTACGGGAATATTTTCGGGAGTCATCTCGATCGCCGCGGCCAATGCGGATAAGGATGTCGCTTTCGAATCATCGAAATATTCGACTCCATTACTCTGACAAACCTTACACATTCTATGTGGCAATGGAATAAAATTATCCAATCCCGCCTTTATTTCGTCGTCACTCAAGGAAAGCTTTCTCATCAACGCCACTGCGCAAGATAGGTTTTTATGCAAAATGCCGTTGTCGAAATACGACCCTTCAATAATGTGCTTTTCCACTTGATTAGCGACTTCTACATTCGGCATCAAATCTTCCACCAAAACATTTCGCCCGTCGCTCAAAGATGCCATACACCCTTGAGCGACGATAGATGATTGTGAAATTTTTAACATCTTCAATTTTAACGCGTGGTAATCCGCAAGCGTACCATGACGATCGATATGGTCTTCCTGTAAATTGATCAAGGCGGCAAAATCGGGCTTGAAAAATTCTCCGTCAACACTTTCCATCTGAAATGTGCTGACTTCCACAACGGCAATATCGTTTGGACTGTGTTTGCAAAAAGCGACATCGGAAAACGGCACGCCGTAATTTCCGCACGCAACTGCATTTTTCCCGGAACGAGACAGCGTATCGGCAATCAATTTAACTACACTTGATTTTCCCTTTGAACCGGTTATCGCAACAGTACGCCCTTTCCAATACCGCGCGGCCAACGACAATTCGCCGATAAGCTCAAGTGAAGACGCTCGGCAGCTCTTCACCATTTCGCTTTCCAAAGAAATGCCAGGTGAAAGTACCGCAAAAGAAAAAGCGTTTAAATTATCGGGGTTAGGATACGCTTCGTTTTTTTCATCCCACACACACACAGAAAAGCCATTTGCCGACAAGAGCTTTTCGGCCGCTTTCCCACTGCAGCCATATCCCAAAACGAGTGCCGATTTATTTTCCATTTTCACAATCCGTTAAATTTAAAACGCCCTCTTTCGAGAGCGTTTCCATAATTGTCAGATGTTACACAAGCAATTCCTTGATAACATCAAACGCCTGGTCTGGAGGAACGATTTTCATCTCTTCCTTCGATTGGTCGCGTCGTTTTATTTCAACGCCACCTTTGGAAAGCCCTTTTGCTCCAACGACGACCCGAACGGTAAATCCGATCAAATCGGCATCTTTGAACTTTACACCTGGACGATCTTGACGGTCGTCAACGATGACATCGATTCCCGCATCTTCAAGCGTCTTTTCAAGTTCGTCAGAAACTTTTACGACTTCTTCATTGTCTGGATCGAGCAAATCAATGACAACTTGATATGGAGAAATTGACGCAGGCCAAATGATGCCGTCTTTATCGTGGCTCTGTTCGATTACAGCCTGAAGCGTGCGTGTAACGCCTACGCCATAGCAGCCCATGATACAAATTTTTTCCGTCGCGTTTTCATCTTTATAAACCGTATGGAACGCATCAGAATATTTCGTACCGAGTTTAAATACCTGGCCTACTTCAATACCGCGCTTAAGCTCCATCTTTGCGCCACACTTGGGACACATATCCCCTGCTCCGCAAATAACAATATCCGCATACTGTTCAATTGACGCATCGCGGGCGAGGTCAACGTTCTTAATGTGGCTATCGCCTTCATTTGCTCCGACGATCATACCGCGAGCGCCCTTCAAAGAGAAGTCTGCGTAAATTTTAATATCAGCCTTTGCTGGTTTTACGGGACCGGCAAAACCGACTGGAGCACCGGTAACTTCTTCTACTGTGCGAGCATCGGCAAGCGCAAAAGATTTAGCGCTTAAAAGACGTTTCATCTTCACTTCGTTTACGTCGCGATCGCCAGGAACGCAAACCATTACAGGAGTACCGTCCGCCACATATACGAGAGTTTTCACAAAGGAAGTCGGCGGCAAAGAGAAGAAAGACGCAACCTCTTCGATTGTGCGGCTGTTGGGCGTGGCAACCTTTTCATACGCAGGGCATTCAGCATCGTTACGCTCTTCTATTTTACGTTCCGCTCTTTCGAGATTTGCGGCGTATCCACATGATGGACAGCTTGCAATTCCGTCTTCACCGGCATCGGCGAGAGCGTGAAATTCATGCGTCATGCTGTCGCCCATATCGCCGCCGTCTGCTTGAACGGGCGTCGCCTTAAGCCCGCAGCGGGCAAAGATTTTTTCGTATGCCTTGTACATATTCCAATACGTTTTATCTGCAGCTTCTGCATCCGTATCAAAACTGTAGCCGTCTTTCATGATGAATTCCTTGGAACGCATCAAGCCAAAACGCGGACGCGTCTCATCGCGGAATTTAGTTTGGATTTGGTAAACCGTAACGGGAAGCTGACGATAAGACGAGATAATATTCGTCATCAAATCAGTAACTTCTTCTTCTGCCGTAGGTCCCATCGCCATAAAATGATCGCCGCGATCTTTGAGGCGGAACATATTCGCTCCCATAGTATCCCAGCGGCCGGTCTTTTGCCAAAGTTCTGCAGGTTGAAGAGCAGGCATGAGAATTTCAAGAGCGCCGGCCCTATTCATTTCTTCGCGAACGATTTGTTCAATCTTGCGAAGCGAACGCATACCAAGCGGCATGAAAGTGAAAAGCCCCGCGCCGTTTTTGCGGCAAATCCCGGCACGCATTAAAAGCTTATGGGAATCGATTTCCGCATCACCTGGATCTTCGCGGAGAGTATTGATAAGAGTCTTTGTCCACTTCATCTTTGTTTATCCTTAAATTATGAATGTTATGCGTCACGCCCGAGAACTTTGCGGTAGTGCGTGATGAGGGCATTTGTTGAAGAATCGTGTTTGAGCTTCTTCGCCTTTTTCGCGACGAGATCGTCAAGCACGTTCTTTGCAAGAACTTTTCCAAGCTGAACGCCCCATTGGTCAAAAGAATAAATATTCCAAATTACGCCTTGAACGAAAATCTTGTGTTCATAAAGTGCGATGAGAGCGCCAAGCGTTTCCGGCGTGAGCGCATCCGCCAAAAGAGTGTTCGTTGGACGGTTTCCTTCAAACGTCTTGAAAGGAATCAAGTTTTCAGGATCCCCTTCTGCACGGCATTGTTCTGCAGTTTTACCAAATGCCAATGCTTCGGTTTGAGCAAAGAGATTTGCCATGAGTTTATCGTGGTGATCGGCAATCGGATTGTGCGTCTTGCAAAAACCGATGAAGTCGCATGGAATAAGGCGCGTACCTTGATGGATCAACTGATAAAAAGCGTGTTGACCGTTCGTTCCCGGTTCACCCCATTCGATAGGCCCCGTAGCGTACGTAACCTTTTCGCCGTCCTTTGTGACCGCCTTGCCGTTCGATTCCATATCGAGCTGTTGAAGGTATGCAGGGAAACGGCTCAAATACTGCTCGTATGGCAACACTGCATACGATTCCGCGCCATAACCGTTTGAATAAAGGATGCCGAGCAACGCAAGCAATACCGGCATATTGCGTCCCAATGATGCCGTACGGAAATGCTTATCCATCTTCCAATAACCTTTAAGCAAACGCTTAAAGTTGTTTGGCCCGATTGAAATCATATGAGATAGGCCGATTGCGCTTGGAAGAGAATATCTTCCACCGACCCAATCCCAAAAACCAAACATGTTTTTAACATCAATACCAAAAGCGGAAACTTCATCGGCATTAGTGGAAACCGCGACAAAGTGTTTTGCGACAGCCTTCTTGTCGCCAAGTTTTTCAATGAGCCAAGCGCGGGCGCTTTGTGCATTCGTCATCGTTTCAAGAGTCGTAAATGTCTTTGATGCGACGATGAAAAGAGTCTGGTCTGCACGGACTTCGCGAAGAACCTCTGCAAGGTGGGTTGAGTCGATATTAGAAACGAAGAAGCTCTTGATTGAACGCTTGGAGAAAGGCGCAAGGGCGATCGTTGCCATCGCGGGCCCGAGATCGCTACCGCCGATACCGATATTTACAATGTATTTAATCTTCTTGCCGGTAAAACCACGGTGTTTGCCGGTACGTACGGAAGTGGCGAATTCACCCATATCTGCAAGGACTTTGCGGATTTGCGGCATTACGTTTTTGCCATCGACATTCACACGGGCCTTTGGATCCATGTTACGCAAAGCAGTGTGAAGAACAGCACGGTTTTCTGTGGCGTTAATCTTCTTGCCGGTAAACATCTTCTCGATTTCAGCCTTGAGATTTGAAGCTTCTGCAAGCTTGATAAGAGACTTCATAACAGATGAATCAATGCGATTCTTTGAATAGTCAAGCATCCAGCCGGCAGCCTTAAGCGTATATTTTTGAGCACGTGCAGGATCTGCTGCAAACATGTCTTTAATCGTTAAATCCTTCGAAGACGCAATCGCCGCCTCCACTTTTTTCCATGCTTCTTGATTCATTTGGGGTATACCTCTTTTGTTATTTTTTTGAGGTAATATTTTATCACCTTCTTACCATATATACAAGAAAGATATTTTTTCAAGCCCCGTTTCTCTATTCCCTATCCTCTGCCATAAATCGCCAATAACGAGGAGAGTAGTATTTCTTTTCGCCGGCACGCTCGATAATGCCAACAGCATCAAGATTCTTTGGAACAGAACCTGATTTGAAAATTATATCCATACACGCAGTCGCAGGCTCATCACTTTCTCCGAATGCAATTTGGAAACGCGTTATATAGAGTGGAAAAAAATATTCAATCCTTTTTTTTAAAAACACTATTCCCCTACCGTCCCGCCTCAATGTTCCCTTTCTTTTCTCCAAGTAAAATGGTATAATTCTCAATCTTCACAAGGTATGTATCGCATAAAAAAGAAAGTGAAAAAATGAATACGAAAAACATAGCAATGTTTATTGGTACGGCAATAGCATTAAGCGTTTTGGGGTCAACAACACCCCCTCAAATATTTGAAGAAAAATCAATAATACTTTTTCAAGGCGATTCAATAACAGATGGTATGCATGGCGGGGATATGAACCATGTTTATGGACACGGATACGCTTGCGAAATCGCATCTCGTTATCAAGCACTCCGCCCAAACGACCTTCTCCATTTTGCCAATCGAGGGAAAAGCGGCGACACAAGTTCAAATTTGGTGGAACGCTGGTCTCGCGATGCATTTCCCTATACGGTAAAAGAGAATGGGTACGAATGTGCTATGGGGCTTAAAAAGGGAACTTCTCTCACCCCTGATTACGTGTCGATTCTCGTAGGCATCAACGATTATTTTTATTATCTTGAAAACCTTCCGCAAAAAGTATCGTGCGAAGATTACGAGAAAAACCTTCGCAGATTAGTGATAGATGCAAAGAAAGCTAATCCAAATGTAAAAATCATTCTTTGCGAACCCTTCCGTATTCCAACAGATTCAAGCCCGGAATTTTGCCGCCGCCAAGACGTTGTTGCAAAACTTGCGTATGAATTCAATTGTGCCTTTGTCCCCTTCCAAAAACTATTCTCGGAGGACCTCGTAAAATTGAATCCCAATACACATTATTGGTTTTGGGACTTCTTTCATCCTACACCCGCCGCGCATTTCAAGATGGCGGACTTTTGGATTAACTCCGTTGACTCTTTCCGTAATACGAAACGCAATACAGCTCTATTGCCACGGGCAAAGTTAGAAGAAGACAGTTACGACTGGTTCAAGCGGCACGAAGAAATCGTAAAAAAACAACGCTCGCTCGATCCGCAAATCGTCTTTATCGGAGACTCCATTACACACGGGTGGGATGCAAATGATTCCCTTCGCGGCAATGTAAAAGAGCGCTTTGAATATTGGTTTGGAAAATATCGTCCGCTTAATATGGGTTTTGGTTGGGATCGTATACAAAACGTTCTTTGGCGCCTTTCTCATGGCGAGATGGATGGCACAAGCCCGCGTGTCGTAGTCATCAACATCGGAACAAACAATATGATGCCTGGACAAAAAACACCATTCCCCGCAAACACACCAAAGGAAATAGCCTCTGGCATTGTTGAGGTATGCCGCCGTGTCCGCGAAAAAACTTCTGACGCCAAAATAGTACTAATGGACGTTTTTCCAAGAGGACTCAAAGGAGCGGCAGATCGAAAGTACGCCAAGGACATCAACGACGAACTTTCTTCTGCGATAAAAAAGCTCGAAGACAAGAATCTCGTGCGGTTGAATTTATGGGATAAATATATTGGAGATGATGGAGAAATTCCAAAAGAGCTGATGTTCGATACTCTTCACCCCACCACAAAAGGCTATGATATTTGGGCCCAAGCACTTATACCGATTTTAATTAATGAATAATGAAGAATGAATAATGAATAATTTTGGTAGGTTTTTGTAGGCAGTTTGACATCCTCCTTCGCGAGACTACGGAGGACTGGGAAGAGGCTGTTTGACAATTTGGCAATTTTAATGGTAGGGCGGGCGCCCCGCGCCCGCCGAAAATATTGATATGG
>JAGCMU010000105.1 GCA_017646325.1 Kiritimatiellia bacterium
GTTCTGCCGATCTTCTTGTCGTTGAGGCAGTCGATACCGGGGAGAACCTTACCCTCGATGTACTCGAGAGAAGCGCCGCCGCCTGTGGAGATGTGAGTCATCTCAGCAGCCTTGCCGCTCTTCTTGACTGCGCTTACAGAATCGCCACCGCCGATGATGGAGATACCGCCGTTTGCCTTAACAGTTGCAACGGCATCGCAAACACCGAATGTGCCCTTAGAAAGAGGTGCGAATTCGAAGCAGCCCATAGGACCATTCCAAACAACGGTCTTTGCATTCTTAACAGCGTCTGCGAAAAGTTCGATAGACTTAGGACCGATATCAAGGCCCATCCAACCGTCTTCGATATTTCCTTCAACGACCTTCATTTGAATGTCAGATGCATCCTTTTCAGCTGGGAACTTGTCAGCAACGATGTTGTCAACAGGGAGAAGGAAGTTAACGCCTTTTTCCTTTGCTGCGTTGAGCATTTCAGTTGCGTAAGCGATCTGTTCGTCTTCGCAAAGAGAATTGCCGACATTGATGCCCTTAGCCTTGAGGAATGTGAAAGCCATGCCTCCGCCGACGATGAGAGTATCCACTTTGTTGAGGAGGTTCTTGACAACTGCAAGCTTGTCGCTTACCTTTGCGCCACCGAGGATTGCAACAAATGGACGAACAGGATTTTCGACGGCATCACCGAGGAACTTGATTTCTTTTTCCAAGAGGAAACCAGAAACTGCCGGCTGCAAGTAATCAGCGATAACTGCAGTAGATGCGTGTGCACGGTGGGCAGTACCGAATGCGTCGTTGGCGTAAACGTCACCGTAGGAGGCGAGCTTCTTAGCCATTGCTTCGCGTGCAGCCTTGAGTTCTGCTTTCTTTGTTTGGTATTCTTCTTCAGTAAGGTGAATGTCCTTCTTAGGATCATCCTTCTTTACCTTACCGTCTTCCGCCTTGTAGAAGCGGGTATTTTCGAGCAAGCAAACTTCGCCTGGCTTGAGAGAAGCGACGATTTCATCGGCTTCCATGCAATCAGGAGCGAACTTTACTTCTTTTCCGAGGCACGCAGCAAGGTGGTCAGCTACTGGCTTGAGAGAAAATTCAGCTTCGTAGCCTTTGCCCTTTGGACGGCCAAGGTGAGACATAAGAACAAGCGATGCACCCTCTTCAAGCACATACTTGATGGAAGGAAGGGCTGCTTGAACGCGTGTATCGTCAGTAATCTTGCCAGAGCCGTCTTTGGCCATAGGAACGTTGAAATCGACACGCATCACAACGCGCTTACCGTTAAGCTCAACGTCGCGGAGAGTTTTTTTCGCCATGTTATCAGTCTCCTTATTCTATTACTTGGCTGCAGCAGCCATCATTTTGTTCATCTTAGCTTGAGCGCGAGATTTTTTGCGGTTTGCAGTGTTCTTGGTGATGACACCTTTCTTTACCGCTTTGTCAAGACCGCTTACAAATTCTCTGAATTCGCGTTCTGCACCTGCTTGATCGCCTGCGTCAGCCTTCTTGAAGAGACGCTTGTGACCAGTGTGCAATTTGGTCTTAACTGCAACATTGCACTTGTTAGCCTTAGCGGCCTGACGGTCGCGTTTACGGGCGGCACGGCCGCCTTTGATATTTGCCATTTTTTAACTCCTATTTTTCCGAAACAATAATCTATATATAATACCGAATTTTTTGCGTTTTGCCAACTGGAAAATTTACTAAACCTCATTTCTTTCAAGAATATTACACTTGCTACGGAAAAGATAATGTGTTATTATTCTTCAAACTGGCAATACTATCAAGGAGAAAAATATGAAGAAAGTATTTGTATTGGTTTCAATGGCTCTTTCGCTTGTGGGGTGGTCAGGCGATTATTCCTCTACCTTGGATTTCGCAAAGAATGAAGCTGTTCGCCTTATGGGTAAGGCAAACGTGGATTGTACTGTAAGCGTGTCCGATTCTCCGTATTCCTTGACGATTATTGTTGACAGCAAAAAAGAAAGCCCGGTAAAACCGTCGATTTCAAGTGTCAATCACGATGGTTACGCTATCTCAGTGGCGCATAGCGGTTATGTTGTCTCTTCTCGCACGGAGAAGGGTGTTCTCAACGGCTTATATTCCCTCGCCGAAAAGTTGGGTTTTGCATTCGTTATGCCTGGCGAAAAGGGGGAAGTCATCCCGGCAAAGCTTGAAAATCTTGAAGTCGGGCAATGGACTGAAAATCCGCGCTTTGCCTATCGCGGGATTTTTTCCTCGAGCAAATGGGTTATCTCTTCTTGCCGCGAATGGTATCACTTCCTTGCCAAGTTGCGTTTCAATTCCCTTTGTGCGCACGTTGCGGGGACGAAAGTTCCCGAGGAGGAGTTTGCTCGAATCCTCGGCTTTCGCCTTGAGGTCGGCGGGCACGGAATGAGCGATTGCCTTCCCCGTGCGAGATATGAGTCCGAGCCTGAGCTTTTTCGTATGTTCCAGCCTGAAGATTTTGGCGGAAAACGTCTCAAGGATTCCAATTTCTGTCCGTCCAATCCAAAAACGCGTAAAATCGTAAAGGAAAACTTTAAGAAAAAAATCTCCCCTGCCGTTGAAAACGGATACCATGCCGTCCACGCCTGGGCGGACGACTTGCCTGCAGGGGGGTGGTGCATGTGCTCTCGTTGCCGCGCTCTTACCGCAACCGACCAATCTCAATACACGATGAATCTCGAAGCTCAGGCGATTCGTGAGATGGGTGCCAAGCTGCGCGTGCCTGCAATCGCCTATCACGACACGATGTTCCCGTCTTGGACGATTGCCCCGGATCCTCTTTGCTTCCTCCTCTTCGCGCCTCGCGAACGTTGTTACGCTCACGCGCTCAATGATTCTTCATGCGCTCTCAATACACATTACCTCAAGGCTCTCAATGAATGGGTCGAGCGCTATAAAGGCATTGATAATTCCCATACCTTTGAATATTACAACGACAAACTCCTTTATCGCGGACACACCCCATATTTGCCGTCGGTGTTGATTGGAGATGCCGACACGTACGAAAAAGCCGGCATTGAAGCGTGGATGTCTTTGCAGGTGGGCGGCGAACTTCTCGCTCCTGACTGGAATATGCTTGCGCATTCCGTTCTCGCGTGGGAAAGAGATCATACCCGCGAAACGATTACCCGTCGCCTTGCTTCGATGTTGACAGACCAAGAAGGCGATTGGGAAACGTGGTATCGTTATCTCGACACTCGCGCGTCCGCGTATCAGTCGGCGTTCAGCGTTTGCGATGTTCCTTCCAAATTTTATTTCGATTACCGCTTTATGCCTGAGCGACCAAGCGGCAATGGGGGCGCAGCCCTCATCGAGGCGCAACGCTTGGGAAGGGATATTCTCGTAAATGCTTTTAATATTCTCGAGATCAATTCAAGTTCAATGAAGGGAACGAGTTCCTACATTGCCAATCTTGAACTTAAGCGCTGCCGATTTGAAAAGGTCGATCTTGCCGCGATGGTGGAGCATCAGCGCGGGCTTGTAAATATCGCCGACTATTGGAATGGAGCAGGGGATGAAGCTCTTAAATCCGCAATCAAATATTTGGAAAAGGCGATCGTTCTTATTGAAGAGGCGAACAAACTTTGCCATCTTCACAATCCGGACAAAAAGAGCAGTCAGTACTATTTCTCATTTGCCAAAAACTGGTCTGTTCCTGAAATTAAAAACAAAATCAGAGTTTATTCTCAGGAGTTCTCTGAAAACAAGGGTGCAAACGATATCCTTCTTAAGTCAAAGGATGCTGCCGAAGAGGGCACAAAGTGTTGTAAGAAAAAATAATTTTTTGTAGATAATCAAAGGAGAGAAAAAATATGAAGAAAATAATGATGGCAGTGATTGCGGCGTCTGCAATCGCTTTGTTTGACGGCTGTACGTCATCGACGTCGTGTGATGCAAAGAAGAGCGATTGTCTCTTATTCAAGAGCGAAGGTATCGCAAGCGAAAAGACGGGATGGCGCCTTAAACGCAGTGAGGCTGGAAAGATCGTTTATATTCCTTTTGAAGGATATTACGAATCAAAGGGTGGAAGAATTGAATCGCAGAAGATCGATTTGAAAGGTGCAAAATATTGCAAGATGACATTTAAGGCAAAGGCTGAAGTCGATGGACTTTGGTGGGTTGACCTTTTTGATGAAAAGGGTAATCTCTTGCCAGATATGAACAGCCGCTTGTATCAGTCTGAGGAATGGAAGGAATATTCGGTAGTCGTTCCAGTCATCCGCTATGCAAAGAGCGCGCAGCTTGCATTTGTCAGCAAGAAGGGCGTTTCCGTAAAGGATGTGACTTTCACGAAAATTCCAAATTGCGCCGCTGCAAAATGGTGCGATGATTTCTATGCGACATTGCCTCAGTTGAATTATGAAGCACCTGCCTCTTCATGGGACAAGCTTCCAAAATCAAAGGAAAAACTCATTTCAGGTAAGCCACTTCGCATCGTGCTTTTGGGCGACTCCATCATGAACGACACCTATTGCGGCAATCTTTCCGCTCTCGTTCAGCGCGAGTTTCCAAATGTTGAATTTATCATTTCCGTTCGCGGTTCAACAGGCTGCTGGTATTATTATGAAAAGGATAAATTCGAAGAATACGTAACGCGTCACAACCCCGATCTCGTTATCATTGGCGGTATTTCAAACAATGTCGGATGTAATGACGATGTTGCTTTCGAGCGTATGGTTACGACGATTGAACGCGCAAAGGCGGCAGGTATTGAAGTTTGTGTCGCAACACCGCCTCCAAGCTATGAATGGCGCACGTCTCCAGACGATGTCAAATGGAATGAAGAGGACTGCAGCTATCCACCGAAGAATGCAACTAGAGGCTTTAAATATTTCCGCCGCGGATATCAGGAAAAGGCCGTTAAGCAAACGGGCGTTACTTTGTGGAACGTTTCAACGCCTCCAGGCAAGGTGATTGCAAATTCACGCAAACCACTTGATTGGTTCAAGCGTGACGCCGCCCACAACGACGATCGTGGTAAGCAGCTTATTGCCCGTACGATGCTCGAATATTTCCGTGCGGCAAAGAAGAAATAAGAAATAAGGATAAATGAAAATCACAATTATTGGTGATGGCGGTTGGGGAACGGCCAATGCGTTGTTACTTGCCGGATACGGCCATGAAGTAACGATGTGGGGTGCGTTCCCCGACTATATTGAGGAAATGCGTAATACCCGTAGAAACGATAAGTTTCTCAAAGGTATTGCGCTTCCTGACAATTTAAATTTAACTTCAGACAAAAAAGAGGCTCTAAGCGGTGCGGAAGTTGTCGTATTGGCGCCGCCCTCAAAATATTTCACTTCTGTCGTGGAAGGCTTTAAAGGCCTCATCACAGAAGATATGCTTGTCGTTTCGATCACGAAGGGTTTGTGTGAAAAGACTAATAGGCGTATGACTGATTTAGGCTCTGAAATATTGGGCGTAAAATCAATCGTGGTGCTTGCAGGTCCTACTCACGCGGAAGAAGTCGCACGAGGCATTCCTACGGCGATTGTCGCTTCGTGTGAGGATGAAGAAAAGGCAAAACGAGTTCAAGAAATTTGGTCTGGTCCGCTTTTCCGTGTTTACACGTCACCTGATCCAACGGGAGTGGAAATAGGCGGAGCTGTTAAGAACGTTCTTGCTATAGCGGTAGGTTGTTCTGACGGAATGGGTTTTGGCGACAATACCCGTGCAGCCCTCATTACCCGCGGGCTTGTGGAGATGAAACGCTTTGTGCTTGCGTATGGAGGTCATCCTGAAACGCTTTCAGGTTTAGCAGGTATTGGTGATTTGATCGTCACTTGTACTTCGAAGCATTCCCGCAACCATTCCGTGGGCGAGAGACTTGGAAGGGGGGAAAAGATTGGAGAGATCCTCTCTTCAATGCAAATGGTCGCAGAAGGCGTCTGGAATTCGAAGGTCGTTTACGAAATTGCAAAAACACTAAATGTTGAGATGCCTATTTGTAATTTGGTGTATGCTTTGTGTTATAAAAACTACGATATTAAAGATGCCGTATCCGCAATGATCATGCGCGAGCTTAAAAGCGAGTAAAAAAAATACAAATGTATTCATTTTTTCTTTCTGAAAGCGACCTTACTTTTGGTATAATATTTCCATGTTCAAACTGAAATATAAGATTTGCGAAGCTTTTGGAATTCCCGTGTATACGGAAATTTCATTTCTTCTCATTTTGTTTCTTTTTGCTACAAGTTTCGGGTCGTTCGCTTATGGCATTGCGTGTGGATTAGTTCTTGCCATTTCCATAGTGTTGCACGAATTGGGGCACGCTCTCACGGCGCGGGCGTTTGGATACAAGACGCGCGATATCACAATCTCCTTTTTGGGCGGCTGCGCGTCCCTTTCTTCTATGCCCAGAAAAGCCTATCAGGAATTTTTGACGGCGGCGGCAGGTCCTTTGGTGTCATTCATGCTTGCGGGATTGTCGTTTTTCGTTCTTTTCCTTTTTGGCGGAATGAATGCTGTTCAGGGAATCGTGGTAAAAGGGTTTGATGAATTTTTCCACACCGTGTTTTATTATTCAATGTGGACTAATTTTATTTTAGGATGTTTTAATTTGCTTCCAGGCTTTCCTATGGACGGCGGACGTATTTTCCGCTGTATAGCGCGCATATTCACAACGCGCGTCAAGGCGACTTACATAGCGATGATAGTCG
This sequence comes from Kiritimatiellia bacterium, assembly GCA_017646325.1. Classification (GTDB taxonomy): domain Bacteria; phylum Verrucomicrobiota; class Kiritimatiellia; order RFP12; family UBA1067; genus RGIG9934. The sequence continues at coordinate 6,657 of JAGCMU010000105.1, forward strand.
GCAGGGCGACGGCCATTCTTATCGGCTTGCGCGGGCTTCATGCGATGTTTTCGGGCGGTTCTTTTGGTTTTATCTCCATCTTCATCGCGTGGATGATTTGGAATGAAGGCAAGAGAGAATATCTGCAAACTATGGCAGAAGATTCATGGGGTGGCAGATGGGAATATTCTGGCCGCGTTTCACCTCCTCCATATGGCGGAGACGAGGAAGAAGTTGAAATCAAAAAAATTGAAATTTGTAAAAAACAAAAGAAGGACATTATCCAATGAAACAGGATATGATAGTTATTCTCGATCTCGGATCGACAGAAAACACAGTCCTTGCCCGTGCAATTCGCGAGCAGGGCGTATATAGTGAAATTCACCCACACGATATCACGTGTGAAAAATTAAAATCATTGCCGAATGTAAAAGGCGTGATTTTATATGGCGGCGAAAATCGTATCGTCGATGGAACGGCAGTTGAAGTCGATCCTGCAATTTATGATTTGGGTCTTCCAGTGATGGCAATTGATCATCCTACTGCGAAGTGCGAGAATTTGGCGGCAATGCCGTCCGCTGACGCCCTTAAAACTTGGCTTTTCGATGTCTGCAAGGCTGAAGCGAATTGGAATATGAAAAACTTTATCGCCGATCAGATTGAATTGATCCGCGAACAGGTAGGCGAAGGAAAAGTCCTTCTCGCTCTTTCCGGCGGCGTCGACTCTTCTGTCGTTGCTGCGCTTTTAGTAAAGGCTATCGGCAAGCAGCTCGTCTGTGTTCACGTAAACCACGGCTTGATGCGTAAGAACGAGAGCGAAATGGTCTGCGACGTATTCGGCAAATACCTTGGTGCAAACCTTGTATACGTCGATGCAACCGATCGCTTCTTGACAAAACTTGAAAATGTCGCCGACCCTGAAGAAAAGCGTAAAATCATCGGCGGCGAATTTATCCGCGTTTTCGAAGAGGAAGCTCGCAAGCTCGAAGGTATTGAATTTTTGGGGCAGGGAACGATTTATCCCGATATCGTGGAATCTGGAACGAAAACGGCAAAGGTCGTCAAGAGTCACCACAATGTCGGCGGACTTCCACCTGATTTGCAGTTTAAACTCGTTGAGCCGTTGTTGCAGCTTTTCAAAGACGAGGTTCGCGCGTGTGGCGTTGAACTTGGTCTTCCTGCAGAAATGGTTTATCGTCAACCGTTCCCAGGGCCAGGTCTTGGCGTTCGTTGCTTAGGCGCGATTACACGCGACCGTCTTGAAGCGGTTCGTGAATCCGATGCGATTTTGCGTGAAGAATTTGCTAACGCCGGCCTCGATAAGAAGGTGTGGCAATATTTTACTTTGATTCCTGATTTCCGCTCGGTCGGCGTGAAAAACAATGCCCGCGCTTTCGAATGGCCGGTGATTATCCGCGCAGTGAATACGATTGATGCGATGACTGCAGAAATTGAAGAAATCCCATGGAATGTTCTCAAGAAAATAACTGACCGTATTTTGGCTGAAGTAAAGGGCGTCAACCGTGTTTGTTACGATCTTTCTCCAAAGCCATGCGCAACGATTGAATGGGAATAATCATTTTGTCTTCGTATAGACAAAAGCGATAAAAATGAGATATAATGTCTTCATCGGGATTTTTTCCCGATTGAAGACAATCTTAAGAAAGAGGAAGAAATGCAGCTTTACGGAACGATAACGGCTCTTGTCACGCCATTCAACAAGGATGGACAGGTTGATTATGGTGCATTGAAGAGTTTGGTCGATTGGCAATGTGAATGCGGTGTTGAAGGGGTCTGTTCTGTCGGCACGACGGGCGAGTCTCCAACGTTGAATCACGAAGAACACGCAAAGGTCATTGCAAAGACGATTGAATATGCAGACGGGCGTGTTAAAATCATTGCCGGAACAGGCGCAAATTCAACGAGCGAAGCCGTTTTTCTTACGAAGGCAGCAATTGAAGTCGGTGGAGCTGATGCGACGCTGCAGGTTACACCATACTACAACAAGCCAAACGCTGAAGGGCTTTATCGCCACTTTATGACGATTGCCGATTTAGGCTTGCCTGTCGTCCTTTACAATGTGCCAGGGCGAAGCGGCAAGGAAATTCCTCTTGAAGTAGTTGAACGCCTTGCCGCCCATCCGAACATTGTTGCAATCAAGGAAGCTGCAGGATCTGTCGATCGTGTCTCTGAGATTAAGCGCAGAGTGCCAGATTTTACGATCCTCTCGGGTGATGACGGTTTGGCATTGCCGATGATTGCTGTTGGCGCAAGAGGCGTCATTTCTGTCGCGTCTAACGTTATCCCTCGCGAAATGAGTGATTTTATCCGCCTTGCCCTTAACGACGACATGGCAAAGGCGCGTGAAGAACATCTCAAATATTACGATTTGTTTACGAGTCTTTTCATTGACACAAATCCTGTGATGGTTAAGGAAGCCCTTGCTTTAATGGGTAAAATCGATCTTACGTTCCGTTTGCCTCTTTGTGAAACAACGGATGAGAAGAGAGAGAAGATTCGCAAGGTTCTCGTTTCAAAAGGTCTTCTTTAATAAGTGGTGAAGGCAAGTGCGCAAAGACGTTGTCATATTGATTCCTGCGTACAATCCAGATGAAAAGTTGGGCGAGTTGATCGATTGCTTGACTTTGTATTCGTACAAGATTGTCGTAGTGAATGACGGGTCTTCTGAAAAATGCGCACATATTTTCGATTCTATCCGCGGGAAAGTGGAAAAGATTTTAGTCCACGAAAGAAATGGCGGCAAGGGGAAGGCTTTAAAAACGGGAATAAAGTGGATTTCTGAAAACCTTCCAACTGTCGACGGGATCGTGACTGCAGATGCCGACGGGCAACATCGTCCAAAGGATATTCAAAAAGTCGTTGAGGCGCTCGAAGGGAGCGAAAAAGCGTTAGTCCTTGGATCAAGAGTTTTCTTAAAGGGCGTTCCGTTTAGAAGTATTTTTGGAAATTTGTGGACGAGATTTTTCTTTTGGCTCCTTGCCGGCTTTTTTGTAAAAGACACTCAAACGGGTTTGCGCGGCATCCCGCGTAGTTTGTTTGAACCGTTTCTTGAAATCCCTGGCGATCGTTACGAATATGAACTTAGGATGCTTGCAAAAGCGCGAGTATTGGGGGAGAATCCCATTGAAATCCCGATCGAGGCAATTTATATAAACGACAATGCCTCAAGCCATTTTAATCCGATAAAAGATTCCTGGAGTACTCAAGTTGCACTTTGGGGTATTTTTTTAAAACGAATTTTCTTTGTAAAAGAGAAATCAAAAAAGGAATAGTGTTATGAACTACAATATAGACAGTTCTTTGTGGGGAAAGTTTGAAGACAAGGAAGTTTATGTTTGGAAATTGAAAAATGCAAACGGAATTGAATTGTGGTTCACTAGCTACGGGGCCCGATTGATAAAGGCTTTTGTCCCGGATGCAAATGGAAAGCTTGAAAATGTTACGCTTGGCTGGGAAACGCTTGATGAATACGTCGCTGAAAACGGCGGAACTTATTATGGCGCAGCTGTAGGCCGTTATGGAAATCGCATTGGATCAAACGGGACGTTTTTAATCGACGGCGAAAAATACCAATTGGAATTAAACAATGCTCCGTCAGGCATCCCGTGCGCTCTTCACGGCGGATTAAAAGGTTTTTCTCTTCAAGTTTGGGAATGTGTCGAAGAGTTTCAAGATAAAAACGGAGTCGGAATTATTTTTGAAATTTCTTCGCCCGACGGAGAAGGGGGATATCCTGGCAATGTCGTGATGCGTGTAAAGTATACTCTTACGAACGACAATGTGTGGCGTATTGAATATACTGCAACGACGGACAAGGCAACTCACATATCTCCAACAAATCACGCATACTGGAATCTTGACGGAATAGACGCAAAGACGACAGTAATGGATCACGTGTTGAAAATCAATGCTTCTTGTATTACGGCTTACGACGCGGGAATGATTCCGACAGGAGAATTGCGTGACGTGACAAATACACCGTTTGATTTCAGAGAGCCTACTAAAATCGGCGAACATCACGATGATGACGATGAACTTATCCGTTATGGGGCAGGGTATGATATCAATTGGGTTATTGATTCAAAGGAAGACGGGCTTCGTCATGCCTGTACACTTTCAAGTGAAAAGTCGGGGCGCACAATTGAAGTGTGGACGACAGAAGTGGGAATTCAGATTTACGACGGTTATTACCTTCCTGTTCGCAATGCTGGCGTCGCGCTTGAAACGCAACATTTCCCAGATACGCCTAACAAACCGGAATTTCCTTCGACGCTTCTTAAGCCAGGCGAAACGCTTCATAGCACAACGGAGTATCGATTCTGTTAAAAAGTTTACGCAAACACAATTAATTTTGGTATAATACATAAACCTTTACATCGCCAGAGTGGTGGAATGGCAGACACCAGGGACTTAAAATCCCTTGTCAAGTGATTGACGTGAGGGTTCGAGTCCCTCCTCTGGCACCAATGCAGCACAACACTCTCCATTAAAACTATCAAACTGTCAAACTGTTTCTACCTTGTCCTCCGTAGTCTCGCGAAGGAGGATGTCAAACTGCCTACAATAGAGAACTGGTAGGGCGGTGTGCCCTCACACCGCCGAAAGCCGCAAGCGGCAGTGAAAGGTCTGACCGTTTTTCGGAATTTTTGGTGGA
>JAGCMU010000106.1 GCA_017646325.1 Kiritimatiellia bacterium
CAGGACCTCCACCGAGAATGAAAGATTCTTCGATGTCGGCTTCGGTAACGGATGCCGCCATCATCAAATCTTTTATTTTGTTAATTGTCTCTTGTGTAATCATTTTATTATTTGCTATACTTATTATATCATGAAAAGAGCACTTGTAACACTCGCAGATGGTTTTGAGGATATTGAAGCTGTCGCCGCTATTGACATTCTTCGCCGCGGAGGCGTGAATGTTATTACGGCTTCACTGGGCGAAACGCTTTTTGTGAAGTCGGCACATGGTATTGAAATGAAAGCAGATGCCATGTTAATGGATGTTATCAACGATGACTATCATGCCATTATTCTTCCCGGGGGCGGATTGGGGACTCAAAATTTGAAAGAGTGCGAGCCTCTCCTCGATAGACTTCGCGCCCAAAAGGAGGCGGGTGGGTTTGTTTGTGCAATTTGCGCAGCCCCCACGGTTCTTGAGGCGGCGGAGGTCCTAGATGGCGAAACGGTTACGTGTTATCCTTCATGCGTAGGTGAAATTTCAAGTAAGGTCCAACACGTGCCGGTAGTTGTTGACGGCCAAATCATCACAGGGCAAGGGCCAGGAGCGGCGGTGATTTTCGCGCTCGTAGTTTTGGCTCATCTTGAGGACCATAGAAAAGCGCAAATCATTGCAAACGGAATGATAACGGAGTTCAAATAATGTCTGACAACCAAACAAAGAAAAACTCTTTGGCAAAAATCATCATTACCTTAATCGTCATTTTGTCAATCTTGGGAGGATTGATCTTTGGCGGAGTATATCTGTGGGGCAAGCGCCCGTGGCGCACTGCAGTTTCCGTAAATGGGCGAATCCTTACTGCGGGAGAATTGGAGTTGAGGGCAATCATGCTTCTCGAGGATGCGAAAAAGACGCAAAACCTTATCGTTCCAAAGGCGCGGGAAGGCGTTATGCTTGAACACTACCGTATTGAGGCGGCGCGAAAGTGGATTATAAAGGAAGTGTTGCTTTTGGAGGCTGTATTGCGCGGCTATGAGGCTACACCGGAGGATGAACACAGGGCATTTACGCGTCTTACAAGAAAGCTTAGCGCGCGTAAAATGACGGTGGATGCTTATTTTAAAGAAGGTGCCTTGCCTGAAGAAATCAAGCGTCGGGATTTCCGTGAGACGTTGCTGATTGAAAAGTTTACGACGGCCGAAATCTCCGAGAAGATTTCTCTTCCGACGAAAGAAATCAACGATCGAGTGGATAAACTCAAGAAGGCTGCCCTCATTGCGACAAAGCCAGGTGAAAAGCCGAAAATGCGTTGGGATCGCAAGTTTGCAATCGACCAGCTCCGTTCCGAGCGTTATCGTGAAGATTTCATAAAAATGTTCCGTGATCTTTTCCCGAAATCAAAGGTTAAATCTCCTTTGTATCCAAAGCTTGAAACATTGGAATACGTTTCCCCGTCAACTGTTCAAAAGATAAAGATTTCGAATGAGGATCTTAAAAAACTTGCGACGAAACCGATAGGTATTGCACTCCAGAAAAAAATCATGGGGGCAACAAACAAGGTTGAAAAGGTGGAGACGGGCATTAAGGTTCCCAAAGCAAAAGACAATGGAAAAGCCGCTACTTCAGGTAAATAATCTTTCCGTCCGCTTCCCTATCCGCAAAGGCGTCTTTGCGCGGACCGTCGGATGGGTTAATGCGGCAAGCGATGTGAGTTTTTCTCTTGCAAACGGAGAGACGTTGGGCATTGTTGGAGAGTCCGGCAGCGGAAAAACGACGGTTGCGAGATCTGTTTTGATGCTCAATAAGCCGTCTTGTGGCGAGATTTTATTAGACGGCAAAGACATAAAAAAATTCAACCGCCAAGAACGTCTTCAATATCGTAGGGACGTGCAAGCTGTTTTTCAAGACCCTCTTGCGAGCCTCAATCCGCGTTTTACCGTGCTTGAAGTTTTGACGGAGGCAATGCTCGTACACAAGTTGGTTACGAAAAAGACCCGTGTCGATGAAGCTGTTAAACTTTTAGAAGCCGTGGGGCTTTCTTCCACGATGCTTGATCGTTACCCCCATGCGTTTTCGGGAGGGCAGCGTCAACGCCTTTGCATTGCCCGCGCTCTTGCGTTGAAGCCGCGGCTTTTGATTTGCGATGAGGCGGTGTCGGCTCTTGATTTGTCGGTGCGCGCGCAAATATTGAATTTGCTTGAAGATTTGAAGGAAAAGTATTCTTTGTCGTACCTTTTTATCACTCATGATATCGGCGTTGTTCGGCATATTGCAGATCGTGTGATAGTTATGCATAAGGGACGCATCGTTGAAGCGGGAGAAACAGAAGCCGTAATAGGCAATCCGCAAAACGAGTATACAAAATATTTGATGGCGGCAGTTCCGGAAATTGGAACTCCCTTAAAAGAGGAGGATTAGGATATGGGTAAATCTATTCGTTATATGACGGCTGGCGAATCCCATGGGCCATGCTTGACGGTTATCGTGGATGGCCTTCCCGCGGGGTTGGCGATCACGGAAGAAATGATTCGCGAGGACCTTGCCCGCCGTCAAATCGCATTAGGTGCAGGCGGGAGAATGGCAATAGAAAACGATAACGCGACTATCACGTCTGGCGTTCTTGCCGGCGTTACGACGGGCGCTCCGATTTCCCTCGTTATTTCAAACCAAAACCACGAGGCGTGGAAGGGCAAGGCCGTGCGCGCGTTGACGACTCCGCGCCCAGGTCACGCCGATTTTTCTGCAGTTGTCAAATATGGCTATAACGATATTCGCCCTGCTCTTGAGAGAGCGTCTGCGAGAGAAACGGCAAGCCGTGTCGCGGCGGGGGCGTGTTGCAGGGCGTTCCTTTCTTCTTTTGGGATTTCAGTAAAGGGCAGGGTTGTTAAAATTGGCGGCATTGAATGTAATGCAAATTTAACGAATGTCGAAGATGTGATTGCAAAGGCTCGTGCAGAAGGTGATACTCTTGGCGGCGTGATTGAAGTCGTTGCAGAAGGCTTGCCGGTGGGGCTTGGATCGTTCATGCAAGCGGATTTGCGTCTTGATGCCCGTATTGCCGGGGCGATGATGTCGATTCAGGCGATGAAGGGCGTTGAGTTCGGCGACGGCTTTTCTCTTGCGGATATCAGCGGAACTGAGGCGATGGACGGTATTGCGTCTGTAAATGGCGACCGTCTTACGAATAGACTTGGCGGGCTTGAAGCGGGGATGACTAATGGAATGCCGCTCGTTGTACGCGTTGCGATGAAGCCAATCCCGACAACCATAAAGACGCAAAAGACTGTCGATCTTGCAACGGGTATCGCTTCTGAAACGGTGTATGAACGCAGCGACATTTGCCCTGTGCCACGTGCGGTTGTTGTAGTTGAAAGCGTATTGTGTGCAGTACTTGCCGATGCATTGTCGGAAAAGTTAGGCGGCGACTCGATGGATGAAATGGTTTCCCGGTTCAAGACGCTGCCTACGACACGCAGGCTTGATTCGCTACCAAAGGTGTTTTGGCCATGATGAAAAAACTTTCCTTCTTTTTGATTTCGTCTGCTGTTTTTGCATCTCTCTTTTTCGTTATTGGTGTTTTAATTTCGCGAGCCAATGAGGAAAGGAAAATCGAAACGCGCAAAAACCTTTTCGTTTCTTACGGATTGAGGTCGGACGGAAAATCGCCTTTCGTTTCGCTTCCTCCTTTTCTTGCACACAATTCCGCGAGGGCGAGGCTAGGGGAATCTCTTTTTTACGACAAGAGTTTTACGCGTACGCCAAAAAGGGTGTGTTCGTATTGTCATGCGCTTAATGAAGGCGGAACGGATTGTAAAATCCGCAATGGAGTTATGACGCGTCCCGTTTACAATGCCGTGTTTTCTACGGTGTTTATGCATGATGGATCCGTCACAAATTTCAATGACGCGGTTAGAATGATGGTTGAAGGAAAGAATTTTTGCGGAGGGATGCCGATTTCAAATATTGTCGAAAAACTTTCCAAAGACCCGAAAACAGTCCGCAAGTTTCAAGCGTGTTATGAAGATGGGCTTACGGAAAAGAATTTTCTCGATGCGTTTTCCCAATTCGGGCGAACGCTTATAACGTCAAATACGAAATTTGATTTTTATTTTTCAGGCTCGACGAACACTTACAATGCGAGTGAAATCAGGGGCATTGAAATTTTCAAGGCACGCAATTGCATAAGCTGCCACAATGGGCCTGCGTTGGGAGGCAGGAAAATATACGAGGGTAAAAAGGTTTCGCCATTGCGCGGACTTTCCTTTAGAAAGACGTACTTGCAGCAGCGTCCCACGTCAGAACTGTCTACGGTGTTGACCTTTATGCCGGAAGGCGATGTGGAAAATACCGAGGAGCGTATTTCACTTATCGACTTTTTGAAGACGATGTAGATTTAGGGGATGATTGTCTTTATGAGAGGCGAAATCGCGTCCTCATTGACGTCCATTCCTAAAGAGACGTCGACTTTGTTTGCTCCGTGGAAATCGCTGCCTGCGGACACTAAAAAGTCTAAGGATTTTGCAATTCGCAAGTGATCGATAGTTTCTTCTGTTTTGTTTGCTTTATAGTGGGCCTCAATACCATCAAGGCCTAAGTTCTTAAGCTCTTTTAGCCCATTGTAAAGTTTCGTTATGTCGCGCGTCCAATGGGTAGGATGGGCCATCAGCGCAACGCCGCCTGCAGCATGGATTACATCGATTGCTTCTTTGGGGGAGGGGCGATAGCGGTGAGCGTAGCCAATGGTTCCGGGGACGAGATAATTGTTAAAGGCGTCTTTTACTGAATTTGCAAAGCCTAATTCGACGATTGCATTTGCGATGTGAGGTCTACCCATAATGTCGCCGTGCAAATGTTTTTGGACGAGTTCTTTCGTCACATTGATGCCGCCGCGTTGCAAATTTTCCAGGATTCTTAAATTGCGTTCATTGCGCCCATTTACGATTTTCGCAAAAAAGTCGTGGAGATTCGAATTTTTTATATCAAAGCCAAGACCCAGGAGATGAAATTGCTTATAACCTTCGCCTGGGATAATGGAAAGCTCCACGCCTGAAAAACGCAAGGATGGGCCGACGGGTGCGGAAAGGAACTCTTCAACGCCATCGACAGTATCGTGGTCTGTTAATGCCGCCGCAGCAAAATCTTTTGTTTTTTCTGCAATTTCAGTCGGCGAACAAGTTCCATCAGACGCCGTAGAATGAATGTGAAAATCAACTAACATACGCCACAATTATACCAAGTTTTTAAAATAGATGAACAAAAAAAACTGTGCCGCTTCGTTTTTTTATTTAATTTCTCTATACACACATGGGAAAAAGTAGTAAAATAAGAATAAATTTTAGCGTTCAACGCTTTGATTGACTCAAGAGAAACCTGAGAAATTTCACTGTACGAGTCAACGAAGGGATGAATGCTCAAAAGCATGAAAGGAAAAAGATAGAATTGATTTAAAAGATATACTGATCGTAGTACCAAGAACGGTCGGCTTTTCCACTTGGTTAGTCGTTAGTGACGGTTGGGGCATGCGTCCCGCGTGATTGCAAAGGTAGGGCGGGCAACCCCTTGCCCGCCGAAACCCGAAAACTAACCAAGGAGAGAGAAGGTGCGCGGGGTGGGCAACCTAACCCGTGCAGCGTACGCGAATCAGCGTATGACGCTTAATTCAGAAATCGCCAAAATTTCAAGTTCTAA
>JAGCMU010000107.1 GCA_017646325.1 Kiritimatiellia bacterium
ACTGAAGTCCAGGACGCTCAGGCTTGTCAATGATTTGTCCGTAGCGACCCCTCCGCTGAAATGCAAGTAAAATGGGACGCCTTATTAAAAATTGAAGGCCACACTGAAGCAGAAAGAGCGCGGGCGTGTTAGCCCGCGCACCTCTTAAAAGTTGTTTTTACAAGTTGTTCTGGTTGTTTCCACTTTCAAAACGCATGGTTGAAAGATGCAGAAGCGCCCGTCGAAGATACGGATACTTTTTTGTAATTGACTTGAAAATATAAGTTGTGATATCATCAAAAACGAATTCTCAAAAAAAGTTAAGATATCAAGAAAGGTGAAAAAATGAAAACGATTAAATTTATGTTGCTCTCTTCTCTTATTTTTGCTGGCGCATGTTGCGTCCATGGAAAGCAGCTTAAACCGGAAGAACTCGTAGAGTGTCCTGTTTCCGAAAACCTCCGTGGACACGAAAATCAAGAGTGGTCGCGTTCTGATGCATATTCGCTCATAGATGGGGCAAGCAAGTTTCCGCGAGCTCTTCTTGTAGGTGATTCAATTTGCAATGCGTACAAAGGAGAAGTGAGAAAAATTCTCATGGATAAAAAAATGACGATGACGTATTGGGTTTCAAGTTATTGCGTCACAAGCCCAGGGTATTTGCGTCTTCTTTCCTTCTATCTTGATGAGGCGAAATACGATGTCATCCATTTCAACAACGGGCTTCACTCCTTAGGAACCCCAACGGCTGATTGGGAAAAGGGACTTCGTGCCGTATTTACTCTCATCCGCATGAAACAACCTAATGCAAAGATCGTGTGGTGCAATTCTACGCCTCTTAAAAATCCAAAGATGACCGCAAAGGCGAAGGAGCTCAATGAAACCGCTCGCCGCGTAATCAAGGATTTTGAAGGGATTGTAGAAAACGATCTTTTCGGCTTGATGGACGGGTATGACCGCAATACTTATTGGTCTGATACGTTCCATTTCAAGCGCGAGGCTGTGAAGATGCAGGCTGACCAGACGGCAAGCATCATCACAAAGCAAATCGGCAGATAATTACTTTCGGGCCAATCGCCCGATCCACTCTTTCATAAAAGTTCCCGTCCACGCGATTCCAACTGGCGAAGGCAAGAAATAGTCGTACCATTCGCTGAGGTAATAAGACGTATATGCCTTGAAATCGCTTGGGGCGGGAATTGCTTTTAGCGACGTTTTTGAAAAATTGCCAAGAGCTCTACCCATATGCCATGCGCTCGTTACGAGCAAAATGGAATATTCCTTTTTTTCGGGATACTTTTCTTTTATGATGTTTTCGGTGAACCGTGAATTTTCGTATGTGTTTCGCGAAAAATTGTCGACAATTACGTGTTCTTCCGGAACTCCAAAATCTAAAAGCAGTACTTTTGCTGCGATTTCTTCGTCTATGCCAGAGAGAATAATTGTTTTTGCCTTGTTCGCTTTCCAAAGTCTCGCGGCATGCCAAATGCGGTCGGCGGCATCGTTGGCATCAGGGAAAGACATTTCCTTTGCACGGGAAATTCCGCCGCCTAAAACGACTATCGCATCTGCCTCGGGAGAGGATTCAACTTTTTCATATTGAAGAAACGGCTTTTCCAAAGGGATTCCCAATAGAACCGACGCCGTGGATGTCGAGCATATCCACAACCAGAAGAAAGATATCATAGAAACTACAATGCCGAATTTCTTCTTGTTTTTCAACAGAAGAGCAAACCCTATTACGGCCAGGGTGAAGCCAATCATGAAGGGGTTCATGAAGAACCAAACGAGTTTATTTATGTAAAACATAAATTCATTATACCACAAGTAGTTTAATCTACCTTAAAAATATGGTAAAATATTATAATAATTTTAGATGGAGGAAGTAAGAATGTCAGAAAAACGCAGAATCGTAGTTACGTCGGCATTGCCCTATGCCAACGGCGATATCCATATTGGGCATCTTGTTGAGTATTTACAGACAGATTTTTGGGTTCGCTTTCAAAAGATGCGCGGCAACGAATGTTTGTACATTTGCGCAGATGATACGCATGGAACGCCTATCATGCTTCGCGCTCGCGCGGAGGGGATTACTCCAGAAGAGCTGATTGCCCGCAGCCACGCTTTGCACTCGAAAGATTTTGCGGATTTTGAAATCGCTTTTGACAACTATTATTCAACAAATACACCTGAAAACAAAAAGTTGTCCACGTCGATTTATGAAAGCATGAAGAAAACAGGGGCTGTCACAACGCGTACGTCCCCTCAGCTTTTCTGCGAACATTGCAACATATTTTTGCCGGACCGCTATGTGAAGGGAACTTGTCCAAAGTGCGGCGCAGAAGGGCAGTATGGAGACAGCTGCGATAAGTGCGGCTCTACGTATGCCGCCGAAGAATTGGCAAATCCGAAATGTACCGTGTGTTCAAACACTCCAACTCTTCGAGATTCTGAACACGTATATTTTGAACTTGAGCCGTTCCGCGAATTTTTGCGCAAATGGATTCCAGAGCATACAACGAGCGACGTTTCAAACAAGCTTCTCGAATGGTTTGACGAGCCTCTTCGCGGATGGTGCATTTCTCGCGACGCCCCTTACTTCGGTTTTGAAATTCCAGGCCACTCGGGCAAATATTTTTACGTGTGGCTCGACGCCCCAATTGGATATATAGCGTCTCTTCAAAACTGGTGTGATAAAAACGGAGAGAAGATTGAAGACTGGTGGCAAAATAACGACGCCGAGCTTTACCACTTCATCGGCAAGGATATTATCCGATTCCACTGTCTCTTCTGGCCGGGAATGCTTCATGCCGCCCAATATAAAACTCCAAACAAGGTTTTTGTACACGGCTTTTTAACGGTCAACGGCGAAAAGATGTCAAAGTCTAAAGGCACCTTCGTAAGCGCGCGTACGTATCTTGATCATCTCCCCCCTGCGGCATTGCGTTATTATTACGCTTGCAAGTTGACGGGCACGACAGATGATATGGATCTTAATCTTCAGGATTTCGTGCAACGCGTTAATTCCGATATGGTCGGCAAGATTACGAATCTCGCATCACGCGGAGCACAGATGCTCAATAAAAATCTTGAAGGCCGCTTGTGCGAAATCGACGAAGAAGGCCGTAAGCTCATAGAGTTTGCTCAAAGCCGTGCAGACGTGATAGCAGAGCATTATGAAAATCGCCACTTCTCGCAAGTGCCTGTGGAGTTGACAAAAATCGCAGATGCGGCGAACGAATACTTTGACCGCAAGGAGCCATGGAAGAGCGTTAAAGTAGACAAGGATGTAACGCGCGTTACATTGACGGTAATTCTCAACGTGTTCCGTATTTTGTCCATTTACTTAAAGCCTATCCTTCCAGCCTATTCAGACAAGGTTGCAAAGATGTTCAATGAAGAATCTTATCAATGGAGCGACGCTAATAAGATTCTTGAATCTGGCACGATTGGCGCCTACGAATACCTTGCAACGCGAATTGATGTCAAGGCTGTTGAGGCGATGGTAGCATCTTCAAAAATAAACCCAGGTGAATCCGGCGAAGTTCAGCACGAATCCCGCGCAAGCAAGAACAAGAATAAAAAGCCTGCCGCCGAAGCTTCAAGCGTAGAAACGCCCGATTTGAAGCCTGAAATCCAGTTTGCCGATTTTGAGAAGATCGATCTTCGTGTCGGCAAGGTTGTCGCTTGCGAAACTGTTCCTAAGAGTTCTAAACTTTTGAAGGTGACGATTGACGCGGGCAAGCTTGGCACAAGAACAATCTTTTCAGGTATCCGTGCGTCTTATCAAGAACCGGAAACGCTGGTCGGCAAGGAAGTCGTTTTTGTCGCAAACCTTGCTCCTCGCAAGATGAGTGTCGGCGTTTCTGAAGGAATGATTCTTTATGCCGGAGAGCCAGGTGTTTCCGGCGGAGTCGTCTCTCCAATTGACGAGGCAAGTGCAGGAACTCCTGTAACGTAAGAAAAGTAGGACGCCTTTTAAGTGCAAGCAAAAACTGATATTCCTTTTCGCAAGCGCTTTAAACGCAAACTCCGCAGACCTTTAGAATGGTTTGGGATTTGGCTTGGCGTCCTTTGTTTTTCCTACGTCTCTCACCGTACGCTTTTCAAATTATGCGATTTGGCGGCGGCGGTGATGTATGCATTTGATTCAAAAGGGCGGGCGTTGGCAGAAAAGAACCTTAAACGGATTTTCTCCGAGAAACCGCTTTCAAAGAAGAGATCGGAAATAATCATTCGCGCGTCATACAGGAATATGGCGCGGACTATCGGCCATATTTTCTGGACGAGCCGCAAGGCGAAAGAAAGAGCGGCGGAAGTTGCTGAAATGACAGACGAATGCAGAGCATTTTTAAAGGAAAATCGTCCTGCAGTCACTGTGTCTGCCCATTTGGGATGTTGGGAAGTCCTCTCTCAATTGGTGTATCTTGAGAGATTGCCGATTATGTCGGTAGCTAAAGATATCGGAAGCGCGGCAATGACTTCCCTCTTGATGAAATCGCGCAAATCGTTAGGGCAGGAAATCGTTCATGCTGAAGGAGCGTTTCGTCCGTTGATGCAGGCTCTTAAAGATGGTACTTACGTTGGGCTTTTAGTAGATCAAGTCGTAAAAGCCGAGCGTGGCGGAATTTGGGTGCGCTACTTTTCAACGCCCGTCCCTGTTTCGGTTGCTCCTGCATTTCTTGCCGCGAAGGCAAAGGTGCCGACCATTCTTGCGTGGTGCAGACCTCTTAAAAACGGCCATTACCGCTGTGAATGCATAAAGCAGTTCCCCGTGGAAAAGAAGGTTGATATTTGGGGGAGAACGCAAGAAATCATGACGGCATTGGAAAAAACTATTCGCCGCCATCCATCGTGTTGGGTTCTTAACTATCGTTATTTCAGATACGTGCCGACAGCAGAAGAGCTTGCGCAGCTTGAAGAGCGCGAGAGGGCGTTAAAAGGAGAAGGGTAATGAATTTTTACAAATCCCGTTTTGGTATTTATCAGGCAATCGCCGCGTGCGTAGTTTTTATTGCGACTCTTTTTTTGGGAAATGATTCTTTTTCAGATTTTTTAAAAAAATTCTTGTCGGGAAAGGTTTTGGGAACTCCAACGCCAAAGGCGATCGTCCTTACGTTGTCGCTGCAGACACTCTTCTTCATTCTTCTTCTTCTTATTTTGTGGGCGAGTACATTCCTTACGAATAAAGACAACAAAGAAGAAAAACCATGCGATAATATCCCTTCATGTACAAAGTGGCAGGCGATTTTTATTGGTGCAAAGCGTTTCGTGCCGACTTTCTTCGGCGCGGTAGGGTTGATGCTCATATCCTCTTTGTTTTTTGAGAAAGTGTTGGGGATTGTTCCTGAAGAGCAAGATATGGTCAGATGGGTTGTCGGTGATACGTATTCAATCAAAGTGAAATGTTTTTTTGCGGCAATGGTTCTTGTTGAAGCGCCTGTTTTGGAAGAGATGCTCTTTAGAGGCGTCATATTCCGCGGCATGATTTCAAAGACGCCGTTTTGGGTGGCGGTAATCGTCTCGGGGCTTGTGTTTTCCATCGTCCATTTGTCGGCAGTGGCGATTCTTCCATTTATGTATTTGAGCTACAGATTCGCATGCGTGTATCGTGAAACGGGATCGATCCTTTCACCGATGACTATGCATTGCCTTTTTAATGGCGTCAATTTGCTTATGTGTGTTGCCGTTAAGCTTTTAGGAATAGATGCCGAAACGACTACGTCTTGTATCAATATTTTTAATTCGCTTATTTAATTAAGTCTTCAAAATCGGCTATGATTTGAGGAATCGTATCGCATCGAATTGCATTCCATCCGGCAGCACGTGCCGCTGAAATATTCGCCTCGACATCGTCAAAGAAACACAATTCATTTGGCGGGAGCGCGATTCTCTTCTGCATCAAATCGTATATTTCACGATTCGGTTTCACCATTTTTTCATGTCCCGAAATAACCATCGCGTCGGCAAGTTCGATAAAGTCGGCAAACGCTGTCTTGAAGTGGACATCTGCAAAAACGGGGGCCATGTTCGTGAGGATTCCGATTTTAAAACCGCGTTCCTTGAGATTTTTTATAAATGCTTTTGTTTCGGGGTTCGCGGAGAGCCAGCTCGCCGAATCTGCCTCGCAGCAGCGACGGAAAACTTCATCGCTTACGGAAATTGCGCCGTCTTTAAAAATACGTTCATACATTTCGCCGAGCGAAATAAATCCGCCGTCGTATTCAAGGCGATACTTTTCAAAGCCTCTTTTGAACAAATCCCAATCTATGCCGATTTCTGCTGCGTATTTTTTCAATTCAATAGGGATTCTGTTGACGGTAATCACTCCGCCGAAATCAAAAACAACTCCTGAAATTTTCATAGAGACACACCTTTCTCAATACCATACCTTCCAAAGGAACAAGCCTTTCCCAGGGGCGGTGGGGACTCTGGCCGTGCGCGGCTCCAACGCATCTAAAATTTCTTTGACGGCTTCAGGTTTTTCATCCCCTTGACCGACTCGAATCAAGAATCCCGCCATTGAACGGACTTGTTTATATAAAAATCCGTCGCCCTTAACTTTCATTACGATTCGGGGACCGTTTTTTGTGACTGTAAAATCGAAAATGTTTCGCACGGTAGACGAAAGCTCGCGATGGGGATTTGCGGCAAATGGCGCAAAGTCGTGTTCGCCGATAAAATATTTTGCGGCCTTTTGCATTGCATCTACGTCCATTTTGCGAAATACGGAAACCCAATACGGCGCGAGGTGCGGAGGCAGAATATTTGCGTTATAAAGGAAGTAGCGGTATTCTTTCCCCTTCGCCCATTTGCGTGCGTCGAAATCGGGCTTTGTTTTAGCAGCTCCCATAACACGGATGTCCGGAGGCAAGTGAGCGTTGATTGCGCGTACCAGGGCGGTAGTGGGGATTTTATGGTCAAGGTCGAAATGAGCCACAAACCCTTTTGCATGAACACCGGCATCCGTTCTGCTCGACCCATGTACGCGAACGGGAGAGCGGTTTACGTATTCCAACGCTTCTTCCAAGACTTGCTGGACGCTGATGCTGCCTGGTTGCGATTGGTATCCTGCGTATCTCGTGCCGTCGTATGCGAGTTTTATTTTATACCTGAGTTTCATCGTTGCCTGGGTGTATTCGTGCAATTAAGGATTTCAAATCTTGAACTCTCGTTTTTGACGCGACGAGTATCGAGTCTTTTGTCGCGACAATCACAATGTTTTTCAAGCCTAATGTCGCAACGCATGGACCGTCGGAAAGAATGACGGAATCGGAAACGTCAAGCAAAGTAACATCGCCGCGAACGGCATTGCCGCGTCCGTCAATTTGCATGTGCTTGTCGGCAGAAGTCCAGGTTCCAACATCATCCCATCCGAAATCCCCTTTGGAAACGAGGATTTTCTTCGTCTTTTCCATGATGGCGTAATCAAAGGAAATCGGGGTGAGCTGTGGGTAAAAAACGGATAGTACCTCAGCGGTATTTTTTTCATCCTTCAAATTGGCTTCCAAAATCGCCAATTCCGGGGTGTGCTGCATGAGGAGAGACTTCATCGTTTTTACGCTCCATACGAACATACCTGCATTCCATACGTACGACTTGTTGGAGAAGTATCGTTTTGCAGTTTTGTTGTTAGGCTTTTCAACGAATTTATGGACTTTGAAAAATGTAGTATCTGTTTTTAATTCCGCTTTATTTTTAACCTTGATGTAACCAAAGCCGGTTGCAGGATAGGAAGGATTTACTCCCATGGTGACGATGTTGTCTGTTTCTCGTGCCGCCCGTACCGCATCAATAAGGACCTTGCGGAACGCCTCCTCGTCTGCCATTAAATGGTCTGCAGTCAAAATAGCTCCGACGGCTTCTTCTCCGCTGCGTTTTTCGATTATTCCGCACGCGGTGGCGACGGCCGCCGCCGTGTCGCGTCTGCATGGCTCTGCAATGATGTTTGCCTTGGGGATTTCCGGCAGTTCTTTATAAGTTGCTTTAAGTAAATCTTTAGACGTGATAATCAAAATCCTGGATTTTGGGATTATAGGCAACAATCTTTCCATAGCCTGGCGGATTAGTGATTTTCCGCCAAACACGCTTAAAAATTGTTTTGGCTTATCGGGAGTGGACAAGGGCCAGAAGCGTTCGCCCTTGCCTCCAGACAATATGACAGCATAAAAAGGTTTTTTCATACATTTTATTGTACCATAAAAGTGATTCTTTCGCTTTTAAAAATGTGTTTATATTTGACGATAATTTCCTTTTATGATATCCTCTTTTACGGTTCTTACTATTCGTTGGAGAACTTGTGTTTAAGTGTAGTATTAAAGAGAGAGGAAATATATGAAGAAGGTGTTGTTATGTGTGGCGCTTGCACTTGGTTGTGTAGCGTGTGTTTTTAAGGAGTCAGACGTTGTAATTATTCAAGAAGGTTCTTCTGTTGCAGATGGGAAACCGTTGGCAGAAATCGTTGTTGCGAAGAATCCTTCGTCGGTCGTGCAATTTGCAGCTTTAGAACTACAGGAACATATCCGTCTTATTTCTGGCGTGAAGATGCCAATCGTTTCGGAAGATGCCCGTCAAGGCGGTTATCCGTTTTATGTTGGTTCAGGTACGAGCGTTGCCGATAAAGAGAATCTCAAAAAGTTGCCAGAGCAGGGGTGCTTGATTGACGTAGATGATGAGCGTACGATTCTCGTCGGCGTAGATTCAAAAAGGACGAATAAAGTAAGTGTAGTTTATGGTCCAAATCCAAATGTAATCGTTTCAGCTCGAAACATCCCCAGCGTATGGGAAAAACGCGGATCTTTGGATGCCGTTTATATATTTTTGGATAAACTTTGCGGCGTAAGGTGGCTCGATTGTACGGAAGCGGGTACTTTTATCCCGACATCAAAGACGCTCGTCGTAAAGAGTACTCGTATTATCGATAGCCCCTTTATCCGTTGCCGCGATGTCTCCATCAACCCAGAGGAATGGGATAAGCGCCGCAGCCCCAAAGAATTCGCGATTTACCAGCGTACAGCTTGGCCTTTGGCGTTTGAGGAAACGAAAAATAACGAAAGGGCTGCAAATGGTCGAATCAACCTTTCAAAGAGCTTTTATGGTCTTCGCATGAAGACGGGCGGTGAAAAGATACACTGCAACCACTCGTTTTATTGGTGCTACGACCGTTTCTGGGATAAGAATAACAAGAATTTCATTGCCTATAAGCCGGAATGGTTTTCAAAGCATCTGAAAAAAGGCAAGAAGGCCCGCTCTGCAGACGGAACGATCTTTTCAGAGTACGATACCACGAGAAAGCCTGCGCAGATGTGTTATTCGAACGATGAGTTTGTCAAGCAGACCATCGAGGACGTCCGCGCGTATTTCGATATTGGAGGATATACGAACCGTTATACAAACCAAGGATATTATTGTAATGCGCAAAATCCGATCACCTCCTGGGGTAAGGATGTGTACAGCCTTGAACCGATGGATAACGGCGGATATTGCGAATGTCCAAAGTGTCTTTCCCAGTACAAGGCCGATCGCAGGAGCGATCACGCGGAGAGAGCAGATTACTGGTTTAC
>JAGCMU010000108.1 GCA_017646325.1 Kiritimatiellia bacterium
CCGCGCAATTCCCTTACCGTCATTACGGGGCTTTCCGGCAGCGGGAAATCCTCCCTCGCCTTTGATACGCTTTATGCCGAAGGTCAACGCAGATACGTTGAATCCCTATCCGCTTACGCACGTCAATTTTTAGACCAAATGCAAAAGCCCGATGTAAGACATATTGAAGGTCTCTCTCCGGCAATCGCAATTGAACAAAAAACGACTAACGGCAATCCCCGTTCAATCGGTGCAACCGTCACGGAAATCCACGACTACCTTCGTCTTTTATACGGCGCCATTGCTCGTGCGCATTGTCCAAAATGCGGCAAGGCTGGAGAAAAACAAAGTGCGGAACAAATCGTGGAAACCATTTCCGCTTTTGAAGACAACACACAATTTATCATCTACGCCCCTGTCGTTAAAGGACGCAAAGGGCGTCACGAAAGCATTATATCAAATATCAAGCATAACGGTTTTGCACGCATAAGAATTGACGGAAAAACATATCCAATAGAAGAGATCCCGTCTCTTGAAGAAAAGAAAAAGCATTCAATCGATGTCGTCATCGACCGCCTTGTAAATCGAAAAGAATCTCCTGAATTTACAACGCGCCTGACCGATTCTGTCGAGCTCGGATTGAAAACAGGCAATGGGATGATTACCGTTGAAAAGATATCCTCGGACGGTAATGAAGAAATAGTTTTCTCCGAAAAACACGCGTGCAAAGATTGCTCCATTTCTTTTGATGAATTGCGGCCACGATCCTTCTCCTTCAATTCCCCGTTCGGCGCTTGCGAAAAATGTGCTGGGCTCGGGTCGATTTATTTCTTCGATGAAGATCTTGTCATTCCCGACAAATCGCTCCCGCTTCGAGAGTGCGTCCACTATTGGCGCCGTGCAGGGCACAATGCAATCATGTATTACAACGCATTGATGGAGTGTATTGCCGCGCAATATAAAGTCGATCTTGATACACCATTCGAAAAACTTCCCGCTCAATTCAAGAAAAATCTTCTTCATGGATTTGACGACGATTTAAACCTCCCTTGGCGAAAAATAGACAAGCCTTTTGAAGGGGTGCTTGCAAATTTGCAACACCGCCTTGAAGAAGCGGAAAGCGACGAACAACGCGAAAAACTTGAAGCGTACCAATCATACCGCATTTGTCCCGATTGTCACGGCGCGCGTTTGAATCCCGTTTCCCGTGCTGCGACGGTCGCGGGGAAAACGATCATGGACGTGATGGCGATGAGCGTAAAAAACTCATACGCGTTTTTCAAAGAGATGCAAGAAGGCGAACTTATTCCGCAATCGGAAAAAGATGCGATGAAGGAAGTGCTGAAAGAAATAGTCAAGCGTCTCGGATTTTTAAATGACGTCGGGCTTGACTACCTTACGCTTGATAGATCCTCTTCATCTCTCTCTGGCGGCGAAATGCAGAGAATCCGCCTCGCAACACAAATCGGAAGTGCTTTAACGGGCGTTCTGTATGTTCTTGACGAGCCCACAATCGGATTGCATCCTCGCGACAACGAGCGCTTGATTGCAATGCTTAAAGCCCTCAAGGATCGCGGCAACACGGTAGTAA
>JAGCMU010000109.1 GCA_017646325.1 Kiritimatiellia bacterium
GGGCGATTTCTTTTTTAGCCTCTTCCAAATCATCCATTGAAATAAGCGAAATATTCATCATGTTGATATTGTTAAATGTCGACCGTTGAAGTCTCCGCGAAACAGTCGTATATGGCGCCAGCACTACATCATCCTGGTCCTGCCCCCATCCGTTAGCGCCCTTTGATTCCAAAACGCCAACAACGGTAAACGGCATATTTCTCAAACGAATCGTCTTTCCAATCGGCTTTTCTTCTCCAAACAGATTCGTGGCGACCGTTGTTCCAATAACGCAAACACGGGAACATTTACGCTCTTCATCTTCAGAAAAGAAACGCCCTTCCCCTATTTCCCAATTTCGGATAAACGGCATATCGGTGGAAACACCGCTCACTCTTCCCAACCAGTTTTTATCCTGATAAATCATTTGCGCCGAGGCGTTGACCGTCGGCGAAACCCCTTGCACCAAATGAGAAAGTTCTCTGCGAATCGCCTTCGCGTCATCTGCCGTCAAAGTCTGCCCCTGCCCCATGCCGCTATGAACGGCTCCAGACCTCCGCTCGGGAAACACCATCACGAGATTGTTCCCCATAGACGAAATTTGAGCGACCATCATTTTTGATGCGCCCTTGCCGATTGCAAGAACTGCAATAACGGCGGCAATGCCGACGATTATACCGATACACGTAAGAATCGATCGCGTTTTATTTCGGGCGATTGCAAGTATGGCAACTTTAAAAATTATACCGCACCCCCTTGCACGTTTTTATCATCCTTGATAAGCAAGCCATCTCTCATAACGAGGTGGCGCTTTGCGTATGAGGCAATATCATCTTCGTGCGTAACCATGATAATCGTGATGCCCTCTTTTGAAAGCTCTGTAAAAAGTTCCATAATTTCAATAGAGGATTTCGTATCAAGATTACCGGTCGGCTCGTCGGCAAACAACACGGGCGGCTTATTCATCAAGGCTCTGGCAATCGCCACGCGTTGCTGTTGTCCGCCCGAAAGCTGAGCGGGAGAATGTTTCCATCTTCCACCCAAACCGACTCGTTCAAGAAGTTTCAATGCTCTTTCCCTGCGCTCCGATCGGCTCAATCTCCCCAAATACAAATCGGGCAATTCTACATTTTCAATCGCGCTCGTTCTTGGCAGGAGATTGAAATTTTGAAAGACAAAGCCGAGTTTTTCATTGCGGATATGAGCAAGCTCCGTAGCGGAACGCCTTGCGACCTCAATGCCGTCAAGACGATAACTTCCGCTCGTGGGAGAATCGAGACAACCTAAAATATTCAACATGGTTGACTTGCCGCTGCCTGATGCTCCCATAATTGCAACAAATTCACCATTGTCGATAGACAGACTCACTCCGGCAAGAGCCGCGACCGACTCTTCTCCGAGCGAATAGATTTTCTTCAAATCCTTTATTTCAATTAAATGCGACATCGACTATTTCCTAGGTGCTGGCGCTGTTCCGCGATTTGTATTGCGTTTTGGCATTTTCGGCATAAACGGATTACTTGTTTCATTTGATCCTTGAGCCTTTGCGCCCTTTCTTTCATACCCCAATATAACCTCACGTCCAAGCAACTCAACAGGCGCTTTGATTTCAGTAAAGGAAGAATCGGCAATTCCCGTTTCAACTTTGATTGCCTCCAATTCGCCTTTGTCGTTCTTCACCCAAACCTTACGCCCCTTTATATCGGAAACGACATCCTTTGGACGGAAACGGAAAGCGGCGGAAGTTACTGCGACGGCGTTTTCACTTCGTGCAAGTTCAATGGCGATATTGGCAGTCATTCCAGGGAAAAGCATTTCGTCTGGATTTTCAGCCTCGATAATAATCGGATACGTTACGACATTATTTTCTGTTGTCGCTGCAAGGCGGATCTGCTTCACCTTGCCAAGAAATTTTCTGCGGTATGCGTCTGCCGTAAACGAAACGCTTTGCCCTACGCGGATAGACCCGACGTCTGCTTCAGGAACAGTTGCCTCCACTTGAATAATCTTCAAGTTTTCCGCAATCTTCAAAAGAGGCACGGCATTCATTGAAGAGACGACCGTCTGACCTTCGTCGACACTTCGCTGAATCACGACGCCGTCAACAGGCGAAATGATTGTGCAATAATCGAGATTCGCCTTCGCCTGACGTACGCTTGCTTTTGACTTTTCAACACTTGCATACGCAGATTCGAGGTTTGCCTTTGCAATATCACGCACTTCCAAAGCGGCATCATAATCGGCGACAGGAGCCATTTCGCTCTTTGCGAGCTTCGCTTTGCGCTCCAGTGTTTTTTCCGCCAACACGAGTTGAGCCTTTATTTTCTTGATGTTCGCCTCGTTGATATGAAGTTCTGCAAGAGCGCTCTTGTAATTGGCCTCGTAAACCTGAGGGTCGATAAGGGCGACCACTTGTCCATTCGTAACGACAGAATTGTAATCGACGAAAAGTTTTATAATCTTTCCGTTTACCTGAGCGCCGACTTCAACTTCTTTTATAGGCTCCACAGTACCGGTTGCTTCAACCGTCTGGACGATATCCATTTTCACTACTGGCGCGGTGCGATAATGAACAACCGTCGCCTCTTTAGCCTTTGCCGACTGCCACGCCCAAATTCCATAGCCCGCGCCTCCGAGGACTGCGAGAACCACAACGATTTTAATTACCTTCTTCACTTATTTTCCTCCTCTTTTTTTTCATCGTCTTCATCATCAAGTTTTATTTTCACGGGAGTGATTGATGATGGCGATGTCCCCAACAGATGAATGAGATTAACTTCTGCCATTTGTCCGGCGTAAAAGGATTTAACCCACGAACCCATCGCGCTTGCGTATGCATTTGCTGCATCGGTGAAATCCGTACGGTCGCTCGTTCCAATTCTGAAACATTCGACTACCGTCTGCAAATTCTCCAACGCCTGCTCTACCTGCACTGTCGCCGTTACGTGCGACTGTTTTGCGTTATCGCGCAACGAAACCGCCTCGCCCAAATTGTAGGAAAGAGTTTGCTCCGCCTTGTCGACATCATACTTTGCCGCCTTCATGCGCAATACAGCTTGATCAACAGCGAGCGTTTTTCTATACCCCATAAAAAGGCTTTGAAACGCCTTTACTCCCCACACCCAATTCCATGTCGGATCTGTAAACGACACGGTCGAAGAAAGCGTGATTTCGGGAAGTAAATCGGAAATCGCATAATCGACTTGCGAAGAAGACGCCCTTAACTTTGCGCGCAGAGACTTTATTGACGGTGCATTTGTACGGGCAAACGGCAAAAGGTCTTGCACTTGAGCGGTTGTAGACGAAAAAACGACATTCGTATTGAACAACGGATTTACGCTCTTCGGCAAAATGCTCTCGCGAGAACATTCATCAAGTTGAAGCCCCAAACTCTTGATAAAGGCAGCTGAAGCGACGACCACATCATTCGACGCATTGATGAGATTCAACTCTGACGCCGACAAATCATATTGAGCTTTCAACACATCGAGTTTTATCGACTCGCCAGCTTCAAGCAAATGCTTTGCTTCGCGAAGGTGTTCTTCATAATTAAACTTGTTCGTCTGCGCCACTTCATACAAAGCATCGCACTCCAACAAGGTGAAATACGCCTGGCTTACTTCTTTGAAGGCGGCAATTCTTTTCTCTTCGTAATCGTGCCATGCGGACATCAACGTATAACGGGCGGCCTGTTCTTTCGCATCTAAACGCCCGAAATCATAAAGGAGTACATCGAATGAAAAATTCTGTGAAAAAGGACGGTTCTGTTGATTACCTGAAAAATGAGATCCGTTATTGTACGTACCGCGCGACCAATCCGCACCCGTTGAAACAGTCGGCATCCATTCACCCTCGACCATCTTTATATCGATGACGGCATTCGATAAAGAAAGTTCGGCGGAAACGATTTCGGGACGATTGGATACTGCAAAAACGACGTAATCCCAAAGGTCAAAATCTTTGAGCTCAACCTTTTTAGGCTCATTGGTGCAAACGCCAAGAGACGCCGGCTTTATTTCCTCCTGCGCTTTTTCGGCATTTCTGATCGTTTCACAGCCAAGACAAAGCAAAAGCCCGAGAAATGCTCCAAAAGAAAATGTCTTTATAGCTTTCATTTTTTCTCCTTAGGAGTAATCTTTTTCTTAAATGGCAGCGGCAATTTTGATATGCCGCCTTTTCCATCGTCCTCCACATCAGGAAGCGAATCCTTTGCCTGCTCCTCAAGCGAGCGCAAGTCTAAAGAGCCTACGCCTTCAATCTTTCCGCGCGGCAAATCGCCTGGCTCGAAGCGCTGCCCGCGAGTGTATTGCCTGCCGAGCACGGCATTCTTCGGAAGCCCCGCATCCTTTTTCATATCACGAGGATTGATGAGCCCGACTGTAACGAAAACGAGAATTTCCTTCTGTTCTTTCACGCGGACTTTGCTACCGAAAAGTTTTGGCCCGATCCACCAGATATCACGGAGCCACGGAATACCGTTATCTTTTTGCGTTTCAACCGTCTTTGACAATCCACCGATTACAGCCGTCATTTCGCTTGCCATATTAAACTCGGTAATGAGTCGTTGAACGTTGATCACGGGATATTTGGCGGAATACGTTCCCGTATTCGAATCTTTAGTGCTTGTGTCGGAAGCGCCAGCCGTAACCCAATCTGTTTGACTTGAAATCGTCGGAACAATAGAAACATTGATAAGACCGTTCGTATTGATTCGAGGAGTAACTTCAAGTTCGATACCCCAGCTGAAAAAGGCTTCTTTTGCAAACATAAATTTGTCTTCGCCTGGAATCGCCGCCATATTCATTGAAAGGTCGAGGGAGTCGGAACTTCCGCTCGTGGTACGCTTTGCGGAAATTGTGACATTCGGATATTTCTCAGTCATATCAACCTTCGCCTGCTTGCCGGAAGAAACGATAATTTTAGGATTGGAAAAAACTTTTGCATCTTCACTTGATTCAAGGGCTCGAAGAATGAGAGAAAGCTCCGACATCCCAATCGTACCGTTTACATACGAAAGGTTTGCCGTTTTGCTTCCTGAATTCGCCGCCGTAGAATCGATTTCATATTCTCCCGTAACACTGTTATACGAGGAAACACCTTCAAGCTTTCGCTCGTTCCACCCGGCATTGAGATTGAGAGTACCTTTCATGCCATCGAGCATTTGCCAATCGATACCAAGCTTATGCGAAGCGTTGTTTGAAAGCTCCACGAAACGCGCTTCAATATAAACCTGCTGAGCCTCAACATCCAATTCGCCAATCATCTTCTCGCACGCCTGCAAAATGATTCTCGGTGCTGTAATCATGATGGAGTTGGATTCGACGAAAGCGACTGCCATTTTCGTCACCTTCCATGTTGAGCCAAACTCACCATTCCACATCTCATTGAATTTTGTGGCAACTTCCTGCGCCGACACGTGATTCAATCGAAATACGCGTGTATCGATCTGACGCAAATGTTCGCTCATTTCAGCCTTGGCTGCGGCGGCTTCTGCCTTTGCCTCCGCGTCCTTTTTTTCTTTTTCGGCCTTCGCCTCTGCCGCCGCTTTTTCTGCCGCCGCCAACTTCTCGGCTTCTACCTTTTCCAAAGCAAGCGTCGCTTCATTTTTTTCTATGACGGCCTTTGCCTCCGCAAGAGCCTTTTCGGCCGCAACCTTCGCAGTTTCCGCAGCAGCAGCCTTAGCCGCTTCGAGAGCGGCCGTTTCGGCCGCAGCGCGAATAGCGTCCTCTGCGGCTTTACGTTCCATAACCTCAGGTGTTGTTTTTTTCTCACCGTCTTGAGCTATAGACTTTGCAACATTGCCGTTCCAAAGACCAAACAATGCAATTACTGAAAAAATTAATCCAATATTCATATTAAAATTATAGCAAAAAGAGATTACAATATGAATATTTCAAAGGCAAAAAAATAAATGAATTTACAAAAGCAAACGTGCCCAACTTCATATGAAGCCAGGCACATTTACATTCGTGTTCTATACCTTTTTTAAGGAATTTTAGTTAAAACGGATTACGCCAGGCAGCTCTCCGTGCAAAGGACTTTCATAATAACGCGTTTCTTTATATTGAACATTGTAAAACTCAATGTTAAAGTTTACCGTCTTACCTTTAATCTCTTCCAATGTTGTTGCGTTAAGCCCCAAACGGCTGAGCGGAATTGCAACGACGATAGAACGCCCGCCGGCACCGGCACCGCCAGTATTGCGAGTTATTGAATTCGTGTTGTCGAATTTGAGAGCAGAATCGGATGAGAAAATCTTTCCGTCAACAAACGCAAGGATTTCCAGACCTTTAAATGTAACCTTAAAGCCATCCCACTCACCCCATTTACCACTGCCAAATGTTTTGCAACCTTTGTAATAAGTAAATTTATTATATTCGTAAACAGCCTTGACATAGAGATTTTCGGCATCGTATCCTACTTGGAACCAGCCCCCAGGAACACCAGGGGTAGTACGGCTATGTGCATCACGATCTGTCCAACATGTGCTTGACCATGGATTCGTAAACATGGAAGACACATATTTCCCATCCCTAAATACAATATCCTTCGTAGGATACGCAAGGCATGGCGATTTTGGCGGCATAACTTTTTTCTCAAGGCGAACCAACTGACGATCGCACCAGCCTTTCTCGACAGAACCGGTAAGGACATAGTTTTCCCATATCTTGCAATTGGCAACATACTTATCGTTTGTTATCATGTTAGGCGTACAAATAAAGTTGTTGCGGAAGATTGCATTAGCCGAACCCTGGAATGAAAAACGCATTGACTTATCGCATGCAAAAATGTTATTTGTAACCACGATATCACGAGTTTGGTGCATGTGGAACGGCCACCAGCAGTTAACGAACTTATTGCCGCGATACACGGTTTCTTTGCCGCCTTCGTCATTATAAAGGCCCGGCCAACCTCCGCAATCGTGACAGTAATTGCCTTCAAAAAGCGAATTGTTCATCGCTCCGTAAACGGCACCGCCGTCACGGCTCGTGAGCATCGTGTGATGAAATTCATTTGAAATAATCTGCCCGTTAGTCGTCCAAATCGTAGCGGCGCTACGCCCAATATGGTGGATATTGCAGCCTTTAAGCGTAACATTACTGAGTTGGAGATACACACCGCCCGAACCTATGTTGTAAATTTCGCAATCGTAAACACCGCCGCCATTTCCGCCGTCGGCATAATATACACCAGTTGAGCTGACTCCATATATTTTACAACGGCGAACTATCATGTTATCGGGCTTTGTAACGAGAATACCAGAGCCAGAAGTGTTTCTAATTTCACAATCTTCAATTACAAGATTTTTTGCTCTCCATCCGCCGATTACGGCAGCAGGGCCTTTCTTCCCGTACATGCCCGAGCCTGGCACGACCGTACAACCTTCCAAAACAAGGCCTGAAATACGAAGGTCCTTAGCATGCGAAACTGTAATAATACGCAACGCCCGTGAAACTGAAGCGTTGATATTTTCAACCGTTTCGCCTTCCTTGGGCCAATAACGAATCTTGCCAGTCGTACCTTCATACATCCAAGTACCAGGCTCCGTCATGCCGTGAATTGAATTTGAAACGCGATATCCTTGATTAAAACGGCCTAACGGCATACTTGTGCGAGATTTCAAATAAAATATACCGGTTCCCCAATCATTAGATGCGATATAAGGACGGCTCGTATCCCATTCCTGCGGAACGATAAGACGAACAGACGCCAAATCGAGATTTTTAAATGCGTCTGCCGACGGAAGTGATGCCTTGTTGTAGCGAAGAACAGTATGGTTTTTAAGACTGACGTCGGCTGCCGTTGCAAAGTATGATAAAGGAGCCTTACCCTTCTTGGGGAAAAGTGCCATAGAAGCCTTCTTGCCATTTACAACGAGAGCATACGAAGCGTTTGCACCAATTTCAAATGGGAAATCTGCTATCAAAAATTCACTATTTTGAGGATCTTTCTGCCATCCCTTCACATTAACCGCACCTGAAAGGACTGCCTTCCCGGGATTTGCCGCACGAATGCAAGAAACAGGAGTTTTTGCATCAATCATTACAGGTTCGCTGAAAAGATAATGTCCGTTGGCAAAAACAATCTCGCTCTTTTGCTCTGGCGTTTTCTTTGCTTCTTCAACCGCACGAGCCAATGTCGCAAATGGACGCGAAAGGCTACCATCTCCATCAGCATCGTCCCCTATAGGAGAAATGTTAATTACACTTCCCCAAATCGATATTTTTGCAATTAATGCGAGCACTAACGAAAAAACAATTTTATTTTTTTTCATAATTCTACTTTCCTCATCAAGCAAGATGAACTCCTTTTAAAATCAATATATAAATCTTAATTATACAAAAATACCGACAAAAAAGCATTTGTAAATATTGCAAACGCCATTGCAATTATAGCAACTAAGGAACGGCAGACACTTCTCGCGAAACACCTGGCCGCTCCCTAAATATACATCTCGCTTTCATCCGCAAAGTTTTTGCGGCAGAGCCGCGACCACGAAAGCTGTTATGGCGGCAAATCGCTGACGCGATTAGCGCTTACTCGACGCAGGCGGTTTGATGCATTGCATCACCGCCGCATCGCGGCAAGCTTGCACCTTCGGTTGTGCCGCCATAACAGACACGAAACGCCGCTGACGCGGCGACACTAAAACGCCCGCTTTACGGGCTACACGAAATTGGTTGGGCTGGTTTAGAAGGTTCGGGAGGTTTGGAAAGCTTGGGTGGGGATAGTTCGAGTTTGGAGTTGGAGTTCGAGAGAGGAATTTTTAGTTCCTGGTTTCGAGTTCCAAGTTACAGGTTTCGGGTTCCCCGTTCCCCACTCCAACCCATAACTCTTCCCCTTGCCTCATTGGTATTGAAAACTGGCACTGGCAACACTTTCACATCCTGTCCACCGTAGCCTTGGCGAAGGTGGATGGCAACACTCCCCATCGTCCACAAATCAACACAAATCTCCACAAATCTGATTTGTGAGAATGAATGATGTCCATAGTTTGCAAAC
>JAGCMU010000008.1 GCA_017646325.1 Kiritimatiellia bacterium
GGAAACAACAAGGACAACTGATAAAAACAACTTTTTTCGCTGTGCTTTCTGCACGGCTCTTAAATTGGCGGGCGGTTGCCCGCCATAATTAAGAAGTTGTTTCAAATAGTTGTTTCCCAAAATAAAAAGACTCAATGATATGAATTTATCTCCCGCAGAGAGCGCAGCGCCAAAAAAATTTCGCGGACTAAAGCGTGAGTTTTTTGATCGCGTCGATAAGAGCGTTGAGTTTTTTATCGGGATTGCCTTTAGGATATGGTAAACGCAAGAGATACTTTTCCCCTTTTCGGAAATACACCATATCGGAATTTGTTAATACGTGCGTAACGCCCTTGCCTGCACAACGGACTTTTAATTCCACAAGTCTTATGAGACGTTGAACGGCCTTGGGAAGTTTCCCGTATCTGTCGGCCAATTCACCGCTTATTTTATAAAGGTCGTCTAGTGTGGCGATTTCAGCAATCCGTTTATGAAATTCAATTCGTTGAACTTCTTCTTCCACATATTCATACGGCAAGCATGCGCCTGACGTTTCCAAATCGCTTGAGCCCGGAGAGAAATCAAGAAAATCAAGACTTATTGAAACCTCGACTATGTCATTTACCTTTTCGCCCTTTAATCGCGCCATCGTTCGATTAAGCAATTGGCAATACAATTGAAATCCGACAGCGGCAATGTGTCCTGATTGTTCACTGCCAAGAAGATTCCCCGCGCCGCGTATTTCCAAATCTCGCATTGACAAATTAAACCCTGCCCCGAGCCCTGCGTGTTTCTTCAAAGCATCTAAACGTTCTCTCGCATCCGAATCGATATCTCCCGATTCGGGCAAAAGAAAATACGCATACCCTTTTCGCGACGATCTGCCGACGCGTCCTCGCAACTGGTATAAATCCGCCATCCCGAACCTGTCCGCCCTATCAACGATTATCGTATTTGCGCGAGGATTATCTATTCCGCTTTCGACAATTGTCGTACAAAGAAGGATATCGATTTCGCCCTTGAAAAAACGACGCATTTTTTCAGACAATTCAAATACCGGCATTTGTCCGTGTGCGATTTCCACCTTGGCATCCGGGACGAGATTTTTTATTTTGTGATACGCTAACTCTATAGTGGCAACGCGATTGTAAAGGTAATATACTTGGCCACACCGCGACAATTCTTTTTCGATTGCGTCTTTTATCGCCGCATCCGAGCTTCTGATAATACGCGTTTCAACCGCAATGCGCTCACGCGGCGGCGAGCGGAGAAGCGACAAATCACGCGCTCCCGTCATCGACATATACAGCGTTCGCGGAATTGGCGTCGCGCTCATAGTGAGCACATCCGCCGTAGTGCGAAGGCGTTTTAAGTGTTCCTTCTGCTTCACACCAAAGCGTTGTTCTTCGTCAATGATAATAAGCCCCAAATCCTTGAAAACAACGCTCTTGGAAAGAATGCTGTGTGTTCCAATTAAAATATCCACTCCACCCGAAAGAAGACGCGAGCAAATATTCTTCTTTGAACGAGTCGATTGGATCCTGCTCATAACCTCAATGTGAACAGGCATTCCGTCAAAACGGGACAAAAATGATTCGTAATGTTGTTCTGCCAAAACGGTCGTCGGCGCGAGCACCGCGACTTGTTTTCCATTCATCACGGCGACGAACGCCGCGCGCATTGCAACTTCTGTTTTCCCATATCCCGCATCTCCGCAAATAAGACGATCCATCGGTTTCGTTTGAGCCATATCTTGGCGGACAGATTCGATCGCCTTAACTTGATCGGGAGTCGCCTCATAAGGAAACATTTCATCAAAAGCATCTATTTCAGGGAAAGTGACATCATACGCAAAACCAGGGACGAGAGCTCTTTTCGCCTGTGTTTCAAGGAGCGCCGCCGCCAAATCAAAAACAGATTTCTCTGCAGCCTTCTTTTCTTTATCCCATCTTTTACCGTCAATCGAATGGAGTTTTACGTGCTCTCCTTTTACGCCGACATATCTTGACAATAAATGCGTATGTGCCGTAGGGACGTGTATTTTAAGATTGTTTGCATAAACGATCGTAAAAACTTCGCTTCTTTTCCCGCCGACTTCTATTTCTGTCGCGCCCTCAAACCGTCCTATTCCGTAATCGATGTGAACGACGAGTTCTCCTGGATCAACATCCAATCTATCAACAAATCTCGAACCTGTCACGCGTGCAAGTTTTGAGCGGTTAACACGCCCTCGATGGGCAAACACTCGGTCGCTTTTCGTCACAACGGTTATTCCGCCGCCGTCTTTATCAAAGAGTTCAAATCCAATTGAAAGGAAATTGCTCTCAAAAAAGAGAAGCCCTTTTTCCTTTGATATTTTCAGATGGTCGTAAAATTTATTACGCGTCGCCTCCAACAATTCCGGCATGCGCGCAGCCTCCGCGCCCAATTCCGAAAAGCCGGGAAGAGGCGATGTCTGAAATTGAACGCTTGGGACTCCTTTGGGCGGAGGATCGCCGGAAAACAATTGACGCGCGGCACGCGGCGCCTCAAAAACCTGATACTCGTTATGTTCAACCCAGAGTACCGTCCCCTTCTCTGGAATCACATCCAACAGAGAATACTTATCTTCACTGTCATCCGCTCCCGTTTCAATCGGATTTATTTCAATACTATCTATTTTCGAATGAGAAACCTGCGTCCCCGCGTCAAAATAGCGCAGCGACTCCAAATCATCTCCAAAAAACTCCGCTCTAACGGGATACTCTTCATCAGGCGGCCACACATCCAATATGCCGCCACGCGAAGCGAACTGGCCTTCTTCTTCAACCTCGGTAACTCTCTCATATCCCGCCTTCTGCAACTTTTCAAAGAGAGAAAAAAGACCGCCTTCAATAACGCTCGAAGATAAATCAAGGCGAACAGTAAGCGAGGCGATTGCGGCGATCTTCGGCACATCGCCGATTAAAGACAAGTAAGGCGCGACTACAACCAGGGGATAGGGACGGATAGAATACGAACTTATTGCAGAGGCTGTCTTTATGCGCGCAGAGGCAATTGATACGTCCTTGCCCATTAGAGGCGGAAACTCCAAAACTCTCACCCCTGCATACTTACCCAACTCCGTCAAATCATTACAAATCGTATCCGCCTCTGGAAGTCCTGGCGTCACAACCAAAACGAAAGGAGGACGGTTCTCTTCCTTTGCCTTCATCTCTCCTGCAAGAGCAATCGCCGAAAAAGCGGCAGCAGAACCGGTAAAGGAAGATAACGAAATTTTGGGCGACGGACTTGACGCCGCCGCCCAAAATATTTTCTCGAATTTTTCGAGTATTTTATTTATTTCAGTCAACTTTAATCTCTGGTCTCTTGAGCTTTGAACCTACAAGAGCGTAGAAGAGAACGTAAACGAGAAGACCGATAGACATCCAATAGCTGTTGAGGATGCCGATCTTGTCAGCGAGCAAGCCCTGAACGGGAATGAGAACGCCGCCGAAGACCATCGCCATGAAGATGCCCGAGCCCATCGGAACGTACTTGCCAAGTCCTTCCGCAGCCATATTGAAGATGCCGCCCCACATGACAGAAGTGCAAAGACCAACGCCGACCATGAACGCCATAGAGAGCGGGAACTGATAACCAAAGAGCGTAATCATCTTGACTGGCACGAACATTGCCGCGAGCAACAACGCAATGCCGAAGGTGGCGAGGAAGGACGTCTGGACGCGCGAAGAAACTTTACCGCCAATCACGCCGCCAATGAGACGACCAATCATCATAAGGAACCAATACGCGCCGCAGACCGCGCCGGCAACTGTGCCGCCAACGTATCCAGGACCCTTAGATGTAATTTCACCTGCCGCGTTCTTAACACAATCGGTCATATAAAGCATACCCATTGAAGGAACGCCCACTTCAATCACGATATAGAAGAAAATCGCAATCGCGCCGAGCGTGAAATGCGGGAACTTGAGCGTGGTAACGATATCCTTGATTACGGAAGTGCCGCCGGTAAGACGAGCCGCCTTCTCTTCAGCAGTTTCCTTGTGCGGTTCAGGAATCTTAGAAAGAGCCACCACGACAAACGCGAACGCGAAGATTCCCATCGCCATCATAAGCGCAGGAGCGGCCTTGATGAATTCGGTATCCTTAGTGATTTCACCGATGAGCCAACCGAGAACCGCCGGCGAAAGCGTAGCGCCGACCGAGTTGAGCGAGCAGCCAAACTGTACGAGCTGGTTACCCTTGTTACCGCCGCCGCCGAGCGTATTAAGCATCGGATTTACGACGAGGTTAAGCATGCACATTGAAAAACCGGCGATGAACGCGCCGCTAACATATACGGCGAACGAGCCGATGTATCCAGAAAGGAGCTGTACGCCAACGCCTACGAAACCAACTGCCACGGCCGCGAGCGCAGTAAATTTGTAACCTTTGCGCTTAAGAATAAGGCCGCCGGGGATGCCCATAAACAAATAGGCGAAGAAGTTTGCAAAGTTGCCGAGCTGGCTTAACGCATTGGAAGCGTTAAACTGATTCTTTGCGATAACGCCCATGGGACTGGCAAAGTTCGTTACGAATGCAATCATAAAGAACAATGCGAACATCGTAATAATGGCAACTAAATTACCACCTTTATTTTCTTCTGACATATTTTATTTTCCTTTTTTAATTGTTTAGTTTAGAAAAATTATACGAGGCAAGCTCCGGCGGAAGGCTTGATGAGAGCGCATGTAGGCTCATCGCCGTATACCGTCTTGTATGCTTGAGTGATTGCCGCAGAAATTTTATCGGCTGCTTCAGGCTTTACGAGAAGACAGCAGCTGCCGCCAAATCCGCCGCCTGAAAGGCGAGCGCCGTAAACTTCAGGGATCGCCTTTGCCGCATCAACGATCGTATCGAGTTCAGGGCAAGAGTTTTCAAACCAATGGCGGCTCGATTCGTGTGAATCGTACATAAGCGCGCCAAAGCCAGCAAGATCTCCCTTTTCAAGAAGCTCTGCGCCGGACACCACGCGTTCATCTTCACCGATTGGATGGATTGCGCGCTTAGCGGTAGTTTCTGAAAGACCGCCACGGTAAAGAATCCATTCAGCGCTCGTAACGTCGCGGAGGTGCGTTACCTTCTTACGGAGTACGCCTGCGAAATGCTTTGCCGCATCTTCACATGCCTCACGGCGGCTTGCGTATGCTCCATCGACGAGGGCGTGCTTTGCGTTTGACTTCACCATCATAAATGCGACGGTTGGCCCCATATCGACGTTTTCAAATTTCAAGCTGCGGAAATCGGTTTTGACGAGCTGGCCTTCTTTACCTGCGAGAGATGAAATCTGATCCAAGAGACCGCATGGACAACCGGCAAACGTATGTTCTGCCTTTTGACCGATCTTCGCCATTTCTTCTTTCGTCTTTTCAATACCGTAGATTTTGCAAAGAGCAATAACAGTACACATTTCAAGGGCTGCCGAAGAAGAAAGACCTGCACCAAGAGGAATATTGCCGAGGAACATACCCTTCCAACCATGCCCCGCCTTTGCAGGTTCTCCGTCAAAGAGCCAATTGAACGTACCCGTAACGTAATTCTGCCACGTATCTTCGCTTGCTTTTGCGACATTGTTGATGGAGAATTTAACTTCCTTCATCAAATCGCCTGCGGTGAGAGAACACTGGTCGTCATCTGTAGGCGCAATTGCAAAGAAGGTACCTTTATCAATTGCCGCAGAAAAGACGTAACCTTCGTTGTAGTCCGTATGGTTTCCTAACACTTCAATGCGCCCTGGAGCATAAGCAACGGCTGCGGGCTTGCACCCATATTGCTTTTCAAATTTCTCTACGAGCTCATTATAAATTTCTTGATTTTGCATTATGCAACTCCTTTTAAATTTGTGTATAAATGATTATGTCAAAATAAGCGGTTTTAGTCAAAAGAAAAAGTTTCTTTACCCGTTTTTAATTTCGTCAAAATGAGAGCGGTGCAATACGGAAAACACGTCGTTTTCAAACAAACGTCAAACCCTTCATCGCGAGCATACGAAATAAAATCGTTTATCTTATGCGTGTTGTTGATAGACTTGCGGAGATAACGGTATTCCTTCAAAGATTTTCGGGCGAAAATATTTGAAACGAGCGTCAGCCAAAAATTTAACAGCCACTTCGCAAATGCGTTTTCAGGTCTGAAAAACTCCAATATCACAAGAGGCGCGCCAGGCTTTAGAACTCGAGCTGTCTCTCTCAATGATTTTTGGGCAGACGGGAAATTACGAAATCCGAATGCGCACGTCGCCATATCAAAACTCCCGTCTTCAAAAGGCAGACAATTCACATCACCTTCAACAAAGTCAATTCTTTCTTGAAATCCCGCCTTCTCGCTTTTTTCTCTTCCTATCTCCAACATCGCAGGAGTCAAATCCATCGCCGTTACGGAAGATGCCGTAAAATTCTTCGCAAGAGCGATGGAAAAATCTCCCGTACCCGCCGCGATATCAAGAATTTTAAGCGAATCGGAATTTAAAGCGCATTTTTGAGAAACCTTTTTTAAAATGTTTTTTCGCCACGATATATCAAGCCCCAACGACAACATCCGATTCATGCTATCGTACTGATCGGCGATATTTGTAAATAAATTTCTTATTGGATTGTTTGCAGACATATCAAAAATCATTTCGCAGCGAAGAAACTAAGGTACCAGCTGACTATGGGATTACCCCAATACATCCACACCAAAACACCTATTGCGATAAAGGGACCGTAAGGGATTGCCGTATATCCTCCGAGCTTCGTCTTCCCGCGCGCGATAAGGGCGACACCGACTATCGACCCGACGAACGCGGAAACTATAATCGTCATAAGAGCGGCAACAGGCCCAAAAAACGCGCCGACGGCTCCGAGCAATTTCACGTCTCCAAATCCCATTGCCTCTTACTTAAAGCACTTCGATGCGACAATTCCTAAAATCCACAAAAACAAAAATCCTCCCGCCATTCCGCTTACCGACCAGATAAGAGCATCAACTCCGTCTGTACATCCTTGCAGTTCAGGAACGAGAAAACTTAAAGGAACTCCTAAAATCATTCCGCCGAGAGTAACGCGGTCAGGAAGATAGTAATGGTCAAGATCGATGAACGACCCTAAAATCAAACCGGCAATAACGAGCCACTCGACCATCATCGTAAAAACGCTTGCTATCGGCATCAAGCCTAAAAGCGGATATGATTTAAAAAAGAAAGGAATTGCGAATTGGAAGTACGCCAAAAGGAAAAGCATTCCTCCCATAAACTCCACTATCATATACCGCGGAGAGATAGACTCTTTGCAATCGGCGCAACGCCCGCGCAGAATTATCCAGCTAAAGACAGGAATGTTGTTGTACCATTTAATCGGCTTATTGCACTTCGGACAGTGAGATGGAGGCGAAACGACGCTTTCCTCACGCGGCAAACGCCAAATGCAAACGTTCAAAAAACTTGCAACACACGCTCCGAACGCAAACGAGGTAATCGAGTAGACGGCAAAAAGATATTCGGCGATATTCATCAATGAGCCTCCAACCAATTATTCCCAACGCCAAGCTCGACAACGAGAGGCACCCCAAAATCCATTGCAGTTTCCATTTCGCGCTTTACGATTTCTTTCACCTGTTCAATTTCGTCGACGGGCGCGTCAAAGAGAAGTTCGTCGTGGATTTGAAGTATCATTTTCGTTTTCAAATTCGCCTGCTTCAACGCTTTGTATACGCGCACCATCGCAATCTTGATCAAGTCTGCCGCCGTTCCTTGAACGGGCGTATTGATTGCGTCGCGCTCTGCCGCCTGACGAGAAGTCGCATTGCGGGAATTTATATCTCTCAAAGTCCTGCGGCGGCCAAGAATCGTCGTAGCATACCCCTTTTCGCGCGCCTTTGCAATCGACGCATCCATAAACGATTTTACTTTAGGGTAAAGCTTAAAATACGACTCAATCAAATTAACCGCTTCTTTTCGAGAAATATTGAGTCTTTGAGAAAGCCCGAATGCGGAAATTCCGTAAATGATTCCGAAATTGACCATCTTGCAATTTGAACGCATTTCTTGCGTTACGAGCCCCGGCATCACATCGTATACACGGGCTGCCGTTTCCGTATGGATGTCTTCTCCGTTGCGGAACGCTTCAATCATCGTTTCGTCCCCGCTCAACGCCGCCATAATACGCAATTCGATTTGAGAATAGTCGGCAGAAATCAAACGATGATTTTCATCACGCGCGACAATAGCCGCGCGGATATTCTTGCCGCGTTCCGTGCGGATTGGAATATTTTGCAAATTCGGATCGGATGAAGAAAGCCTGCCTGTTTCAGTAAGAGCCTGCGAAAAGGTCGTATGAACGCGACCATCCTGCGAGCTGATGCATTGCGGCAATTTATCCACGTATGTCGATTTCAGTTTTGTGCAAGTACGGTATTCCAAAATCTTTTTGACTATCGGATGTTCATCCACGATTTTTTGCAATGTCTTTTCATCCGTTGCAAATTGCCCCGTTGCGGTCTTTTTGCCGCCAGATATTCCAAGAGTATTAAACAACAATTCGCCAAGCTGTTTCGGTGAATCGATATTCAAATCGTTATCACCGTATTTTCTTATGTCCGCAACGAGCGAAATAATTTCCTGTTCAAGCTTTATTCCGAACGACTTCAAGGCGGAGACATTTATCGCGACGCCCTCTTTTTCCATATCGATTAAAACTTCAACGAGCGGTTCTTCAGAATCCTCCAACGCTTGAAGGGTGCCGCTTTCAGATGCCATCTTCCGCAAAACCTTATGAAGGCGAAGCGTCACATCAGCATCTTCTGCAGCATAATCGCATATTTCTTCAGGAGAAAGATCCGCCATATTCTTCTGGCCTTCGCGCGTTTTTTCGCCGATGAGTTTTGTGATTGGAATTGGGTCGTACCCTAAAAACTCACGCGACATGGCGTCCATACCATGGCGAGCTGCCGCATCAACAACATAATGCGCAAGCATCGTATCACGGACGACGGAGCCGAATACGATACCGTAGCGCTTGAGAACGGTTATATCGAATTTGCCGTTTTGCGCGACGAGCGTCTTTGAAGGGTCTGCAAAAGCATTTGCGAAAATCGCCACGCGGCGGAACGGAAGCGTTTCGTCGCTTTCGGTCGCATGTGAAAAGAGGTCTCCAAAATCATCTCTCTTTTCATCGTATGGCGGCACTGCGACGTACCACGCCTTCCCCTCCTCGATAGAAAACGACATTCCGACAAGTTTACATTCGCGGGCATTCGTGCCTGTCGTTTCGGTGTCAAACGCAAAGCATGGAGACGCCTCGAGGATTGCGGCAAGCTTCTTCGCCTCTTCATCCGTCTTTACGAGTTCATATGAATGTGGAGTATCGGCTATCGTTTTATATGACTGGGCTTCCTCAATTGCAACATTAACGCTGTTAGAGTCCAAGAAATGTTTTGCGAAATTTACGAGTTCATACTTTCCGCATACTTCCTGCAATTTCGACTGATCTGGATCTTTACGCTTAAAATCGTCAAAGTCGACTTCGATCGGGATATCTGTTTTAATCGTGGCAAGAACCTTTGAAATGCGTGCGTCTTCGCTGCCTGCAATGATTTTTTCCGAAAGTTTTCCTTTTATTTCAGAAGCGTGTTCTAAAATGTTTTCAAGACTTCCCCACGTGGAAAGAAGAGCTGAAGCCGTCTTCTCCCCTACGCCTTTTATGCCAGGAATATTGTCTGAAGTATCTCCCGCCATTGCAAGCCAATCTATCATTTGAACGGGAGAAGAAAGCATCCAATGTTCTTTTACTTTTTCTTCGTCGTAAATTTCGGGCTCATTCTTTCCGGCGCCTGGACGGAAGAGTTTTATTTTTGAAGTGACGAGCTGTGCGGCGTCTTTGTCTGGAGTTGCTACAAAAACTTCAAAGCCCTCTTTAGACGCCATATTGGCAAGACTTCCCATAATGTCATCGGCTTCATAACCATCCTTGCGGATGACGGGAATTCTTAAAGCTTCCGCCAACTCAAACGCGCGCGGGATGCAAGCGGCTAAATCTTCCGGCATCTTTTCGCGCTGCGCTTTATACTCAGGATACATTTCATGTCTAAATGTAGGACCCGACGGATCCATTGCAAGTACAACGTGTGTCGGCTTTTGTGTTTTTAAAATCGACTGTAACCCATTTGCAAAACCGATGAGAGCAGAAGTATTGATTCCCGTAGAAGTAATTCTCGGGTTTTTAAAAAACACAAAATGCCCCTTGTACAAGAACGGCATTAAATCAATAATAAAAAGTTTCTTTGCGTCCATAATGCCCCCAAAGTTAAGTTGAGAATGGTCAAACGGAAATTGACTTTACTGCTTTTTCAAAATCAGGAAACGACTCTTGAAGAATTTCAGCGCCTTCGACAACGACTTCTTCACGCAATCCCGCAAGAGCCATTGACATTGCAAGGCGATGATCGCCATTTGCGCGGGCAACGCCGCCTTTCAATGTACCTCCGCGGATACAAAATCCGTCTTCAAACTCTTCGATATCCGCACCTAACGCCTTGAGCTGATTGACGATTGCCGCAATTCTGTCGGATTCCTTGTAACGGAGCTCCATTGCTTCCCTGACAACCGTTTCTCCTTTTGCGAAAGCTCCGGCAACTGCTATTGCAGGAAATTCATCGATTGAGCGGACGACCAAATCGCCTGCGATTTCAACGCCGTTGAGATCATCATTACTGCGAAGACGCACGTCTCCAACCTTTTCGCCGAACTCCTCGCGCTCATTGAAAATGTCAATACGAACGCCCATCATTGAAAGTACATCTAAAATCCCGGTGCGCGTCGGATTTAATCCGATTCCGCAAACAGTAATGTCGCTACCAGGCACAATGGCGGCGGCGACGAAAAGGAATGACGCCGAAGAAATATCTCCAGGCAACTTACCTGAAATCGCACGCAAGTTTTTGCAAGGTTTTACACGAACTGTCAATCCGTCGCTGATAATGTCAGCCCCCATCGCACGAAGCATCCTCTCCGTATGGTCGCGAGAAGGGCCTGGCTCTGTAATTACAGATTCACCATTTGCTCCAAGCGCAGCAAGAATCAATGCGCTTTTTACTTGAGCAGAAGCTACAGGGAGTGTGTATTCAAGAGCATTTAAACCACTTGCCGGCTTTGGCCCGAAAACCAATGGAGCAGTTCCATCAGGAGTTGTCGATACATCTACTCCCATTGACCGCAAAGGGTCTGCAACGCGTCCCATCGGGCGGCGGCGCAAACCTTCCGATCCATCGAGCGTCGCTTCGCTTCCGAGTCCCGCAAGAGTTCCTGCCAAAAGGCGGATTGTGGTAGCAGAATTGCCGCAATATGCAACGGCTCTTTTATTTGGGAATGGGAAAAATCCATTTCCCTTAACAGTCAAAACGCCGTCTTCGGAAAGTTCACTTTCAACTCCTAAGGACGAAAGGGCTCCTCGCATAGAACGCGTAACTCCAGAATCTGGATAGTTTTCAATACGAGAGACACCATTGGCAATAGAAGCAAAAAGGAGTGCGCGATGAGCGAGCGACTTATCCCCAGGAACTGTCAGTATTCCTGTTAATGGTTTTTTTGCCCGTTCAAAGGAAAGGTTCATTATTAATCCTCATCGGCAAAATCACTTGCCGAAGAATGACTGGAAAC
The DNA here is from genome assembly GCA_017646325.1 of Kiritimatiellia bacterium. Lineage (GTDB taxonomy): Bacteria > Verrucomicrobiota > Kiritimatiellia > RFP12 > UBA1067 > RGIG9934. The sequence goes on from JAGCMU010000008.1 coordinate 11,633, forward strand.
AGGAATATCTTCTTCCTCTTCCATAACCTCTCCTGAGGCTATCGTCTCTTCTGTCTTTTGAGGTGCGTCTTGTGCTTCAGGAGCATAAGGACGGTCGTCGCCGTATGCCCGATATCCATAACCGCGATATCCATAGCCATAACGGGAACCAGTCTCATTAAAGGCATTGCCATAAGAGCCAACTTCAACGTCGTTGACGAGCACACCGAGAATTGACGCGCCAGATTCACGCAAAACACGCGAGCAATGCTGGATTGGCTTGAAGTGAGATTTTTCCGGACAGCAGAGAATGATGACAGAATCGACTAAACCTGCGAGAGTTACTACGTCGCCGACAATACCGAACGGTGGAGCGTCAACGATAACACGCGAATAATTTGCCCGAGCCCATTGGAAGAATTCCACTAAAACATGAGAGCCCATAATTGATGCAGGGTTGACGTTGTTTGGCGGAAGTGAAGCAATTACATCTAAATTCTCATAGACGTCTTTGTTGACGAGCTTATCGAATTTTCCGTCATTTTCAGTAGTCGCCAAGAAATGGGAAAGCGATTTTTCCTGCTCAAGCTTCAAATCAAAAATGCCAGCAAGACGCGGACGGCGCAAGTCGAAATCGACGAGCAATGTCTTACGCCCTGACATCGCATTTGAAATAGCAAGCGAGCAAGAAGAAATAGTCTTGCCTTCAGCAGGCTGGGTGGAAATCAAAAGCAAACTTTGCGTGACGGGTTGATAACGCGGAGAGTCAAGCAAGTTGCGAAGACCTGCAATACCTTCTGCAAATTGAGAGTACTTGTTTTCAAGAATAAATCTTGCAACCTGTTCACGCTTTTTGCGGCGGATATGCGGCAATACCGCAAGCACCTTCAAGGCAAGACGGACTTCGATATCGCTAAGACCGACAATCGTATCTTCGATATTGTCCAAAATAAGAACGAAGGTCAAACCTGCAATCAAACTGACGAAAAAGCCTGCCGCAAAAATAAGAATCGGGTTAGGCAAAACAGGGACATTCGGAACGTTTGCAGGACGACCGACACGGACGATTTCGTTGTTTTGCTCTGCTTGAATGCGTGCTTCGTGTTCTTTTTGAAGAAGGTTTTGATAGAGTCCCGAGGCGACTTCCTTTTCACGCTCAAGTTGTTGAAGTCCGGCGTCTGCGGAAACGATCTTTTGATCAAGTTCGTTAAGCTGCTTGCGGAGCTTTTCGCTATTAGACTTAAATACAGCAAGCTGGTTGCGGAAAGAACTTAAATTACCATGAGCCGTTGCCAATGCACGTGAAACTGATTCAACGAAGTGCTTTTTAATCGATTCAAGCTCTTTTTCTTTCGCTCTGACTTCCGGGTGGTTTTTCGTGAATTTTGCAAGCAAACCCGTCATCTCCATCGTTGTCGTCTGAAGAGCGGTGTATGCCATGCTTATTTCGGAAGAACGCGGAACATTTGAAGGCAATGCACCGAAGTTTTCCGGCGTTTCTTGAGCCGCCTGCAAAACCTTTTCCCATTCAACAGCCGCAGTAACTTGAGACTCTAATGTAAGGACTTCCGCTGTTGTTTTCTGAAGAGACTGCTGGACGATTTCGCGTTCGGCGCGAAGATTGTCAACTTGGTTTCTTGTACGGAAATCGAGCAAATTGCGAGAAAGAGATTCATCGATACGGCGTTGCTTTTCAACCTGCTCGTGAATTTGGGCTACAGCCTTATCGCAACGCAATTTATTTTCTTCGTCGGTAAACACTTCGATTGCTTGAGCGTATGCATTTGCAAGAGCCGCCGCAAGCGCTGCGTTCTTTGAGCGGATTGCAATCGTAATCAAACGAGAACGGCGCACGAGATCCAAAGTGGAACCGTACAACGCTTCATAAAGTTCTGCGTCGGTTACCGTAGAGGACGGGAAATCCGTACGGTATTGCTGGACGATTTTTGAAACAATCTTATCGGAACGCCAATCGGAAAGACGCGTATTAAAAACTTCTTCGTAAGTGGAACCGTAGTCTGGAACATCCATTTGCCCTAAAGCGCTCGAAGCGGAAGGACGACGCATATCGACGGAGAATTCACTCTTTGCTTCGTAAATTGTCGGTGAAATACGGTAAATGGCGAAGGATACGATAAGACCGATTACGAGGAACACCAAAACGGACAACCAGCGCTGCGCGATAACACGTAAAATACGACCGAGCGTAATTGCACCTACTAAGTCATCATCCTCAGAGGATGGCGAGCGTGTACCATACGCAGAAGCGCCGTATGCACTTCCATAATATGCAGGACCTTGCGAAGATCCATAATACATAGGACCCTTGTTCACGTTGCCATAATAAAGAGGCTTTTGACCATACACAGAGTTCTTTGACATAAATCAACTCTTTTCTTTTCAATCAGACACTTTTTGCTTTGGATTTCTTGGGAAAGACGCCGCCGCCAAAGCAAGCGGTACAACAATAGTTAAAATGTAAAGATGCGAGGAGGATGCAGATATAAAGGCAATATCAACAAATAAGGATGATATTGCAAACGGAGCAATCCAAACTATCGGCAAACACGCAAAGAAAAACATATCTGAGTCATCTTGAGAACGGACAAAGACAAAGCCCTTTACAAGCTTTTCAAAATACATCCATATCAAAACAAGAAATAAAGACAGAAGAACCGAACAACCGACGATGCCGTTTTCAGAGAGAATCATCATATACCCGTTAATGGCATGAGTTGGATTTTGCGGCAAGATTGTCCAATCGGCCTTCTCGACAAAAAACGGGAGATTGATTTTATACGCCCCTGCTCCTGTGCCAAACCATTTTGAATTTTCCCAGATTTTTATGGACACGTTAGAAAGTGTGTTTTTTATTTGCGCATATACTTCGGTAAAAGCGGCACTTGGATCAAAAACGCTCAATTTCATCGTCCCGTAATCTGCAGGAGCACATGCCTTCAAAACTATGAAAGAAGAAACGATACCAAAAACACACGTAACAAGAACACGGGGAATTGCGCCATTAGGGCACGCGCGGGCAACCCAAACGAGAATTACGACAAACGCTAAAAGCAATACCGTCAAATAAAATTGGGAAATGACGAGAGGTGCGAAAAACAAAAGACCCGCACCATTTCCGGCGATTGCAATGTATAAAAAGAATCGGGCTGCCGCCCACCGGCGGAATTCCGATTGAGCACAACACGCGAAAGAAATAATAAGCCATACGCCAAACAACGATCCCATAAACGGACCTGACACCAAATCCGTAAGCATGGATGTTTGGACTAACTTTTCAGACCATCCGAAAGAAGCAGCCAAGGAAGCGGCAAGGCCTCCTAATCCAGATGTAAAACAAGATGCGACTCCACAACAAATTCTGGCATTGTATCCGAGAGCATAAAAAACGCCAATTATAAAAATGGAGGCGACAACGCTAATCATAAATAAAACCATTCATTCATTGCCGGCAGAAGCAGGCAACCCTAAAACGGCATCTTTAATTAACCACTTTGCACTTTCCGATTCATAAAAAAGGGATACGCCATTGTTCATGTACTGAGCAAAGGAAAACACCACCCAAAAACCTAAAAACCAACTGATAGGACTTAATAAAA
>JAGCMU010000110.1 GCA_017646325.1 Kiritimatiellia bacterium
CATTACTGAAAACAGATATGCGGCTTTTCACTTCTATTTCTTCGTTCACTCCAACACGAACATGAATGCCTTCAAAATCCTGAGGCTCTAATAAAAAGCTTGAAGACTGGTCGTTCTCATCGAGATTGTTCATCTCTAAGGTGACGACTTCTCCCGTCAACGTTTCCGCTGAACCATATTTGACGACATTGTTCCCCGACGAAGAATACGTGGAATCGGCGGTAAACTCCAAGGACATTCTCGTAAATGAAAACGCCCCGTCCTTGTTCATTTCCTCAAAATGAACGACAACGGGACGCCCCTTCAACAAAGCAATGGCGCGAGCCTGTCGTACATATTGCAATACCCCGCGCGTTGCTGTTTGAAGTTTGGCGGCTTTCACGCCGGCAGTAATGCTTATTCCTGCAAGCCCTGCAAGAACCCCTATGACGAGAATAACGACTAGAAGTTCAACAAGCGTGAATCCCCACCTACGACGCATTATTATTTCTTTTTATTTTTTGATGCGTCAAAGGTTGTAATATCATCCTCTGTGTCGTAGTTTTCATCAGGACCTGCCGACGTGAGGACATATCGTCTGCCTTTGCGTTCAAATCTGATTTCAGTTCCCCAGGAGTCATTCAAATCACCCTTGAAAAACGGATCATCGCCACCGATCAACGCTTCAGACCAAGCCTCTTGTGAAGACGGAATCTTATGTCTGTTGCAATAGGTGTCTGTCACTGTTTCCAAAGTTCTGAGCTTTGTCTGCGTAGCAGTAATTCTGCTGTCATCAACAAACTTCATTGCCATAGGAACGCCGATTGCCGCCAAAATACCGACAATCGTAACGGCAATCATAATTTCAGCAAGTGTAAAACCTGCCTTGGCGATACGCTTGATGTTGTTATCTTGATTTTTCATCTTTTGTTCTCCTTGTAAAATCATCTTCCCGATGCCATTGCAGACGACAATTGAAACACCGCGGAAATAATTGCTACCGCAATAAAACCTACAACGATTGAAATAACACCGATCATAATCGGGCCAAGGGCGTTTGTCAACTTGGAAATGTTGCGATCCATCTCTTTTTGGTAACGCTGCCCGATATGCCCGAGAGATTTGTTTATGCTGCCTGCTTTTTCGCCGATCGTAAGCATGTCCGTCATCAATTTCGGGAATGCGTTCGACGCTGCAAGCGGCGCTGAAATAGATGTGCCGTCGGTAACGCGCTGACGGGCGACAGACAGCGCTTTTGAAATAACGGCATTGTCGCAAACCTGTTCGGAAATCCTCAACGCCTCAAGAACCTTTACGCCGTTTGCAAGTAGCGTTTGAAGCGTGAACGCCAATGAAGAATACTGCCCAGTCGCCACGATTCCTTTGATGAGCGGCATTTTCAATTTCCACGAATCGATTTTCTGCCTGCCGTTTTCGCTCTTCTTCCATTTCTTGAACCACACGATTAAAAGAAACGTAACAATCGCATAAATCCATCCGTACTCGAGCATATTGTCACTCATCGAAACTAAAAGCTGAGTCGTGGCGGGAAGTTCTCCGCCGCACGAATCAAAAACCATCTTGAAGCGTGGAACGATAAAGCAAAGAGCGACAATGATTGCGCCCACCCCCACAAACATAACGCAAATCGGATACGTCATCGCACCTTTGATTTTCGACTTCATCGAATCCATACGCTCATAGTGCTCGACCAAGCGATGCAACACGTCAACTAACGCGCCGGACGCTTCACCTGCATAAATCATATTCACATACAACGTCGGGAAAGATTTCGGATGGGCCGCCACCGCCTGCGAAAAGGATTCGCCTCCAATAATCCGCTCGTTCAAATTGGAACACACCCTTCTTTAAGCGGAATATTCATCTCCTTGGTTTGCAAGACTTTGAAGAGCCTGCCCTAACGTCATCCCCGATTCCAGCAAATCCGCAAGCTCGCTCGTAAAGAGAAGAACTTCCGTATTCGTCATCACGTTGTTATCTTTTCCCCCGACACGCATATTCCAAATGCTTTGCTTTTTACCGCCATTGCCGGAAGAAGAAAAATTATCTTTCTCCTCTTTCACGGAAAGAGGAGAAAGACCTAATTTTCTAACAGCATCCAATGCCGCTTTGCGATTCGAAGCCTGAACAACACCTTCCTTGCGTTGTCCCTGTCTTGAAATCGCCTTATAGGAAAAGGATGCCATTAACAATTCCTCGTTTAGAGAATTGAATTACTTGATTACGCGAACACGAATGACCGCTGCGGAAGAAGCGAGGTTCTTCACGACTTCAGCAGGAATTGGAGTGTCGGTATCAATAAGCGTATATGCAAAATCGCCGCGCGACTTATTGGCGATTGCGTCGATGTTGATCTTCGCTTCGCCGAGAATGCTTGTGAACGAACCGATCATGTTGGCTTCGTTCTTGTGGCAGATTGCAATACGGCCAGCCTTGCGTGCAGGGCCGAGCGAGCAGGCAGGATAGTTTACGGAGTTTACAATGTTGCCGTTTTCAAGGAAGTCACGGATTTGACGGACAGCCATGACAGCGCAGTTGTCTTCGGCAGTTTCCGTAGACGCGCCAAGGTGAGGCATGATGATGCAGTTCTTCTTGCCTGCCGTCGTAGGATTTGCAAAGTCGCAAACGTACTTCGCAACCTTGCCTCTTTCAATCGCTTCGAGCAAATCTGCTTCATTGACGAGAACGTCACGGGCAAAGTTGAGAATGACAACGCCGTTTTTCATCATTGCCATCGTTTCAGCGTTGATCATACCTTTTGTCGAATCGAGAGCCGGAACGTGGATGGAAATAAAATCACATTCGCTGTAAATAGCTTCGACGTTCTTGCAGTGGCGGACGCTACGATTCAAATTCCATGCCGCATCCACAGAGAGGTACGGGTCATAACCGTAGACTTCCATACCAAGAGCCGTAGCGGAGTTTGCGACTTTCTGGCCGATTGCGCCAAGACCGATAACACCAAGCTTCTTTCCTTGGATTTCAATACCGGCAAAAGCCTTCTTTGCTTTTTCGGAAGTTTTTGCAATGTTCGCATCGGCGGCATTTTCTTTTACCCATTCAATTCCGCCGACAATATCACGCGCGGCAAGGAGCATACCTGCAATTACGAGTTCTTTAACACTGTTCGCATTTGCGCCAGGAGTATTGAAAACGACAATACCCTTCTTTGCGTACTCGGCGTGAGGGATGTTGTTGACGCCAGCACCGGCACGGGCAACGGCGACGAGGTTGTCACCAGGGACGAGTTCGTCCATCTTGGCACTACGAACAAATACAGCATCAGCAGCTGCAAAGTCATCTGTACGGCTGTAATCGGCCGTCAGATCGGATAATCCAATATCAGCAATTGGATTTAAACAATTATACTTATACATTTTGTTTTCTTTCATATTTAGAGTTTATCGGTGAAAGCTCTGTTTTACCTATTTACAGATAAGATAATTCTAACAAAAAAAGGCGTGTTTTTCAAGTTTTCACATCCTCATATCATCCCTTTCCTCCACAAAAAGTAAAAAAAGTAATTTTTTTTAATATCCCTATTGTCAACAGCGGGGAAATGTGATAAAATATTACTCGTTTTGACACTGCTCCCATCGTCTATCGGCTAGGACACGGGCTTTTCATGCCTGTAAGAGGAGTTCGACTCTCCTTGGGAGTGCCAATTTAAGATTTCACCGACCGGCTTGGTACGGTGATTTTTTTTGCCTTCTTTTATTGCGTATTTCTTTAAAAAAATGTATATTATTCATTGATGTGTTTTAACTTATTGAAAGGTACAACGATGAAGAAGATTTTAATGATGACTATGATTGCTATAACATCTGCCGTTATAGCAGGAGCTAAAGCCGAGTGTACTGTTGAGGTAAACCATAAAAACGCCATTTACAAATGCGGAGAAAAGGCCGAATTCACTATTTCCATTATAGGCAAGGACGGAAATCTTGCCACTAACGGCTTTGCAGATATAACCCTTGATAATTACGGCAAGAAAGTTTTCCTTTCAAAAAAAGTCGATTTGGCAAAAGGCAACCCTTTTAAAGTCGATGGGACATTGAAAACACCTGGCTTTCTCCGTGCAACTATTTCAGGTAACGGTTTTAAAGTCTGTACTTTTGGCGTAGGCTTTGACCCTGAAGAAATTCGCCCAGGAGCACCAAATCCAGACGACTTCGACGAATTTTGGGCAAACGCCGTTAAAAAGCTCGATGAAACCGTTCCTGAGGACGTAAAGATGGAGCTTATCCCCGAGAAAAGCAAAGGCTTGTGCAATTGTTATCGTATCAGCTTTGCATCCTACGGCTCACGCCGTGTTTATGGATGGCTTTCTATGCCTAAAGACAAATCTCGCAAATACCCCGTAAAATTACACGTTCCAGGCGCGGGTATTGGTGCTACGAGCTGCCCCACTCCCCCAAATGCGATTTTCCTTATTATGAATGTCCACTCTTATCAACAACCAGAAACAAACGACAAAGACCGCAGGGCTCTTTATGACGAACAGGACAGAATTTACGCTTTCCCCAACGGCGTAAAGCGTTATTGCCAAGCAGGTATTCACAAGTCGCGTGAAGATTATTTTTATTATGCCTCCATCCTCGGCATCAATCGTGCGGTAAACTGGCTTGCAAAGCGTCCTGAATGCGATATGACTGCGTTCACATATTTCGGTACGAGCCAGGGCGGCGGCTTTGGCCTTTACCTTTGCGGATTAAATAAACACATCACTAAAGCATGTATTTTCGTTCCGGCAATTACAGATCTTGCAGGAGAACTCGTCGATAATCGCCAAAGCGGGTGGCCTCGCATCATTGAAGCTCAAGCGGAAGAAAACCGCGAAGCGGCAATGAAGCACATCCCCTACTTTGACGCGGCAAACTTTGCCCGCCGTGTAACAATCCCAGTTCGCTTCATTGTAGGCTTTGCAGACAACACCTGCTCTCCAAGTGCAGTATATGCCGGCTACAATGTCGTTCCTTCAAAGGACAAAAAGATTTATCACGGCATCGGCATGGGCCACGCTGTGAGAGCAAGCCTTTCAGGACCTCTTTACAAGTGGCAAATGGAAAAGTAATTTCAATACGAAAAGAGATTTAAATTGCCTTTATCTAAATATTTCTTTATAATATAAGGAAATAGAAAAGGAGTCTTGTAAAATGGCTGAAGAAATTATTGAAGAAAAAACGCATGACGAAATGGAAACAGAAATCCGTGATACGGACATCGTTTTCGATTGTCCTTATTGCAATCACAATCTTGCAATTGATTTTCGCGGGGCCGGCTTACAGACAAATTGTGTAAATTGCGGAGAGTCGGTATTAGTTCCAATTCCTGACGGTATGGAAATCAGCGACTTGGATCTTGACCAAACTGAAATTTTAAAAATGCTCTTTGCAACTCGCCGCAATTTAAAAACGGCATTGATTCGCATTAGTGAACTTGAAGAAACGATTCAAATCGAACTTGACCGTAAAATGAAAACGGAAGCGGCTTCTTCAAAGTACGCCGTTCAATTGGAAGAATTAAACAACCTTTGCAAGCAACAGGCTATCGTTTCCGAAAAATTCGCTTCAATGGTGAAGCTTGCGCTTTCAACCATTAAAAATCCATCGCAAGAGGACGCCACTTCAAAAGAATAATCGGTATGTGTAAACGGCAATCTCATTCGTTAATAGTAAACATTTTGACTTTTTCTCGAATCCCTCTCATATTCGGGTATTCCTTTCTTGCCGTCATCGCACACTTCAAAGAGAGTCTCCCTCTTGCTATCGTTTCTTTGCTCCTTATGGCAGCAGCCGCTTTCACTGACTTATTTGACGGCAAGCTTGCACGCAAATGGGATGTGGTTTCTACATTTGGAAAATTAGCGGACCCGCTGATGGACAAGGTATTTTTCATCGTGGCATTCCCGACGCTGACCTGGCTCATCATGGCGTCGAAAAACGAAAGCGCGTTTCACGGCTGCTTGATGCTCGCATTTACGATTCTCTACATTCTGCGCGACCAATGGGTCACATTCTTGCGCGCGGTCGCCTCTTCATACAAGGCGGACGTGAGCGCGATGTGGTTAGGGAAACTTCGTACGGCTCTTTCCTTTTGTGCGAGCGGAGTTATTTACATTTACATCTTTACAACTCCGTACTTGTTGAAAAACAACCTCACATCTACCATCAACTGCTTTGCTTACGTCGTTTATTCAATTGAAATCGCCCTCATTCTTCTCAACCTTTATTCATGCATTGTCTACACAAAAGCATATTGGCCATATATGAAAATGGCGATTACATCAGACGGCAAGACAAAGTAATGTAATACAAAAGAAAAAACAATGAAAAAATCGTCTCGCGAATCTTGGTCTGGTCAATTGGGATTTATTCTGGCCTCTGCCGCATCTGCCATCGGTCTTGGAAATTTATGGCGCTTCCCATATTTGACGGCCAAATACGGCGGCGGCATCTTTTTGCTCGTTTACTTTCTATTGCTCCTTACTATCGGTGCGATGTTGATGACAACTGAAATCGCACTCGGCCGAAAGACGCGCCTTTCCCCTCTTCACGGGTTTGGCAAACTCGTAAAATCGTGGTCATTTCTCGGGATCCTCTTCGTTGCAGTATCCGCCGTCATCCTACCTTATTACATCGTCATCGGCGGATGGATTTTAAAATACGTTTTTGCGTATGCCTTTATCCCCCAGGAAATCACAGATGCCGCTCATCCCGCGAACACGGCATTTTTTAGCAACTTCATTTCAAATCCTTCTCAAAGTCTCCTCTTTGCAGGGATGTTTTTTGCAATGTCCGCCCTTTTCATCGTAATGGGTGTAAAAAACGGCATTGAAAAAATGAATAAAATTTTAATGCCTGCCTTATTCTTCCTTGCAATTGCAATCGCAGGCTACGTATGCATGCAGCCAAACGCAATCGAAGGGATAAAGTACTATCTCGTTCCGGACCTGAATAAATTTTATGTAGAGACAAACGGCACGAGCCATTTTTCATTTACCATGCTCTGCAAAACGATTGTGGCGGCAATGGGGCAAATGTTCTTTTCGCTTTCCCTTGCCATGGGTATTATGGTCACATACGGAAGCTACATGAAAAAGAGCGACAACATTGAAAACTCAACGTGGCATATTGAATTTTGCGATACGATAGTCGCAATCATCGCGGGCCTAATGATCATCCCTGCGGCATTTGCGTTTCCGCCTGCAGGACAAACGGGAATAGAGGCAGTTTCTCAAGCAGGCCCTGGGCTTTTATTTGAAACGCTCCCTCGCGTTTTCACGCAGATGCAGGCTCCCAAAATGATTACTCTTTCATTTTTCGTTTTAGTTCTCGCCGCCGCATTAACAAGCTCCGTTTCAATGATGGAAACATTACAATCGTCAATAAAAGACAAGATGAAATGGTCTCGTAAAAAATCAGTCACGATTCTTTCCGTGTATATTTTAATTATGATGATCCCTCATTCGCTATGTTATTCAAACGCGTGTAAAGGATTTTTCTCCAAGAAAATATTAGGAATGGAATTTCTATCTCTGAATGATTTCCTTGCAAACAGTGTTTTAATGCCATTAGGGGCGTTTGCATTATGCATATTCGTTGGATGGATTTTAAAGCCGAATTTCATCATCCGTGAAATTGAAACAAAGGGCAACACATTTAAATTGAAAAAGTTTTATTCTCTCACAATCAAATGGATTGCCCCTATTTTTATCGCGATAATTTTAGTGACGTGTATTCTTTCGGGATTAAAAATCATCGACATTTAATCCCGACTCAAAGAGGACGCGAAATTATTGTCCACGCAATTCCATAATCGTCTTTATTTCATCTGGATTAATTCCGACCATCGCCTCACCGAGACCAGAGGATAATTCTGCGAGCATTTTCGCATCCTTCCAATTGGCAACGGCCTTTACGATTGCGGCAGCGCGCTTTGCAGGGTTGCCGCTCTTGAAAATACCAGACCCGACAAAAACACCTTCCGCGCCAAGCTCCATCATAAGAGCTGCATCAGCTGGTGTCGCAACGCCGCCAGCCGAGAAATTGACGATTGGAAGTGCGCCTTTGGAATGGACTTCTTTAACCAAGTCTAACGGGGCTGCAAGATTTTTGGCGGCATCATAAAGCTCATCCTCGCGCAAAGACACTAAGGATTGTATCCCCTGCTGAATCTTACGCAGATGACGAACGGCCTGAACAACATCTCCCGTGCCTGCCTCACCCTTTGTTCTCAACATCTTTGCGCCCTCTCCGATACGCCTCAAGGCTTCCGACAAATCACGCGCGCCGCAAACAAACGGAACTGAAAATTTATTCTTATCGATGTGCAAGGTATCGTCGGCAGGTGAGAGCACCTCGCTTTCATCAATCATATCAATGCCGATCGCTTCAAGAATTCTCGCCTCGACGATATGGCCGATACGACACTTCGCCATCACCGGAATAGAAACCGCATCCATGATAGAGCAAATCATTTCAGGGTCACTCATTCTGCTTACGCCTCCCGCCGCGCGAATATCTGCAGGCACTCGTTCAAGAGCCATTACAGCCGAAGCTCCCGCGTCTTCGGCGATTTTCGCCTGGTCTGGAGTCGTTACGTCCATAATGACTCCGCCTTTTAGAGTTTGAGCAAGATCAAGATTTGGTTTTTTTGTATTCATTTTTTTCTCCTTAAAAAAACATTTGTCTTTAAATATACCATCATGGTATAATGAAAACAATTCTCAAATTGTATGGATTACAAAAAATGCCGGTAAATGATTTTAAAAAACATCCTCTGACATGGCAACCCAGCCAAGTCGAATTAACGCGTCCGAAATATATAAGTTTGGCAGCATTGATTGAACGGGACATTGAAGAAGGACGCCTGCCTTCAGGAACACGGCTTCCTCCGCAACGTCTGTTGGCCGACTATCTTGACATCAATTTCACAACGGTAACACGCGCGTATGATTTATGCCGTGAACGCTCTCTCGTTTATGGAGTGACGGGGCGCGGAACATTCGTAAGCGCCAATCCCGGCGGCGAGCGCTACACGGGGAAAATATACGACCTTGGCGCAGTGCAAGGCTTTCCGTCAATTGGAGCAAAACTTATTATCGATGCCGCGCGAGATGTTTTATCGCGCGATTACATAACGAAACTTTTTTCATACAGCGACCGCGACGGAGTCTCCCGTCATCGCTCATCGGGGGCTTATTGGCTTGATAAATTCAATGTCCCTGCAACACAAGAACAAATTGCGGTGTTTCCTGGTGTTCAAAATGCCTTATCGACAATCCTTACTGCTATTTTTCATACCGGAGACACCCTGGCTGTCGATTCTTTCACGTATTCAAATTTGATTGGTGCGGCAAACCTCTTGCACATAAACCTCATTGCAATTGAAAATGACAAATATGGCATGGTGCCGAAATCATTATCGTCTGCATTAAAAAAGCAGAAGATCAAAGGAGTTTTTCTCATGCCGAACTGCGCCAATCCCACAACGATCACAATGCCTATTGAACGGAAAAAAGAAATCGCGGAAATCGCCCGCAGAAACAACGTGATCATTATAGAAGACGATGCATCGCTTTCTGCTGAAGCGTCGACATCTTTTTTCTCTCTCTTCCCGGAGAACACATTTTATTTAACCGGCAATACGCGCTTTATTTCGCCTGGTCTTCGTGTCGCTTTTGTCGCATACCCGAATCGTTTCAAAGAAAAATTTTTAAACGCACTTCATAAACTCACGATTAAAGGCAGTGCATTAGACGCGGAAATAATGAGTGAATTGATTTTGAACGGCAGCGCGGAAAAAATATTGTTGCAAAAAATAAACCGCGCAAAAACCATGAACAAGACATTCGATGCAATCTTTCCAAACCTTGCCCGAGAGTCTGAAGACATGCCTTTTTTCCGCACAATCCCATTACCATGTTCAAATGCTACGGGGCAGGAAATCGAGCAGACGCTTTTGAAGAAAAATATCCGTATCTGCCACTCTTACAGATTCGCGGCGACGAGAAATCCCAAAATGTCTTTTTTGCGCGTTTCTCTTTCTTCGGTCGACTCAAAAACGAAACTTGCAAACGCACTTAAAACCATTAAAGATTTTCTGAACGATTATTTGTAGCCGCCCTTTGCCGCCAACTCGCGGATTCTGCGCGACGTGCGGACGGCGCAAAATTGCTTGCCACACATGGAACAGTGATCATCATCGTGTTTTTCATCCATGAAGGATCGTGTTTTAAGCCAACGCTCTTTAGCTCTCTTTGGATCGAGAGCGCACGAAAATTGTTTATCCCAATCAAATTGTGCCCGCGCGTCCGACATCTCATCGTCTATGTCGCGAGCTCCTGGCAAACCTCGCGCGACATCGCCTGCGTGCGCGGCGATTTTATATGCTATACAACCTTGATGAACTTCATCCTCATCGGGAAGTCCAAGATGTTCGGCAGGCGTAACATAACACAAGAGCGACGCGCCGTATGTCGCCGCCGCCGTTGCGCCGATTGCCGATGTAATGTGGTCTTATCCTGGTGCAATATCTGTAACGACAGGACCTAAAACATAGAACGGCGCTTTTTTGCAAACATCCTGTTGCCGCTCCATGTTCATTTGTATTTGATTAAAAGGGACATGGCCTGGACCTTCAACCATCACCTGCACACCCTTCATACGGCAACGCTCCACAAGTTCGCCTAGAACGTCAAGTTCTCCAAATTGTGCATCATCGGACGCATCTGCAAGACACCCAGGCCGCAGGCCATCTCCCAAAGAAACAGTAACATCGTGTTCGACAAGAATATCTAAAATTTCATCCCAATTTGTATAAAGCGGATTTTCACACTTGTTTTCCATCATCCACTCAGCCATAATCGCTCCGCCGCGTGAAACAATCCCCATCTTTCGCTTCATCGCCATCGGGATATGTTTTCTAAGAAGACCGGCATGAAGCGTCATAAAATCAACGCCCTCTTCCGCTTGGGAGCGAATAACATCTATGAGAAATCCCGCTTCCATTTTAGGGATATCGCCTTCAAGGCGGGAAATGGTTTCGTAAACTGGAACAGTTCCAAGAGGACGATTGCTCGCCTCGAGCATTCCTTGACGAATAGATTTCAAATCATCAGAACCGACAGAAAGGTCCATCACAAAGTCAGCTCCCGCTTTTAGCGCGACCGCCAATTTTTCCAATTCATCGCCTTTCCCGGAACGCGTGACACTGCGTCCTAAATTCGCATTTATTTTCGTTTTGAAAATACGCCCCACGCCAATAGGCTTCGCGTTTGTGTGGTGAATATTGTGAGGGATAACAGCTTCGCCCGCAGCAATTTTATCGCGAACGACCTCAACATCGACTCCCTCATCCGCCGCAACGATTTTCATCGCTTCGGTCACAATGCCCATACGAGCATACTGCAACTCAGTCATACTTTCCTCCGCAGGTATTATCCTGATCAGGTTAACGGGTATTTTCTCAGCACCTATACACGATGTATAGTAGCACCCCAATGGACAA
>JAGCMU010000111.1 GCA_017646325.1 Kiritimatiellia bacterium
ATGTTAGGACGAATGGTTTCATTACAGACCGTACAACGCCTTCCGCTTTATTTGCGGGAGGTTCGTATGGCTATCGCGGCGGGTGAAGAGTATATCTCAAGTGCTCAAATTGCAAAGGATTTGAATATCGATCCCGTTTTGACCCGTAAGGATTTGTCGATTACAGGTGTAAATGGCGTTCCCCGTAAAGGATTTGTCGCTGTCGATTTGCGTGACGCAATTGAATCTTGTCTCGGGTGGCAGACGGCAAACGAAGCGGTTCTTTGCGGCGTTGGAAGCTTAGGTCAGGCATTGCTTGGCTATAGCGGTTTCAGCGAACACAACCTTTCGATCGTTCTTGCCTTTGATACAAATCCTGCTCTTGTCGGTAAAAAGAAGCATGGGGTGTTTGTTCACAATATCGCGTTCTTGGCAAAGCACGTTCAAAGGCTTAAGGTAAAAATCGGTATTTTGACTGTCCCTGCGGAAGTTGCGCAGCAATGTGCGGACGAGTTGATTGCCGCCGGTGTTATAGGCATTTGGAATTTTACACCTACAAAATTGATCGTGCCTGACAATGTGACTGTTCAGCGTGTTGATCTGGCGGCGAGTTTGGCATTATTGTCACACGAAATTGCCCGCCGCGAAGGCAATTTGTTAGGTTGATTTTAAGGAGATAAAAAAATGAAATACGAAGAGGCGTTGTCGCTTTTAAAGAAGAATTCTCAAGAACATATTCTTGCTCATTGGAAAAAACTTTCCGCTTCATCCCGCAAGGCGTTGCTTGAGCAAATCGAAGCAATTGATTTCAAGGCTGTAAAGCGTTGTCAAAATGTTCTTTCTGGCAAAGAAACGGTAAATGCGAAGAAGGGCAAGCCCATTGCTCCAAAAGTTGCTGAGCTTAAAGGCGCCGCCCGCAACAAAGCGATTGCCGCCGGTGAAGACGAGTTGCGCAATGGGCGCGTAGCCGTATTGCTCGTTGCCGGAGGTCAGGGTTCCCGTCTTGGGTTTGACGGTCCTAAGGGCGCTTATTCCATCGGTCCGATTACAGGCGCTCCGCTTTTTGCATTCCACGCACGCAAGGTTTTGGCTCTTTCAATCCGTTATGCTACATCCATTCCTTTTTATGTGATGACGAGTGAAGCGAATTACGAAGCGACGGTAGAACATTTCGAGGAAAATGATTACTATGGCATTCCTCAAGACGATGTGATTTTCTTCAAACAGGGAATGTGGCCTGCGATGACGAATGACGGAAAAATCGTCATGGATCAAATCGATCACATTTTTATGAGTCCCGACGGACACGGTGGCGTCATCAGCGCATTGAAATCGACTGGCTGCTTTGCAGATATGCGCAAGCGCGGCATTAAGTCGGTCTTCTTCTTCCAGGTCGACAATCCCCTTGTAGAAGTGGCAGATCCCGCTTTTATCGGCTATCACGTTTTGAACAATTCAGAATACTCTCTCAAACTTTGCGCAAAGCGTGAACCTACAGAAGGTCTTGGAATGGTTGTTAAACGCGACGGGCATTTTGATATTATCGAATATACCGAAATGACTGACGAAATGAATAATCGTCGCACGAAAAACGGCGAACTTTATTTCAAGTATGGCTCTCCCGCAATTCACGTTTTCGACCGTGCTTTCCTTGAAAGAGAAGCATCGAAGGCTATGCCTCTTCATCTCGCTCACAAGAAGATTCAGTATGTGAACGAAAAAGGCGAAGTCGTAAAGCCTGATGCGCCTAATGCGTATAAGTTCGAAAAGTTTATTTTCGATTCTCTTTCAGACGCGAAAAGCGTTGCGTGTATGGCGTTTGACCGTGCAGAGGAATTTTCTCCCGTCAAAAACGCCCAAGGAAAAGATTCTCCTGCAACTTGTCAGGCCGATCTTCAGGCGAAATGGCGTCGTCAGCTTAAAGAGGCTGGCATAACTTTCCCTGAAAATATGCCTATTGAAATCGATCCTGTTTATGCGCTCGATGCTTTAGACATCAAGAATACGGGTATCTTTCTCGATTGCGGAATTTAATGTCTGAGGAAAAACGCATATATCTTTCGCCGCCTTGGGTGGGTGAAGAGGAAAAGGCCTTGATTGAAAAGGCCTTTGAATCTGGATATGTCGCTCCGTGCGGGCCGATGGTTGATGCGTTTGATAAAAAACTTTCCAGCATAGCAAAGCAGCATGCCGTTGCAGTTTCATCAGGAACTGCAGCGCTTGATTTGCTCATGCAAGAATTGAATGTAGGAAGAGGGGATGTTGTTATTGCGTCTTCTCTTACCTTTATCGCAACGGTGGGTCCGGCATTTCATCGTGGTGCAAAAATTGTTTTTGTCGACACGGATGAAAAAACAGGCGTCATTTCTCTACCTCTTCTTGAAGAGGCGTTGAGAAAATATCCAAATGCCAAGTGTGTTATCCCCGCTGATATTTATGGTCAATGCTCGCCTTATGAATCTCTCGAATCCATTTGCAATGAACGCAACGTGCCTCTTATTATTGATGCAGCAGAATCGGTCGGCGCGTTCAGCAATGGTCGTCCGTCAGGATTAGGGGGCTTTGCTTCTGTTTATTCTTTTAACGGAAATAAGATTATTACGACGTCTGGAGGCGGCGCGGTATTGTCTCGCGACGAAGGAGTCGTGTCGCGTGCGAAATGGCGCGCCCAGCAAGCTCGCGAAAATGCCCTCTGGTACGAGCATAGGGAAGTCGGTTTTAATTATCGCATGAGCAACCTTCTTGGAGCATTGGGATGCGCGCAAGTTGATAGGCTCCCTGAAATCTTGAGGCGGAAGAAAAGTATTTTCGATTTTTATTCCCGTGAACTTTCTGATGTAACTATCTATCCGTGCGAACGGGAAAGCGAATCTTCTCACTGGCTTAGCGTATTTTTATACGAAAACCAATTAAAGCGTGACGAGGCGATAAAAAAACTTTCCGATGCAAATATTGAGTCTCGTCCAGTGTGGAAGCCGTTGCATTTACAAGATGCTTTTAGAGGGTGCGATGTTTTCGGCGGAGACGTGTCGAAGAAGCTTTTTGAAAACGGTTTATGTCTTCCGTCTGGTGCAGGGCTTGAACTTGGTGATTTGGAGCGCATTGTAGAGACATTGTCATGAAACGTTTTTTAGATGTTTTTACAGTCGTTTTTTTTATGCCTTTTTGGTTTCTCGCGGCGTGTGTCGTTGGTTTTTTAATTTTGTTGATTGACGGTTTTCCGGTATTTTTCATTCAGGATCGTGTCGGGAAAGACGGAAAAATTTTCAAGCTGTTGAAATTCCGCACTATGAAAAACGGACGGGGATCGGACGAAGACAGGCTTTCTGTTCTCGGCAGGATTTTACGTGCGATGTCGCTTGACGAGTTGCCGCAGCTAATAAACGTGTTGAAAGGCGATATGAGTTTAGTCGGCCCTCGTCCTTTGCTCGTTGAATATCTTCCTCGTTATTCAAAGGAACAGATGCGTTGCCACGAAGTGCGTCCAGGTATTACAGGTTGGGCTCAGGTTAAAGGGCGCAATGCAATTTCATGGAAGAAGAAGTTTGAATACGACGTATGGTATGTTGATAACAGAAATCTCTTTCTCGATTTTAAAATATTGTTGATGACTGTATTTTCCGTTCTTCGCAGAGACGGTATTTCAAGCAGTGGATGTGCTACAATGCCGGAGTTTACGGGAAGAGAAGAGGATTAAGGAGGTTTTATGACAGATATAATTGTAATCGGGGCAGGCGGATTAGGTAGAGAAGTTTTATGGACGATAGAGCGCATAAATCAAATTTCTCAAACGTGGAATATCGTGGGTGTTTGCGACGATGCGACAGATCGTTTTGAAGGAAGCGTATCTTCCTATTTGTATTTAGGTGATGTAGAAAGCGCCGTTTCCTCAAATCCCCAAGCTGCTTTTGTCATTGCAATAGGCAATAATGAAATCCGTGAAAAGATTTATTCAAAATACAAAGACCGTCATTATCCTGCAATAATTGACCCGAGTGCAGTTGTAGCGCCTTCATCAAAAATCGGTAAGGGAACTTTTGTCGCTCCAGGTGCAATTGTCGCCGTTGATACGTCAATTGGTGATTTTGCCATTGTAAATCAGCACGCAAGAATGGGGCATGATTCGTCAATTGGCGATTTTTCCCAGCTTGCGCCCGGCGTTGGCGTGTGCGGTAACGTGAAAATTGGACGCAGTGCATTTTTAGGCGTCAACTCCAGCGTTTTACCAGGGATGAGAATAGGAGACGGAGCAAAAGTTTCCGCAGGAATTCCCGTTTGTAAAAACCTTTCGGCAGGGGAGGTTTTTACGCCGTATGGAATTTTTTCTTAAAGATGGTTATTGAATGACCATAACAGATACGTTTCTGTGAGCCGTGCTGGGCTGATCTTTCAATTGCTTTACATTGTTTGTTGATATGGAAATATTCTCGTGAGAGAATTCTCCAAGACGCGAGAGGGCTTGTTGTAAACGTTGTTCTTTCTCTTGGCGGTAAGCTTCCTCGGTGTATGTTTTTCCGCAAAGCCATCCGCTTGAGAAAGCGAGTAACGAAAGTAATACAGTAAGAGTGATTAAAAATATCATAACGAAGCGAAGGCGCATATTTGCGGCGGTAGCAGCGGCAATAAGTTTCGCGCGCTCAGAGTTCAATGTTTCGCGTTCAAGAGTTATCGCATCACGCTCAAGTTGAACACGCTCTTTTAAAAACGATATTTCGTCTGTGAAATTTTCTTTCGTTTCCATATTGTTTCTTTTTTTAAACGTCAATCTTGATGATTTTTCGAATAATCAGCCAACCGATGGTAATTAGAGCAAACATTGCACCTACTGCAAGCATTCCTTTTACCGACATAAAGAAAGGAATCATCATACTCGGTTTTATCGCAGTTAAAATAATTCCAAGCGCGACAGGAAGGAGAGATACGATCAATCCTTGAAAACGGCCTTGAGCGGTGAGTGTTTTTACTCTGCTTTCAATGCGCATGCGGCCGCGGATTGTTTCGGAAATTCTGTCAAAAATCTCAGTGAGATTGCCGCCTGTTTTTCGCGCTATGTCAATTGATGTGCAAACGAGAGTGAGGTCGTCAGATTGAACGCGCCGTTCCATGGAATTTAAAGCTTCTTCAAAACTCATACCGACACGAAGCTGCTGCAGGAATACGTTAAACTCTTGCGATATCGGTTTATCACCCGTCTGCACTATCGACTCAAACGCCTGATTGATGGAAAAACCTGCACGAAGCGAGTTTGCCATAGATCCCAATGCCTCGACAAGCTGCTGGTTGAATTTGTCTTTGCGTTTTTGGCGTAAAAACTGCACGTATTTTCCTGGGAGGAAGAAAACAAACAAGCCAGCTCCAAGGCCGAGAACGATGCCCATAACAGTTGAAATGGCACTTGAAAAATCGAGAAGGGGAATAAAGAAGACGAAGAAAGATGCGGCAGCTCCAATTAGCCCTAAGTCGGAAATCTTTTTGGCGGAAATAAACATGAATACATCTTCAAATTCACGGCTCGTTTTTTCACCCATTTGGGAAGCGTAATTACCCGTCCCTTCGTAAAGGGCTCCGATGAATATCCATGCGAATGCCGCAAAGGATATCCCGACTAAAGAGACGGCAAGCCAAAGGTGCAAACTTTCGCTCATAAATTATTTTCTCCCAGTGATTTCAAGATTAAGCTCAAGAGTGTTGTTTGGATCAAAAATCGCAGTCGGCATCTTTATGCCGCGGCTTTTGAGATGTTCGTAAAAAGACGGAATCGCTCCCGTAGGATGGAATGTGCCGACAACCTTGCCGTTTTCGTCAACACCCGTTTGCTGGAATACAAAGATATCCTGCATAACGATTTGTTGACCTTCCATACCTGTCACCTCTGAAATAGCAACAACCTTGCGTGAACCGTCGGAAAGGCGACTTTCATGAATGATGATGTCAACCGCCGATGCGATTTGTTCGCGAATTGCACGAGAAGGCAATTCCATTCCGCTCATCAGCACCATTGTTTCAAGGCGGGCGATAACGTCTCGCGGGGAATTCGCGTGAACTGTCGTAAGAGACCCGTCGTGTCCGGTATTCATCGCTTGCAACATGTCGAGCGCTTCTCCGCCACGACATTCACCTACGATAATACGGTCAGGACGCATACGCAAACAGTTTTTGACTAAGTCGCGGATTGTTATCGCGCCGCGCCCTTCGATGTTCGGCGGGCGCGCTTCAAGCCTAATAACGTGCGGTTGAGCGAGACGAAGTTCGGCGGCATCTTCAACCGTTACAATTCGCTCGTCGGAAGGAATGAAACTGGAAAGCAGGTTTAGAAGGGTTGTCTTACCAGAACCTGTACCACCGGCAACGATGATGTTTTTTCTCATCATTACACAAGCGCGCATGAATTCTGCGGCATTATGCGTCCATGTCCCGAACTTAATAAAATCTTCTACTGTCAGTTTTTTCTTTGAGAATTTTCGAATCGTTATCGTCGGGCCAGAAAGAGCGAGAGGAGGGATGATTGCGTTTACACGGCTGCCGTCGGGCAGGCGGGCGTCTACGTATGGCTGTGATTCGTCAATACGTCTGCCGATAGGAGATACGATGCGTTCAATAATCGCCATGACACTTGCATCGTCCATAAATTGCATATTGGTAAGGGTGAGCTTGCCATTGCGTTCAACGTAAACGTTGTTAGGGCCGTTCACCATGATTTCAGAGACAGAATTATCTTCAAGCAATTCTTCAAGCGGACCTAAACGAAGAGCTTCGTTGAAAATTTCCTTCTCCAAAGATTCGAAATCTATCCCCTGGGGAACTTTTCCCTTGTTTTGGACGTGTGATATGATTTCGTGGAGTTTTTCTTTTGCCTGTTTTTCAAGGCCTTCGCGATCAATGCCTTCAACGGTCAATCTTTTAAGATCAAGCCTCGTTACGAGTTCTTGCTGGATTTGCTCCTTGATCTGGCGGCGCACGGCAAGGAGCGGGTCTGGCTTTGCAGCGGGGGGAGCTTCTTCCTTTTCCGTCTCTATGGAGGGAGGCGTGGTGCTTTCAGCAGGACGGGCTTCTTCTTTTTCTTGAGTCTCTACTTCGCTTATGGGGGAAACTCGCATCATGCATTCTCCGATTTGAATAATCTTGTCGGAAGTTAGATTTATCGGTTCCTCGCAAGGCACTCCATTTACAAAGGAGCCGTTGGCACTGCGCATATCGTTAAATGTCGCCTCATCTCCTCTTAAAGCCAACATGGCATGACGTTCGGAAACATCAGGATACGGTAAGTTTATTTTACAAGACGGGCCGCGTCCAATGAAATACGTTCCATCTTGCAAGATATGGCGTACGGGAGTCGATTCTCCAGGCTTTACGAGGTCAAGATAAAATGCCATGATTATTTCCTGATTTTGTTACGTTTGATATTCAGCTCTTCAATTTGGGATTGAATTTTGTGGAAGTCAACCTTCGGGAGCTCGGATTGGCAGGATGTGTCGTTACGATTACGCAATGTGAGAGCAAGGCGTCCTTTGATTTGTTCCGCAAACACGAGCATTTCCGCTTCGCGCGGAGAGACTTCGAGCGTGACGGTCGAGTACGATGCGGCAGGAGTTCCAAATGGCGTTGTGTTCATGGCGCGTCCGGATTTCGCCGTTTCCTTGCCTGTTGCAAGCACTAATACATTTTGGAGAATTGTGTATGTAACGAGTTCTTGTGAGCCGTCTTTGTTAGGAAATGAAAAAGTTCCGATTACGTCAACGTGGTCGTTTGGACGAACCATTCCTGAAACGGCGGCAGCGCCTGTTACGTTAATTGAAAGGGCTCGCATTTCACGTTTGATATCGTTTGCAAGTCCGCCGACAACCGGATTTCCGCCTTCAATGTCGGACCAGAAGAGAACTTCTCCGCGCTTATGCCCCGTAACGAGTTTGCGTCCAATTACGTCTGTCAAATTAGCTTGAATCAATGCCTGCCCGCGTAAACCGCTTTTAGGAACATTCTTTATCCCGAGGTCCTCTTTCGTAAGGATGGTTCCACCTGGAATATCTTTTTTAAACGCTAAGACGTCCATCGTGCCATAACGGTCGGTAAAGCGTTTTTTCAGCGCCGCATATTCTGCATCTTTTGTCGATAGATATGTGCGGGTAATGACAGCGGCGATCAAGCCGAAGATTATTGCCACAAGTAAGATAATTTTTTGTTTCATAGTATCCTCATTTTATCATAATCCGTTGGAACGGAGAATAGTTGTTACACAAGAACCTTGTTTATTTTCTTTTGCAATGACTGCTGCGACAGCATTTTTTTTAGTAAAAATCAAAGTGTCTTTTGCATAAATCACCTCTGCTTGCCACCCGTCTTCGATAAAGGACGATTTGGCGGAGGCGAGAACTTCTTCAGGCGGAGCAAAAGAAATGAAAGAAATGAATTTGCTTTGGCCTGTAGTCTGGTATGAAAAATTATTATGGCCTTTCGCAAAGACCGGTATTTCCGACGGCCATCCGTTGTCCATTGCCGTTTTGTTGGCCGGCTGCTTCCAAAAGAACGCCGCGAAAAGAGAAGCAAGAGATACGAATAAAAATTTCATTGCGCACCTCCGGGAACCACCGAAAAGTTAGGAACGGGGAAACCTCCTAATGTCGGTAAAAATATTTCTTCTTTCACCGTGCCTTCTTCCGAAACGAGAGGTTCGCCCGCGAGAGAAAACGTGAAGTGAAATGGTTTTATGGCAAAGCCTGGAATTGTGTTTTCAGAAGGGGCATAAGAGGGGAATGAGGCGATTTCGCTTGCGCCGGATGAAAAATCTGCAGTGCGAAGGGCTGAGATTCCCGCATTCGTTCTTGCTTCACTTTGCAGTTTCAAATTTTCAAGAAGGACTGGCGCAAATTCAAGAATGAAAGAAAATATGAAGGCGAAAAGGAATACGCCGATTGCAAATTCAATTGCGGCCTGTCCGGAAGAAAGCGTGCGTTTTTTATTAGTGAGCATAACGCGTCCCCCTGTCTGGCCCTGGGCCGTTGCCTGGAACGGCGCATACTTCATCGTGTGGATGTTCGGACAGCCATTCAGCCCCCGTAGAAAGGAATCCGGAAACGCATTGCTTCATTATCAAGCAGTACTTACAGCCGCCTTCTTGAATATTCCCGAGATAAATATGCGATCTGACATGGTTCATCCATTCAGGATTGCCTTGATTGTGGGCATTTGTACCGCCGAGCGGGATTAGGCGCGCGAAAGTGAAAGAAGGTAATACGAGAGGCGCGTTTTGAGGGAAGAAAGAAGATCCGTCTTTTGAAAAAAGATCAATAACTCTTCGAGTGCCAAGAAAAGCGTCGACACGGCCAAAAGGTTTTGCCGCCGCCGTCCACACAAAAGTATTTGTAGTTTCTGCGTCTGAAAAGGGGACTAGTTTTCCAGTAACTCTGCACGACGCGCTTGCGCCGGATACATCGTATTCTTCTTTTACGGTCGACAGTAACGGGAAGCGGTCGTGACCGACAGGATCGATTTCATTCCATGTCCGCCACTGGTCTGAGTTATAGAAAAACCATGTGTCTTTGGGACGTGCCAAAGCGCCGCTTTTGAAAATGCGATTTTCGTTAATGAACATCGAAAGCCCATATTCTTCGGCAACAGCACTTAAGACCTGTGCGGCGTTAGCGTTAACGTCGTTAGTAAAATTATTCACGCTTCCAGGCATAATGTGAACACCGAAGAATTCGGAGTTGGGGAGTGTGCCGAATGCGTCCGGCTCTGGAATTTCGCCCCATCCGGAAAAATTGGAAAGCCATGATATTGCCGCTTCGTGTCCGCCAAAATAGCGGCAAAACCAACACCAGTCGCGGCTTTTTACAGCTTGATAGAAACCATAGTTGTAAAGAATGTGATTGCCGCTTCCGTTGCAAGTGAAATAAAGCGCATTGTCTGCGGCTGCCGCAATCCCGGCAGAAGCGGCCCCCCTGATCATGTGCGCATAATCAAGACCTTTGTTTTCCCAAAGAGGCGTATCAGGAACGATTATGGGCGCTGTTTGAATAGATACGTTTACGAGCTCTGTCATATCCCTGTCGGGCGGGGAGCCGTTTCTGATCGCCAATTCATTTGCCCGTCTAAGCCCAATCAAGGGACCGGCAAAGGCAATTCTTTCTTGAAGCGCATTGATGTTAAGGATGTATGATTCAAGAGCTTCGTTTAGTTCGTCAGGAGCTTTTGGATTGATGGAGCAGGCAACTGCAAGATGAGCAAGGTTTAAATCGCCAATAAGATTTAGGGTGACGCCTTGCCAGCGTGCTGCGGCGAGGGCTGCAGAATCACCTGCGTTTTGAATACGGACTTTTTGTCTGACGGCGAGAAAAACGTCCATATTCATAATCAGCAAAAATACTAATGCCAAGATTATGAATGCTAAGACGATGGCTATTTGGCCTGATTTTGATTTTCTCTTTCTCATCAATTCAAATAATCGGGGTAATGGGCTTCAATGGTGTGGTGGCCGCGAATTGTCGCATTTACTTCGTCGATCTTTTCTTTGTCGTCAGATGATTCGCCGTTAGAAAGATACCGTTTCAAATCAAAGAATTGAGGGCGATATTGAGTGACTGTCGTAGAGAGCATTTGCCCGCCCTCGGTGCAATCAACTTGAGTTTTTCCGTTACGCCATAATTCGAAGTCGAGAATTCCGTTGACTTCTCCTTCATGGCGAGAGGAAAGATACGTTCCCATTCGGCCGACCAATTCGTACGCGGAAAGTTTGCCGTGACTGTCTTCGGGAGTCAAATTTTCACCTGCAACAGACATTGTGGCCAAACGGGCCGTTTTTAAGATCATAAAATCGTTCATCCCCACGGTACGTGAACGAGCACAACGCCCGGCGGCGTAATCTAATACGAGCCGGGCGCGGAAATTATCCGCAAATTGCGCAATCATAAAAAACGCAATTATGAGGAAAATCATGACGAAGATTGTTTCAATCATCGCCTGACCCGTTTTCCTGCCGCGGGAAAGCACGTTAGTCGTTACCCAATTCCTTGATGGATTTTATTTCGTCAGGATCTTCGATGGAGTCAACTGCATTCTTGGCTTTGTCACCCAAATCTTGGTCGATTTGTTGCGTGGCACCGGCAACTTTCTTGCCAGTCGCTTTGCCAAAGTCTGTGAATACCGCAATGAGCGAGATTTCAATAAGAGCAACGATTATGATGTATTCAACAA
>JAGCMU010000112.1 GCA_017646325.1 Kiritimatiellia bacterium
GAACAAGACCTCCAACGTCGTGCGCCTATACCATTTGAAAAGCGGTATTCAGGTACGTTGCGGCGAAAACAGGTCACGCGAAATAAACAGGTGGCTTGCAAGGCGCGCGCTCGCTGAAAAGATTCTCGAAAAAGAATTAGGGCGAAAATCCGACGAACAACAACGCCGCGAAAAGATTCGCCGCCAAAAACGGCGCCGCTCCCGCAAGCAAAAACAAAAGATGCTCGACGACAAGCACGCGCACTCTGAAAAGAAGGCGCGGCGCGCGAAAGTCGATTATTGAACAATCTGTTATTCCTTCCTACCTGAAAAAATGGTATAATTTTCCTCTATGGAAAAAAATGGTCTAACTAATGTAAGAAATATCGGCATCGTCGCTCACATTGACGCCGGTAAAACAACTACTACTGAACGTATCCTTTATTATACGGGCAAAACCCATCGTATCGGCGATGTCCACGACGGCAACACCGTTACGGACTGGATGGTCCAGGAACGCGAACGCGGTATCACAATCACCTCGGCGGCAATTTCATGCGAATGGAAAGATTGCAGAATCAACTTGATTGACACCCCAGGACACGTTGACTTCACTATGGAAGTCGAACGCTCTTTGCGTGTTCTCGATGGAGCCGTCGGCGTATTTTGCGCAGTGGGAGGAGTCCAGCCTCAATCGGAAACAGTATGGAGACAGGCAAACCGCTACAACGTTCCACGCATAGCATTCGTCAACAAAATGGACAGAATGGGCGCGAACTTCCTTCGTGTCGTCGGGGAAATGCGCGATAAACTCCACGCCAACGCCGTTCCGATTGAACTGCCCATCGGAAAAGAAGACTCTTTTAAGGGCGTCATTGATTTAATCTCCATGAAAGCTCACGTCTATGACGAGGAATCTCTCGGCGAGCGTTTCACGACAGAAGACGTCCCTGCAGACATGAAGGACGACGCTGAATTGGCTCGTGCGGAATTGTGCGAAGCAGTTGCCGACCTTGATGAGGGCGTTATGGAAGCCTATTTAGACAAGGGCGATTTGACTCAAGAAGAATTGATTCCCGCCATCCGCAGACTTGTCATCGACAACAAACTCGTTCCTGTTTTGTGCGGCACGTCCCTTCGCGACAAAGGCGTACAGCCGCTCCTTGACGCCATTACAAACTTCCTTCCAAGTCCGCTTGACCGCCCTTCGATTACGGCGACCGATTTAAAGAGCGGCGAAAAGGTTGAACGAAAGCACGATGAGAGCGAACTCCTCTCCTCCCTCGTATTTAAAATCGCCACCGACCCGTACGTCGGAAGAATCTATTTTGTGCGCGTATATTCAGGTGTGTTGAAAAAGGGAGCGAACGCTTACAATCCCCGCACGAAAAAGCGCGAACGCATTATGAAAATCGTACGTCTTTTTGCCGACCAGCAAATTGAAGTAGATGAATTAAAGGCAGGCGATATCGGTGCTCTCGTGGGCCTTAAGGATTGCACGACCGGCGATACGTTATGCGCCGAAATGAAACCTTGCTACCTTGAACGCATCACTGCGCCGCAGCCTGTCATGTTCCTTGCAATCGAGCCCAAGAGTTCCGCAGACAAAGACAAACTCGCAGAATCGATGGAACAACTTGCCGCCGAAGACCCGACTTGCCAAGTTCGCCTTGATGAAGAAACGGGGCAGACTGTTCTTTCGGGTATGGGAGAGCTCCATTTGGAAATTCTCGTCGACCGTTTGCGCCGCGAATTCAAGTGTGCCGCGAATGTCGGTAAACCAATGGTCAGTTACGTTGAAACCATCACAAAGCCCTCGCGCATTGAATACCTTTTCGATCGCGATATCGCAGGCAAACGCCACATGGTTCAGCTCGGCATTGAAGTTAAACCGCTTGAACGCGGAGCCGGCCGCAAGGTTGAACTTTCGCGTGCCGTAAAGAATTCCTTTACAGACAGCCACCTTTTAACTGTCATTGAACAAGGCTTGATGGACGGCATAATGACAGGCGTACTAGCCCGTTATCCAATGACGGATATTGAAGCTACTGCTGCGTCTGTCGTCGTTACCGACTTGGAAGCCGCCGATGAAATCGCTCTTCGCGGAGCGGCCGTCATGGGCTTTAGAGATGCCGCTCTTGCCGCAGCCCCTGAATTTCTCGAGCCGATTATGAAGCTTGAAATTCTCGTGCCGCCGGAATCTGTGGGTGAAGTATTGGGTGACCTGAACGGACGTAGAGGCACAGTTCTCAACATGACTCAACGCGACGATATGCAAGTCGTAAACGCGCGTGTGCCTATGGCGCAAATGTTCGGATACGCTACTGCAATCCGCTCCCTCACAAAGGGCAGAGCTTCATATTCAATGGAGCCCGACACCTTTGATCTCGTCCCTCATAATGTTCACGAGGAAATAATGAGTCGATAGGGATATTGGAAACGAACAATAATTGAAATTAAACCCTCAAATCGTAATATTTTTGATATAATTATTTCTTTAACAAGAAAGTAGGTTTGAAATGGACCAAAAAGAAATGGAAGGTCTTTTAATTAAGATGTTGGACGCCGTCCGCCCACAATTGCAGGCAGACGGAGGAGATGCCGAATTTATCAGACTTGAAGGCAATGTCGCAACGGTTAAAATGGTCGGTAGCTGCGGCACTTGTCCTTTCGCAATGATGACTCTTAAAAACACTATTGAAACAAAGTTCAAAGAACTCAATCCTGAAATCGTCGTTCGCAGAGCAATCGACACGATGAACGTATCATTGGTGGGTGTGGGCGGCCAAGGCATTCTCCTTACCGCAGAACTCCTTGCCCGCGCGGCAGCCATTGAAGGGCTTGATGTCAAAAAGAGCGAAATCCACGGAATGTCGCAACGCGGCGGCAGCGTAGTTTCATCAGTCCGTTTCGGTGAAAAAGTCTACTCTCCAATCATTCCTGAAGGGCAAAGCGACATTCTCGTCGCATTCGACCGCCTTGAAGCATTGCGTTGGGGTCACGTCCTTAAGCCAGGCGGCAGAGCATTGCTTAACAAGCTCGATCTTGAACCTATTACGGTTACAAGCGGACAGCAAAAGCCTGTCGAAAATTTTGAAGACCGCTTAAAAGAAGCTATTCCTTTGGCATATTACATTGACGCCCTTGACATCGCCAAAAAGATCGGCAATGAACGCACGATGAATATGGTTATTGCAGGAGCCCTTTCAAAGTTTACACCTTTCTCGGTCGACAGTTGGATTTCCGCGTTGACAGAACGCCTTCCTGAAAAGTTAGTCGAGGTCAACCTTGTCGCTTTTGCACAAGGAAGAAACAGCCTCTAAAAAAGAAAAGGGGCGAAGTATGAAAATTCAAATTCTGCCATCCCTCTTGGCGGCCGATTTCGGAAATCTCAGGGGGGATATTCTAAAAGCTGCAGCATCAGGCGCGGATGCGCTCCATTTGGATATCATGGATGCGCATTTCGTACCGAATCTATCTTTCGGTCCAGATATCGTAAAACTTTCGCGCGCTGTCGCTCCTGATTTTTTCCGTCACGTCCATTTGATGATGACGCGCCCCGACCTTTATTTGGAGCCCTTTTCAAATGCAGGCGCTCAAACCATCCAAGTCCATATCGAGGCAGATTGCAATATTCATACCGAACTTTCACGCATCCGCGCGATGGGGATTCGTGCGGCAGTGGTTCTCAACCCGGAAACGCCCGCCGAAAGAATTTTTCCATACTTAAAAGAGTGCGATGAAGTTCTCGTCATGACCGTCCGTCCTGGATATGGCGGACAAAAATTCATTGAAGAATGTCTTCCAAAAATTACCGCCATCCGCAACCGCGCTCCGTCTCTTGATATCATGGTTGACGGTGGTATAAACTATGAAACATCCTTGCTCGCGGCAAAAGCAGGCGCAAACATGTTCGTTGCCGGAAGTTTCCTGTTCAAACAGGAAGATATGAAACTCGCCGTAGCAAATATGCGCTCGGCATGCGAAGCCGTTTTTAAGAACTGATTTTCCTTAGGTTCTGAAACAATGGTGATTCTTCATTTGGATAGAGACGCTTTCGGCGAAGCGTTTTTCCATGCAGAAGTTTTTTCTGACGAAGATTCAAAAAATTACAGCCGCGCTGCAGGCGACGAACTTGCGGGCGCGATAAAATCCGTTTTATGGTATCCCGATGACATCACATTTTGCTGAAACGGAAAGATTAAAACGACATCGCGGAATTTGTTGATGTTTCTCTCCGACGTAAGAGAGAGAAAATTCAAAGACGGGATATTTCTCGGCGACGATGTTTTCAAAGCCGTCGAAGATTTCAATACGGCATTGAACATCGTTTCTTCAGGATATTGCCTTCCGTGCATCATAGAAAAAGAAGACGGCTTTTACGGAGCATGGGCGGCGCTTGGAAATGACTCCCCTTTCATACAACGCGTCGTCGACACGTTGATGCGTTTCGCCAAACGCTCGGTACTCGAAGGCGACGCGCACCGCTACGACAGCGTTCACGATGCGTGGATTGCGTCTCTTCGCAGCGACACGGGAAAAATCCAATGGGAAGAAAAAGACGACATCGTAAATCTTTCAAAGCAACTGGAGCTTTGGCGCGCGCCGCTTTTCATCTCTCCCGAAGAAAGAGCGGCGATAGAATTTACTCTCGTTGAACCGAAGAGGATTGACGGAAGCTGGATTGTAAAAATATCATCGCTTCCCAAAACACGTTCAGGCTTGATTTCCCTCGGGCAGGCGGCGACTCTGTTCACGCCTTTAAAATCTTTTCGCGGCAATCAGGCGGAAATATCGATAGCGGACGCCGTGAAATTTATGCGTGTCGGGGCAAACCTTCTTAAAAATGCAGGATACTGCGTTAACGTTCCCGAAGAAATTTTAGGTGAACACATTTTTGCCGAAGCCGACATCTATGAAATCCCCGAAGAGGAATTGTCGCAAAAACAACGGAAAGAAAAACAGAAATTTTTCAAAGCAAAAGTGTCCGTAGTCATCGACGGAACGACTCTCTCCGAGGAAGACCTCGTGGCTCTCCTCGAACAGGATTCTCCGTTCGTATTCTTCAACGACCATTGGATTGAAATCGACCGTACCGAACTTAAAGACGCATTGCGCGCGATGCGCAATGCAAATTCAAAGCCGCTCCGTCTCCGCGACGCCCTCTCCATCTCTCTTGGATATTCAAGCGCAACATCGTTGAAAACAAAAACGGCCCGTGCCCACGGTTGGCTGAGAGGCCTTTTAAACGAATTAAAGGGTAAAGATCATTTTGATTTGATTCCTGCGCCAAAATCTTTGAAGGGGTCTCTGCGAGATTACCAGTTGCGCGGAGCGTCATGGATAGCCTACCTTTCAAAATACGGATTTGGTCCATGTCTCGCGGACGACATGGGGTTAGGGAAAACAATCCAGACAATTGCATACATTCTGCACTTGAAAGAAAACGGCTTACTTAAAAAACCTGCTCTCATCGTAGCTCCCGTAAGCGTTGTCACAAACTGGCTTCGTGAATTAAAACGGTTTGCTCCTTCCTTGAAAACGCTTTTGCACCAAGGTCAATTCCGCTATTTAGGGTTGGAATTTCAAAGGCAATGCAAAAACAAGGACGTTGTTATCTTAGGATATTCGCTGCTTGTGAAAGATTTCAAGCACATCAACAACGCAGATTTTTCCGTGCTTATTTTAGACGAAGCGCAGATGATAAAAAATCCCACGACCCATTATGCAAAGGCGGCGTGTGCTTTAAATGTGCCTACAAAAATCGCTCTCACGGGTACGCCCGTTGAAAATTCACCTGATGATCTCTGGAGCATTGAAAACTGTTTAAATCCCGGACTCCTTGGTGAAAGACGGGAGTTTTCAAAATTGTATTCTTCGCAGATTGAAACTGATGCAAAAAGCTCAATGTCGAAAAAACTGCGCCATATCGTAGAGCCTTTTATCTTGCGGCGAATGAAAACCGACAAAAAAATCGCCTCGGAAATCGGCGAAAAATATGAGGTCCGCGAGTATTGTCCGCTTACCGCTCTTCAACGCAGAATGTATGAAGATGCGCTCGCATCTTTCAAAGAAGATATAAATGCGAAGGAAGAGCTTTCTGGTATTGCCCGTCGCGGAAGGATGTTCGCCCTTCTCACGGAACTCAAGGAAATTTGCGATGCGCCAGAGTTGTTTGACGAGGGAAGCGAAGTTTTCCCCTCTGGCGGGAAAATCGCCCGTCTCAAGGATCTGCTTGAAAGCATTTTCTCAGGCGGCGAATCCGTTCTTATTTTCACGCAATATGTAAGGATGGGGCATTTGCTGCGGAAATACATTCAGGAAGTTTTCGGGAAACGGACACCTTTCTTGCATGGAGGACTTTCCCCGTCTCAACGCGACGCAGAAATCGAGGCCTTCAATTCATCAAAAGATCCGACATCTTTCATCCTTTCTTTAAAGGCTGGCGGCTTTGGTTTGAATCTCACGAAAGCGACTCACGTAATACATTTCGACAGGTGGTGGAATCCCGCCGTTGAAAATCAAGCGACGGACCGCGCGTATCGAATCGGCCAGACAAAAACCGTTTACGTACATACATTCATTTGCCCAGGTACGTTAGAAGACCGCATTGACGCCCTTCTTGAATCAAAACGTCACTTAGTAAACGAAATCATCACAAGCGGAGAATCGTTCCTCCTGAAAATGGGCTCGGAAGAATTCGAAAGGATGGTAAAACTCGATGGGTAGAAAGAATTATCCTTTACGGATTCCAATCGTATCGCACGGCATCCGCGCTCAAAACATCAGCATCTCCGCACGCGGCGTATGGTGGGCAAAGAGGTGGATTAAATCACTTGAAGCGATGCGTCTCGGCGCGCGATTCGGACGCGGGCGGCAATACGCATATTCTGGGCAGGTGACAAAACTTGAAATCCGAGGCCCGCACGTGGAAGCTGTCGTGCAGGGCTCGCGCGAAATCCCTTATTCGATACAATTGGACTTCAACTCTTTAGATGGAGACTCGTACGAAAGAACAGTTGGAATTTTCAAGAGCGAGCCTATGTTGTCAGGACGCGTACTCGCAGGCGATATGCCTCTTGAAATCGAAGAAATATTCAATAACGAAAACGTTTCCCTTTTCCCTGCAGGTGAACTCCCGAGAAAAGAAGGCGAGAAAAAACGTTACGACGTAACAATGAAATGTTCGTGTCCCGATTGGGCCCGTCCATGCAAACACTTAGTCAGCGTCCTTCTTCTGCTCGGTGAAGAAATCGCCATACACCCTGCGACTTTATTGGCTTTGCGCGGGCTTGATTTGGACGAAATATTTCCAGAAGAACTTCAAGGTCAAAGCAGTGAAGAAGTTTTAAAAACTCTTCCCGCGCCCTCTCTCAACGATTGCATCCCCCAAGCAGATGCGTTGATAAAGCGTTTAGGCCCTATCCCCATGTGGCGTAGCTCGCAAAAGTGCATAACAACATTTTCCAATATCTACAATCGCACTTCTTCCGTGGCAAAAGAGGCAATGGCGCCAAGTTCGATTGACTTGCGTAAATGATTTAACAACACGAAAAAAATATGTTAGAATAATACGTATAATTTAATATAGGAAGGATAGATATGAAAAAACTATTACTGTTTACGAGTGCATTTTGTGTAACATTTTCTGCTTTAGCCGTTTCCGACGCAGCGCGCGAGGCAGCCAGAAAAAAAGCGGCTGAGATGGTTTCTTTAATGACGCCGTCCGAAAAGCTTGAACAGCTGATGATGAAGTCCCCTGCCATCAAGCGCCTTAACATCAACTCCTACCATTGGTGGAACGAGGTCTTGCACGGTGTTGCGCGCTCTGGCCTTGCAACCGTATTTCCTCAATCCATAGGCCTTGCGGCAACATTTGACGAAGACCTTGTCAAGCGCATTGCAGATGTAATTGCAATAGAGTCTCGCGCAAAATACAACATCTATCAATCGATGGGCGAATACGGGATTTATCAGGGCTTGACCATGTGGAGCCCGAATGTAAACATGTTCCGCGATCCTCGTTGGGGGCGTGGTCAGGAAACATTCGGCGAAGATCCTTTCCTTACTTCATTGCTTGGCAGCGCTTTCGTAAAAGGGCTTCAAGGGGACAACGACAAATGGCTTATGGCTGCGGCGTGCGCAAAGCATTACGTCGTACACTCAGGCCCTGAAAACGAACGTCACGCTTTCAATGCAAAGGCATCCAAACGCGAATGCGCCGAATATTATTTCCCTGCGTTCAAATCCCTCGTAATGGACGCAAATGTCGAATCGGTAATGACGGCATACAATCGCGCCAACTCTGAGCCCTGCACGGCAAGCCGATATCTTTTGACAGACCTTTTACGTAAGGAATGGGGTTTTAAGGGACACATTGTAAGCGACGTTGGCGCAGTTGACGACATTTACAAAAACCACCGCATCATCGAAAAGGCGACAGATGTACCCTATGCGACAATCGCAGCAGGTCTTGATCTTTGTTCGTCCACGCAATACGCCTGCCTTCGCAAGGGTATCAAGGAAGGAAAATTTTCAGCAGAGCCTTTTGACAAGCCGTTAATCAATCTTTTTATGACACGCATCCTGTTAGGCGAATTTGAAAAAGACGGCTCTTTGCCGTGGGATAAGCTTGGAGCAAGTGATGTCGACACTCCTGCTTCACGGGAGTTGGCGATTGACGCAGCTGTGAAATCGCTCGTATTGATAAAAAATAACGGTATTCTTCCATTGCGCCGAAACGTCCATAAGCGAATCAGCGTTTTAGGGCCTCTTGCAACCGATGAAGTCGTTCTCTACGGAAATTACAACGGATATTCTTCCGTGCCGTCCACCTGTATGTCGGGCTTAGTTACAGAAGCAGGCCCGGGATGGCCGATCGTATCGTACTTGCAATTAGACGACGATTCGACTAAAAATACCGCAATCGCATGCGTTGGGTATACGGCGAACGAAGAAGGCGAAGAAGGTTCTGGCGGCGATCGCAAAAATTATTCAATCCCAGAAAAAGACTTACAGCTTCTCAAAATGCTGAATAAGAGAAAAGTTCCTACGATTGCAGTCGTCTTTGGAGGAAGCCCGATTGATTTGAAGGAAATTGCCGATTTGTGCGATGCCGTAATCGTTGCATGGTATCCAGGGCAAGGCGGCGGACGAGCAATCGCCCGTACGATTTTCGGGAAAGCAAACTTCTCCGGTCGCTTGCCTATCACGTACCCTCAATCCTACAACGATCTCCCCGATTTTAAGGATTACTCTTTAAAGGGCCGCACCTACCGCTATGCTGAAAAGAAGCCTGCATATCCCTTTGGCTATGGCCTATCCTATACAACCTTTGGATATTCTGCAATCAAAACGGTTAAAAAAGGAGACGTTACGATTGCAACTGTGAGCGTTACGAATACCGGCAAGGTTGATGGCGACGAAATAGTACAGCTCTATATTCAATCGCCATCATCCGCACGAGACGCTCGTCTGATTCACCTTGAAGGCGCTAAGCGCGTATCACTTAAAAGCGGAGAAACGAAGGAAGTTTCCTTCACTCTGACGAAAAAGTCCTTTGAAGTGTTCGACGAGGAAGGTAAACCCTCTATTCCGCGCGGCGAGTATGCAATCCATATTGGTGGCGGGCAGCCGAACTATACGAAGACATCAACAACAACTGTCGGCTTTTAAAATATCGTCACGCTTTAAATGGGTGAACGGAACATGAAAAAGCGTTGGTGTATATGTTTTTTATTTGTTACATTTCAAGCCTTGGCCGCAGGGCCTTGGCTTGAATCGATTCCCCAGGGCGGAATTTTTATCGATGAAAATTCTGGCTATTCAAGCAGTCGCCTTGAAGAGGAGATGTCGCTAATAGACAAACTTTTTTCTAATGCTCCAACAATTGTTACGAGAACAAAGCACCTTGTACTATTTTTCGATCACGTTCGCTTGGCTGTCAACACAAACGATCTTTTCGTCCATTGGCATCCAGATACCCTCAAAATCGTAAAACGCACACACAAGCGTATTTCAAAATTTAAAGCCGCTCCAGGTAACGCCAATATCGCGCGAACGGTAGGCAACGGCTTGACATTTTCCTGCCTTGACCTTAGCCATACTTGTCCTGACTGGAAGTCCATTATCCCTCTTGGCCCCAAGGGCCTTGCTCTTCGCGCCCGCGAGCGGAGGAAAACGGAGCAGGATAAAGACAAGCAGCTCTTTCTTGATTGCGTCGCAGAAGTTTACGACGCCCTTTGCCGTCAATGTGTTCGCTGGGCAGATGTCGCACAAAACCAAGGGATGAACGATACGGCATCCACCTTGAGAGAAATTGCGAAGCACGAGCCCAAAACCTTACGCGAGGCACTACAGTGGAGCCTTGTGTACGATCGAGCGCAAGAGCTTGAAGGTGAAGATGTCCGCTCGCAAGGACTTTTTGATAGGCTTTATATAGATTTCTATCGGCGCGACATAAAAGAGGGTCGCGAAACACGCGAGAGCGCAAAGCGTCTCATCGCCGATTACTTTACTCGTCTTTGGTCGCAAAACCATCCCAACGGAAAGAACATCGCCTTTGGTGGATATGATGAAAAAGGCGAGTGCGTATGGAACGAACTTACAGAAATCGGATTTGAGGTTTTCAGGGAACTTGGGCGAATCAATCCGAAACTCACATACCGCTTCGGCCGCAAAACTCCTCGCGAGCATCTCGAAAAGGTAACGCGCTCAATTGCCGAAGGGAAAACATCCGTTGTTTTTGCGTGCGAAGAAACGCTCTTTGAATCATTTCGCCGCAGAGGAGCAGAAGAAAAAGATCTTTCAGATTATGTCCTTGTCGGCTGCTACGAGCCTGGAATAGGAGGTAAAGAAATTGTCGCCTCGATGGCAGTTCACATAAATCTCGTAAAACCTTTTGAAGCCGTTTTCAATTCAGGTCGTGATTTTCAAGGAGCTGCCATCGGACCTGAATGCGCTCTTCCTAAAACGGCAGAGGATTTTGAAAAAGAATATTATCGCCAGCTAGGAGCTGCAATTGACAACGCTCTTGAGCTTTCTCGCCGAATTGAAAGTGCGTGGTATGATATTCACCCAGCCCCCCTTTTCTCCGGCTCGTTCGTCGAATGTATTGAAGGGGCGACAGATTATTCAAAAGGCGGCTGTAAATACAATTCCTCTGGTGTCGTTGCTATCGGCCTTGGTACGGCGGCAGACGCTCTCTCCGCTATAAAATATCTCGTCGACGAACAAAAATTAGTAACGATGGAAGAGCTTCGCGAAATTTTAAGAAACAACTGGAAGGGTCATGAAAAGCTACGAGCAATCGCTCTTAGAGCCGCACCCAAATGGGGCAACTCTGATGAAAAAGCAGACTCCTTCGGTAAACGTGTTTACGATTTTACGTCGAAGAGAATCAATGGCAAAAAGAATGGACATGGCGGCAGATACAACGTAGGCTTTTGGTCGATATATCTCGATATGACTTATGGAAAAAGAACGGCGGCGACTCCAGATGGGCGCCTTGCGGAAAGTCCTTTGTCTCGCAATAACGGCGCTTCAAGCGGCTGTGCGACACAGGGCCCGACTGCCGTAATGAATTCAAATTTAAAGCTCGATATGGCTGACGCTCCAAATGGTCACATAATGGATATCATACTTCCTGCGACGATAACAAAAAGGCCGACCGCCGCAAGAGACATCGCCGATATTTTAATGGCATATTTTGACATGGGCGGACAATGCCTCCATCTCAACTGCTTTGATTTGGAAACGTTACGCGACGCCATGAAAAATCCGCAAAAATATCCCGATTTGCAAGTGCGCGTGTGTGGATGGAATGTTCGTTGGATAAATCTTTCACGAGCTGAACAGCTGCACTTTCTGATGACGATTGAAGCGCAGGAAAGCGGATCGCGAAGTGCAAAATAAATCATACCCATAGAGATTAGGAAAAAAATGAAAAGGACAATCCCCTTTATTTCTTGTATTTTGACAATACCCGCATTAGCTACAATCGATCTGAAAAAAGACGTCTGGCTTTATGCCGGCTTCGATCATCCTGTTCGCGTTCAAGGCAATGCTCTTTTCTTTGATATGGATAAAAACGGATGGGAAGAAGGAAGATTTGGCAAGGGATACCATTTTTACCGTGCCACCAACAATAAGCTCTTGCCGATGAGCCAGTTCTTCGCAGGCCCTAAGCATTTCATCGTAACTGAGCCTGCGAAACTTGAATTGCGAAAGACCTCCGCAAAATTCAGCGGCGGCACATTTGAAATTGCAAGCGTTCCAACTGGAATAAAATATCACTGGGTAGGCAACGACGCTGGAAATACATGGAGCTTTTACGCGAAGGGAAAGAAAGGTACGAAGGTAACAATCTATCCGACTCTCACGGAGCTTACTAAAGCACAGCGAAAGGATTGCGATAAAAAGCATCCTCTTAAAAACGAATTGAAGGACACTTTCATAACTAACACCGTTGAACTTACAGGAGATTGGCAGCGCATATCAACACATCTCATCACCGATGTGCGCACAGCAGAAAAGCGTAAAACATCTCTCGTTATAAATTCTGATGGTCCTTTTGAATTTGAACGCGTACAATTACAAGTCTCTGGAATATATCCCTACAAAAAACAATTCGCACATGAATTGTGGATTGACGGCGGACGTATGTCAAGGGGCACGATCATTAGAACAACCGATCTAAACACGATTACGAATTTCCCCTTCAAGGCAGGCTCTATCGCGTTTTGGATTAAGAACGGCCCC
>JAGCMU010000113.1 GCA_017646325.1 Kiritimatiellia bacterium
TCTGTCACCATATCAACATTTATATCAACAAATCGGCTCGTTGCAACCGTGTTGTAAAAAAAATCGTTGCAACAAAAATTGCAACAAAAGTTTACGAAACCATAATAAACATAAGGGGATTGTGATTGTCAATAGGCAAAAAAAAATGGTGCCGGAGGTGGGAGTCGAACCCACACGTACGTGAATACGGCAGATTTTGAGTCTGCTGCGTCTGCCATTTCGCCACTCCGGCAACAAAACGAATGAAAGTATATCAAAAAAAAAGAGCGCGTGCAAGCGGTATTTTCTTTCACTTGCAATTTATAAGCGGTATTGATATAATCATTAAGTTTGAGATTTTATTGAAGGAGTAAGAAATGGCAATTAACGCTAATGCGCAAAAGGCGCAAAACCTTATGAATCACGGAAGAATCGCTTTGGAATCGGGGCGATATGATACTGCAGTTGAAATGCTTACAAGATCTTTAGAGTGTGCACCTGACGCCCTTGAAACTCGTCGTCTTTTACGTACTGCTCAAATTGCAAAATTCAGGAAGAATCCACCTTCTTCTTTTTCATTGAAAATGCAGGCGGCAAGTTCATTCTTCGCCCGTCAAAAGGTTCTCAAGCTTGCCAAGGAAGGCAAGGGCGAAGAAGCAATGGCCGAAGCAGAAAAACTTATGGCTCAAAATCCGCTCAGCCCCGACAATATCGATTGCGCTATCAAGGCGGCAGAAGCTGCCGGCAAACCAGAAGTTGCCGTTATTTCCGTAGAGGCTGCGTATTCTTGCAATCAAGGGGATACGGAACTTCTCGAGCGTATTGCTGCTTTCTATATGATTGCAAAGCGTTTTGATAAAGCGCGTGATGCATATATCAAACTTTCTCAGCTTAAACCTGGCGATCAGGATGTCCTTCAAAAACTCAAAAACGCAGAAGCTCAGTCTACTATGAATGCGGGTTGGACGGATAACGCCGGCAAAAAGGGCGGTTTCCAGGCACTTATCGCGAATAAGGAACAGGCAAAGAAACTTGACCAGGCAAACAAGGCCGTTATTACAGGTGATGACGCAGAAACTCTTATTGCGGAAAAGAAGGCTCAGATTGAAAAAGAGCCTGCCAATATGAACTACTACCGCGCGCTCGCCCGTATTTACGCTCAAAACAAGCGTTATGCGGAAGCTGTTCAAACTTTGGAAACGGCAACGAGCATCAACTCCGCCGACCCAGAACTCGACCGTATGCTTTCCACGTATCGCGTAAATTATTACGATGCTACGATTGAAGATTTGAAAAAACAAGGTCGCGAAGAAGAAGCAATGGAGCTTGAAGGCGAAAAGACGCAATTTGTTTTCGACGACCTTGCTTTACGCGTCGAGCGTTATCCAAACGATTTGCGTTTGCGTTATGAACTTGGGCTTCAATACTACACATTTGAATATTATGACGATGCGATCGTCCACCTTCAGCTCGCGCAAAAGTCTCCTAAGGAACGCCTTAGCGCCCTTTACTATCTTGCGATGTGCTTTATGAAGAAGGGGCAAAACGATATGGCTATCATGCAGCTTGAAACTTGCCGCGATCAGCTTCCGACGATGGACGACCTTAAAAAGCAAGTCGTTTACCAGTTGGGTCTTGCTGCGGAAGAAAAGCAGGATTACGAAAAGGCATACGCTTACTACAAGGATATTTATTCTACCGACGTAACCTTTGAAGATTTGAATGAACGTATGGTGCGCCTCTCAAAGTTGGTGCAAGGATAATTGATGGATCATTCAGAAATAAGAAAAACGGTTATTATAGGCAGTGGCCCCGCGGGGCTTACTGCCTCTATTTATGCCGCCCGCGCCGGGTTAAAGCCTCTTGTCATTGACGGCATGCAGGCAGGAGGGCAACTCGTTCAAACGGCAAAAATCGAAAACTTTCCAGGTTTTGAAAAGCCCATAACCGGTCTTGAACTGATGACGCGCATGCGCGAGCAGGCGAAGAATTGCGGAGTCGAGTTTTTGATGGATGAGGTTACGGCTGTCGATTTTTCGGGTGATGAAAAAAAATTGATGTTGATGGTTGGCGGCGAAATTCTTGCGCAAAGTGTTATAATTGCAACGGGTACATCTTCAAAACACATTGGAATTGCCGGCGAGACGAAATATCACGGACATGGCGTTTCCACATGCGCTACGTGCGACGGGGCGTTTTTTAAAGGCAAGAAAGTTGTCGTTATTGGAAGAGGCGATATCGCATTAAACGACGCGCTTTATCTTGCGCCTATTGTGAGCGAACTTACAATCATTCCGCGAAGTGATTCATGGAAGGCTTCTCAAGTTCTAATCGACAGAATCGGCGAGTTGAAGAATGTGAATGTTCTTTGGAATACAGACATTAAGGAAATATGTGGAGACGGAAAAAATGTGACGTCTTTAAAGGTTTCCTCCGAAGGGAATTCAATTACGGAAATACCTTCCGATGGTGTGTTTGTTGCAATAGGCCATTCTCCTGTAACTGAATTTTTAAAGGGATCTATTGAGTTAAATGCCGATAATTACATCGTCACAAAAAATACGCGCACGAATGTTGCTGGCGTTTTTGCGGCAGGTGACGCTACAGTGTCTCCTTTCAAACAGGCTGTTGTGGCGGCAGGAGAAGGGGCGGTTGCCGCAATGGAAGCATCACGATTTTTAAGAACAAAGTAATTTTTTCCTATATAGGAAACAAGAATGTATGGTAAAATATTAAGACTATGAACGAGTTAGCATTAAAATTAAACGAAACACTTGGTCCGATAGCAGAATTACTTTCTCCTATCGGCAAACGCGGTTATTTCCCTTATGGCGGCATTTTAGGACAGGGTGCAGAAGCGAAATCATGCGATATCAATGCCACTATCGGTATGGCTTTTGAAGAAGACGGTTCGCCTCTTGTCATTGACGCTTTTGCAAAGCAGACAAATCTTCCAAAATCGGCCTTCCTTTACGCTAGCTCTTTTGGTATGCCAAAACTTCGTCAGTTGTGGGCGGAAATGCAGGCGAAAAAGAATCCTGGGTTAAAGTCAAAGAAATATTCCTTGCCTGTCGTTACGAACGCTTTGACGCACGGCATCAGAATCATTGCAGAACTTTTTGTTTGCGAGGGCGATGAAATTGTCGTGCCCGATCTTTATTGGGACAATTATTCTCTTATTTTCGAAACGGCTTGCGGTGGAACGATCAGAACATTTGAAACGTTCGCAGGCGGAGAATTTAACGTTGAAGCGATGAAGGCCTCGCTCCTTGCTCCTGGCGACAAGAAGATTCTTATTCTTAACTTCCCCAACAACCCCACGGGTTATACTTGTACGGACGCAATCGCCCCGCAGATAGTT
Source organism: Kiritimatiellia bacterium (assembly GCA_017646325.1). Taxonomy (GTDB): domain Bacteria; phylum Verrucomicrobiota; class Kiritimatiellia; order RFP12; family UBA1067; genus RGIG9934. The sequence continues at coordinate 3,341 of JAGCMU010000113.1, forward strand.
GCAGCTATCAAGGAAGCGGCGGAAAAAGGCAAGAAGATTATCGTAGTCAATGATGATGCCTACTTCGGACTCGTTTATGAAGAAGGCGTTCATGGCGAATCGCTTTTCTCCGATTTTGCCGATTTGCACGAAAATGTACTTGCAGTCAAGCTCGACGGTACGACTAAAGAAGATTACGTTTGGGGCTTGCGCGTAGGGTTTATCACATTTGCATTCAAGGGCGCGACGGATGAACAGTTGAAGGCTCTTGAAGCGAAGGTCGCAGGAAACGTGCGCAGTGCCGTTTCAAACATAACTTCCCTGGGGCAATCTATGGCGCTTGAGGCTTATTCAAATCCTGCATACGATGAACAAAAGGCTCAAAAGTATGAAGTCTTGAAAAAGCGTTATACGAAAATCCGCGAGATTTTTGCATCCCATCCCGAATATGCGCAATCCTTTGAAGTGATGCCTTTCAACTCAGGTTACTTTATGTGCGTAAAGCCAATTGGCGTAGACGCAGAAAAAGTACGCAAGCATTTGATAGAGAAATATTCAACGGGTACGATTGTCCTTTCCGGTTTGCTTCGTCTTGCGTTCGCGACAGTTTCGCTTGATAAAATTGATTCCCTTTTTGCCAATGTAGATGCAGCAATTCGTGAATTGCGCTGATATATTCTAAAAGGAAAATCAATGTCTCCAGCGGATTTTACTTTTGAACAGATGATTGCCTGGGGCGGGGCTGATGTCTTCAACCAGGCGTTGCATAGCGTAAAAGGAAAATCTGTTCTTTCCGCTCATTGGAACGATGAGACAAAGACTGCTACGGGCGAAGTTATAAACAAAAACGGTTATTCGATGCAAACTGGTTTTGTGTTGAATAACAGGAATATAATTACATCAAAATGCCCTTGCCGTTTAAATGTTGAAATGGGGCAGATATGCTCCCATGTTGTTGCACTTGCGATTTACTTGAACAATCGGATGAGTAACAGGGAAGCTCAAGAGAAATATCTTCGCGAGCAGCGCAGTTTGCAGCGGAAACAGAATACCGATCCGTCTCTTTACATTCAGCGTTCTTCCTCGGGCGAGCAAATGTATGTTTCGATTACCTGGAAGCCTGCTTTTGCAGAGGAGTTTTATTCGCACGGCGTTAATGCGACATTGACGCTGATGAACGGCAAAGGCGTTCATTTCGATCCCGAAGATCCAGCTTTGAAAAAAGGCGTTCGCCTTACCAGCAACGGCGAAATTCTGTTGAGCGTCTTGGAAGATATTTGTGAAGGGCCGGCCAAGAAAAACATCGTTTTGAAAGGCGGCGATTTCATAAACGTTCTTCAGTTGATGTCTCAAAATGCGAAGACGGTAAAAAGTTTTTTGCAGGCATTCTACGATGAAGAAAAGGGCGTGTATGTCGTACAGCCCCGCGCGGAACTTCCCTTTGAGCATAACGAAAATGACGACAGGTTTATCGTTTGCGGCAATTATGGTTTTGTGTTCAGCAAGCCCAATGGCGCTGATAACGGAGGGAGTTTTTACCCTCTTGAAAAAGTTTTGCCTGAACCGTTTCAGGATGTCTATAAAAAAGCGGAAATCATAACGCGGGATATGATGCCGTCGTTCATAAAGGAAAATCTTCCCGTATTGAGAAAATTGATTGAAATTGAGATGTTCCCTTCCGAGGACATGTTCAAATTCATTCCCGCCCAGCCGAAAATAATTTTGAACGTTGTTGGGGACAAGACATCGATAAAAGTCACGCTGCAAGCTTCATACGGAGATAAGAAGTGGGAATGTCTATCGGGTAATATGAATGCGATTGTAAAGGTTGATGAAAACGATTTTCTCCTTTACTACACGCGAAATATTGCCGCCGAAGACGAGGCCATAAAAATCATGAAGAAGACGTCTTTAGCGTCTGCGGAAACAAGATCGTCTTTCTGGTCGACGAACCAACGTGATATTTTAAACTTTTTTGGAACGCAGATGCCGCTATTGAACCGTTACGGATGGAGAATCGAATGTACGGAAAAATTGGAAGATATTCTCAATTCCATCAAGCGGATCATTCCCGTAGTTGACGTTGCAGATTCGTCGAACAACAGTTTCGAAATAGGATGCACCTTCGATACGCACGGATACAATATTCCACATAGCGATATTTATGCGGCAATAAACAAGGGCGATTCCTTTTTAGAGCATAATGGCGAATTGTTTTTAGTCGATTCCGATGCGGTAAAATCGATGGGCGATATTTTCAGCGACTGTCCGACAAGCGATTCCTCCCGCAGAGGACATTTTAAAATGTCGAGCATTTACGCCTCTTACGTCCGTTCAAGTCTAATGGCTCTTGATGCAGTCGACTTTGAAGATGACGCTGCTCCCAAATGGAGGGAAAAATCGATTGAGCGCGCTAGCGATGAAGGCGCGAAGTATGAAAGCGTCGATTTGGGTGAATTGGATAATGTTTTAAGACCATACCAAAAACAAGGCGTTTATTGGATGCGGTTTTTGGAGCGCAGCGGTATTTCGGGGTTGCTTGCAGATGAAATGGGCCTTGGAAAAACGTTGCAAACTCTTACATGGATTTCACTGAAACGCTTCGATCCGCAGGCTATGGGTAAACCTGCGCTTGTAGTGTGCCCGACATCATTAGTTCAAAACTGGAATGCGGAAGCGGAGAAATTTGTTCCTCATTTGAAGAAGGTAGTTATTTCGGGGCATGACAGATCGCACCATTTTGATGAAATCGCATCTGCCGATTTAGTCATAACTTCGTACGCTCTTTTGCAGCGTGACCTTGAAGAGGCGTACAAGGATATAACCTTTTCCGTCGTCGTTCTCGACGAAGCCCAGCACATCAAAAACAGGTCGACGCGCAACGCAAAATCTGCGAAGAAATTAAATTCCGTTTGCAGATTGGTGTTGACGGGTACGCCAGTTGAAAACTCCGTCTCCGACGTATGGAGCATTTTTGATTTCCTTATGCCGGATTATCTTGGCGATTACGAGCTTTTCAAAATCAATACGGAAATGCCTGTCGCTTCTGGCGGCGTTGCGGGGAAAGAGGCTCTTAAAAAACTTCACCATAAATTGAATCCGTTTATTTTGCGCCGCCTTAAACAGGATGTAGCAAAAGATCTTCCCGATAAAATCGTGAAGGTGGCGTATTGCAAGATGACTCCTGAACAAGAGAGGTGGTATTTTGCTTTACTTGAAAAGGCGAGAAGCGAAATTAAAAATCTCGTCAAAGAACAAGGCTTTAACAGGGCGAAGGTTGCGATTCTCTCTACCCTTATGAAGCTCCGCCAAGCATCGTGTCATTTGGGGCTTGTGAAAGAATTTAGGCAGAAGCATCCGAGCGGATTGGGGGATGTTGATTTGTCGGGGAAAATCGATTCGTTTTTCGAATTGATCGACGAAGCAATGGACGGCGGACACCGAGTGCTCGTATTTTCCCAATTCGTTCAAATGCTTTCTATTTTGCAGGACGAACTTAAAAAACGCGGCATAAAATACTGTTACCTCGACGGCTCGACAAAGGACCGTCTTGGCGAATGCAAGAAATTCAATACGGATGAATCAATTCCGTTATTCTTAATTTCATTGCATGCAGGCGGGACGGGCTTAAATCTTACGGGGGCTGACATGGTTGTTCATTTCGATCCGTGGTGGAATCCCGCCGTTGAAGCGCAGGCGACGGATCGCGCACACCGAATCGGGCAGAAGAAGACGGTTTATGTCGTTAAGATGATCGCCGAAAATACGGTAGAGGAAAAAGTTCTCGCGCTTCAGCAGAAGAAACAGCTTATAATCGACGCGACTATCGGAACAACCGATACGCAAGCAATAAATAAGATGACATATGACGATATAAAGGCTATAATAGGAATATAGGAGAAATATTATGAGTGGTTATACATTTGTAAAAATTTTGCTGTTCATTATTTTTTCTGCTTTATTCACCTATGAATCATCGGCTAAAGTTACGAAGGGTGTATGGTGGTGGCGCGGCGAAGATGTGAAAAATGTAAAAGTGTTTTCAAAGCGTTTGCAATTCCTTTCGTCGCGTGGAGTAGACGAGATATATCTTTGCGTCGATTTGAAGAAATTTTCGAAAGAAACACGCGCTTTCGTCAAGGCGGCACGGGCAAAGGGGATGCGCGTTGCATTCCTTTCGGGTGATGTTTCGTGGATTCGTCCTGGCAACCGTGGGTTTGCTGAAGTATTGGAGACGTATCTTTCCTATCAGCGGCGTGCCGCTAAATCGGAGCGTTTTTATGCTATTCATTTAGACGTAGAGCCTCATCAGGATCCAAAACTTTCCGAATCCCGCAAGTGGCAGCTTTATGCGGATTTTGTCCTTCGAGCAGCGGCAGACATCCATGCGGCGGGAGAAAAGGTTGAATGGGATATCCCGTTTTGGCTCGATAATATTCTCGTAGAATACGGCGAGAAAAAAGGAGTGTCGCTCCTTGAAGTCGTGATGGAGGCTTCCGACTGCGTCGCTTTGAGGTCCTACCGTGATACCGCTCAAGCGATACTTGATATTTCCAAAGGTGAAATTGCATTTGCCTCTAAGGGGAAAACGCGTGTCGTATTAGGCGCAGAAACAGGCGAGACGGGCGAGGGTGATTTCGTTACATTTTTTGAAGAGGGTGAAAAAACTATGCAAAGCGAACTTTCAAAAGTCGTTCATGCTCTTGAAGAGGCGAAATTGCCGTACGGGGCGGGAGTTGCCGTACATCATCTTAAAGGATGGGAAAACTTTACAGAAAAGGAAGATGCGAAATGAAGAAAGTATTAATATTGGCATTGACTGCTTTACTTGCAGGGGGCGTTTATTCAGATGTTTTTGATACTTCAGGCTTTTCAAAAATGCTTGAAATAAAAACGTCCTCTTCCTCGATGGAGAGCAATAAGTATTTGAACGATTTTCAAGCACTCGTTAGACTTTCTTCGCAGATTGAAGGATTTTCATATTCTGATTTTAAACAGTCTGGCGGCGGAGATCTCGCATTCCTTGACGAGAAGGGGAATTTACTTGCCCATGAAGTCGATACGTGGAATACAGAAGGTGAATCGCTCGTGTGGGTAAAAATACCACTTCTTGCGAGAGATACGAAAATCTATATGGTATATGGAAATGCGTCTTACTCAAACCCCTCTGCAAACGAAACGTGGAATGGTTATGTCGGCGTGTGGCACATGAAAGAAGCAAGCGGTGTAGTTTCTGATTCAACAGGCAATAGCCTCGATGCCGTTCCTTCAGGGGCTCGAGCCGAATACAATGTGGGAACTTCCAATGGTGTTGTCGGCATGGCTCGCATGAATGGCGCAACTGCTGTAAATTCTGCTGAAAATAGAGCATATCTTTTAATTCCGAATTACGATTCTTTTGGACTTGGCGACACGTTTACTGTTAGCGGCTTTTTCACTATTGACGGCAGTTCCGGATGGTATCGCATCTTTTCTCGTATCGCTAATGGCGGCGGTTGGGGGCAGGAAGTTTACTGCAATAATGCCGAAATCCTTTACCCATACGGAGCAAACGCCGCACCGGATCAATTGGTGACGATTTCAGGAATTATCAGGAATTGGGTTTATCTTACGTTTGTTTATAATGGCAATGAGTGCAAGGTGTACAGGAACGGGGAGGTTGTCGATACAGTTTCAATTAGCCCAGCATCTGACAACGGCTCTCCTCTTGCAATCGGATGTACGCCAGGTGGAGACGAATGGGCTCTTTATGGTTCGTATGATGAAGTCCGTCTTGCAGATGGGACTTTGAGCGATGAACGCATCGCCGCCGATTACGCAACTATCGCAAATGAAAAATTCTTTTCGTATGGTGCAGTAGAGCAATGCTCTTTAAAATTCATCAATCCATCCGACTATTCAAAGTGTATGCTCGTCAAGGCTTCCTCTTCTGCCTTGCCCATGGGGGATAGCGTAAAGAACTTTCCTGCGCTCGTTAGACTTTCGGGAAAGATTGAAGGATTTGAGTATTCAGATTTTAAGGAAAACGGTGCCGATCTTGTTTTTGCCGATAAGGGCGGGCGCGTGTTTGCCTGTGAAGTTGATACATGGAATACCGATGGTGAATCGCTCGTGTGGGTGAGAGTTCCGAATTTTGAAAACGGGATGGAGCTTTATGCGTATTGGGGAGGGGATTCTGTAATTCCTTCAACTTCGACATGGTCTGATTTTACAGGCGTTTGGCACATGAATGAAAGTGGAGTAAATGATGAAATCGATGTTTCCGGTAATGGGCTTGACGCAAGAGCCGCGAATGAAACGGTGGCGGCGGAAGAGATGGTGTCTAATGAAAACGGCGCTATCGGTTTAGCGCGAGTAAATATCTCCACTCCAGGACGTTACAATTGCTTGTGGGTTCCGTCCTATCCGGCAATCGGTTCTACCTTTACCGTTTCAGGATGGTTCAATGCAACGGAGAAGGATGGTTGGCATCGACTCCTTTCAAGAAAGCCGAGCTATGGCACCGACGGCTGGGAGGTTGAGATGCGTAACGGGTCTGACGACATCGACGTGTATGGATCGGGAGAAACATGTGTGATAGCAGGCGTTTCCGATCTTAAAGGTTCATGGAATCATTTGGTGCTTGTGTATTGCGATACGAAGGTTTATGTTTATCAAAATGGCGAGCAAATAGCAGAAGGCAATATTAATCCTGTAGAGGATTTTGAAGATAGAAGATTTGCTATCGGCAACAACTCTGATTGTGATGAACGCTCGTTCGTCGGCAGTTACGATGAAGTCCGTCTTGGTAAAGGAGCGTTGTCTTGCGAGCGTATTGCAGCAGACTATGCAACGGTCACAAATAAAGAATTCTTCTCATATTCCGCTGTTACTATCCCTGAAGACGACACTCCTGTCATGGGAGTTCCTGTCATGAGTAAATCAGAGGATGGAAAGAATGTCGTTGCTGTAGCAATGCTTTCCGGTAAGGGTAAGGCTGCTATCCGTTTCACTTCAAGCGACGAGATTTACAGCATTATGCTCAGTGAAGAAGTCGTTGAAGGATTTAAGGAATTTACTTTTACGCTTGACGACAATTTCCTTGCTAAAGATAAGACGTATTCTCTTTCAGCCGTAGGCGTGAATGCGAAAGGAGGAGAGCGCATTACATCAGGAGAACAAACTTTTTACTCTGGTAATATTTCAGTTGAAAAAACAGCTGACGGAAAAGAAGATAGACTCGTTGACGGCGTCTTTACAGTTTCGCGTGCCGACACTTATGGTGAGGTAAAGGTTAATTACTCCCTCGGGGGTTCGGCAGTTGCCGGAGTTGATTATGCCGGAGAATCGACTGGGACTGTCACGATTCCTGCTGGTTCCACATCCGCAACAATCTCGATAACTCCCAAGATGAATTCGGCGGTAAATGAAGATACTGAAATCGAAATTTTTATCACCGAAGGTTTTTATCTCGGCGCGGAAAATACCGCCACGATGACAATTGTAAATCTTCCGCCTCCGTCAAACAAGGATTTTAGAAAGGTTATTAAATTTACGATGCCAATGGATTTTCTTGAAGAAGGCGAGATCCTTGAAGATTTTCCTGTGTTAATCAAGCTTTCCTCGGCAATTTCTGGATTTTCGTATAATGATTTTGTCCTTGAAGGTGGCAAGGATATGATGTTTACCGATGCAAGCGGTAAAATAATAGCAAGCGAAATCAACTCATGGGATGACACAGGGGTGTCCTATGTATGGGTGTGTGTGCCTAAGCTTACGAAGAATACTGTCGTTAAGATGTATTATGGCAACGGAGTAAATTGCGAAGGTATCGATATTGAAAAATGGGCAGGGTATCTGGGTGTATGGCACATGGAAGAAAGTAGCGATGATGTACATGATTCAACTTCCAACAATTTTAATGCACAAGCGTGCCGCAATGAGCGTTCTCGAGAAGAAGACCAAATCGCTGTTCCCGTCGGAGCGGTCGGTGCGGCTCGCCGAAATCAAAACGGTCATACATTTTACGATGTCGAGACTTACGACGAGGAGATTTTCGCGACGGCGAGACGTAACTATCTTTCCGTGTCCAACACAATTGACGACGGTATTGACAAGAGATTTTCATTTTCTGGGTGGTTTAAGACTAATGGCGGAACAGAATGGAATGAATATATGGTCTTTAAACGTGACTTTGACTATCATTATGGATGGAGCATAAAAAGAGTTAGGTCAACAATCGAGCCAGACGATAATGATGAAACTAAAACTGTCTATAAGGATAAAAGAATATCCGTACATGTTGCAGATGCTGGAAAAGAATTCGCGATTCCCGATATGATTAGCGACTTTGTCCATATTTTCGTTTCCTTTGACTTTGAGTTGACGGGCGAAGAGGATAATCCTTACAAGTCTGTCGCAAGTGTTTATGCTAACGGCGAATTCGTTGGAACGGTTGCTGGGTCTACCAGGATTATGGATAACGATTATCCGCTGACATTCGGGCATGTCAACAGCTTTACTACGGAACATTCATTCTATGGCCAATATGACGAGCTGCGCTTTAAACGTGGCGCGTCAACCATGAATTGGGCGAAGGCGGAGTATTTGACGGTAAAAGATCCATCGTTTACGATAGCGTCCAAGGCCGAGGTTGCAATCAGCGGAATGATGATTATTGTTCGTTAAGGAGAGGTGTAAATGAAAAAAACCGTTGTAGCAATTTTGTGTGCCGCGTGTTCATTTCTCTATGGAGAGGGCTCGAAGCAAAATATCCGTATCTATCCGACTCCTAAACACTTTGAAATAACGGGAGGCGTTTCAAGCGCAAAGGCTCAAGACGCGAAGATATGTAAAACAGCAGGTCTCGGCGAAGAGGGGTATCGCCTCATCGTCGATAAAAGAGTTATCGTTATTGAAGCGTCAACTGAGACAGGCGCTTTTTATGCCAAGCAAACTCTTAAACAGCTCTCATCGAGCGGATCAATTCCGTGTTGTCAGATAGAAGACTCTCCCGACATTCCTCTTCGTGGTGTCGTTGAAGGCTTTTACGGACGCGTGTGGGGAAAAGAAGGGCGATTTGATTTGATTAAATTTATGGGTAAGTACAAGATGAATTGTCTTATCTATGGGCCAAAGGACGATCCATACCACCTTTCAAGGTGGAAAGAAGCATATCCCAAAGAGTATGTTTTAGATTTCCATTGTCTGCTTGATATCGCAAGGAAAAATCACGTTAAGTTTTATTGGGCTATTCACCTTGGCGATGCATTCAAAGATGCTTCTCCCGCCGTAAGAGACGCGGAATATGCAGCTCTTTGGAATAAACTCAATTTGATGTATGATATCGGCTTTAGATGTTTTGCCGTATTCTTTGATGATTACGGGAATGCAAACGCTTCATTGCATGCTGAAATCAGCAACAAGATAAAGAGAGAGTTTATCGATCGCAAAGGAGATTGTGCTCCGCTCATTGTATGCCCAAATGATTATGTGGGCGACGACAATAATCCATACAGCAAAGAAATCGGAACGAAAGCCGATAAAGATATTCACATCATGTGGACGGGTATGAATGTCTGCAGCGATATTACATCGGATGCGGCGGCGAAGCGTGCAAAGGCTCTTAAACGCTCGCCGTTTGTGTGGTGGAATTGGCCCGTAAATGATTTTGTCAGATGTAAGTTGATTATGGGGAGAGCATACGGAGTTGAAGAGTATCCGTATGCCGGATTTGTTTCAAATCCGATGGAAAATCTCGAAGCGTCAAAAGTCGCCTTGTTTGGCATTGCCGATATGGTTTGGAATCAGAAGGGATTTGATTCAGAGCGCAATTGGCGTGACGGGATTAAACTTCTTTATCCCTGTGCAACTGAGGCGATGTTGCGTTTCTGCGAACATAATACAGACCCGCATAAGAATCCTGAAGTTGTAACAGGATTCTATCGCGATGAATCAAAACGCTTTGCGGAAGCATGGAAGAAAGAAGGTAAAAAGGCTCTTCTTCGCGAATGTAAAGGGAATCTTGATGCCGCTGAAGAACTTTCAAAGGTGTTGCCGGAAAAATATCCGAGCCTTTGGAGAGAGGTCCGTTATTGGGTTGCATATTTTGCCTCGCAGGCACGAGAAGGGATTGCTGCTGTAAATGCGGACGCCGCTTCTTACATGACGGCAAAAGATGAGGGCGTTCAAATCCAGCGCAAGCAAAAGGAATATTTCCAATCGCTCGCTCCTGAATGGGATCGCCGCAGATGTATGGGATGTGTGACGGCTACGCGTCATTTGCAAAAAGCCATTGATACGTGCGCAAAGGAATCGTTCAAGTCGACTCCAAGCGTGTATGAAAGATATTTCCCGACGGTTGGCTCTTCCATCGGGACAATAAAAGCAGTTGCGGCAAAAGGGCAGCATTTTGAAAAGGGAGAATCGTTAATTGTTCTTGATGAAATACTTGAACAATTGACAGCCAATCCCGGCGACTGGTTTGGAATGAAAATGTCAAAATACGTAAAATTCAATTACGTGTGGCTGAATTTCGACTCGCCTGAGGCTCTTGACGGAGGAGTCGTGGAAATTTCAAAGGACGGAGGCACGACGTGGCAAAAAGCTCCTCTTACAAGGGAAGGTAGTCTTATGTACGGACCATTGGATGCTGAAGCAGGATATAACGCAGTACGTTGGAGAAACACGTCAAACAAGAAAATCGTTTTCAAGATCGTACGCTTCAACATCGATGTTGTAAAATAGTTAGAAAATATTTGAAGTATGGAAGAGAAAATAAATTGCGTATGTAAAAAAGAGTCGCCCAACTACAAGTGGGTGGCGCTAGCTCTTTTGTGGGTAGCGTTTTTCCTTCAACAGGGGACGCGGCAATTATTGGGCCCTTCTGTGCCCGCAATAGGCGCGTCGTTCGGGGTGGATAAAGTTTCTTTAGGTGTAATCGGAACGGTGTTTGCGATGACATACGGCGTGTGCGTTCCCTTCGCAGGTTTGACGGCAGACCTTTTCAACCGCAAATGGATGGTTACGATAGGTGTTGGTGTTTTTTGTCTTGGTATTTTCCTTTCGGGCTTTGTCGCTACAGTTGGTTTATTGATGGTTACTTATGGTTTAATAAACGGCTTTGGGCAGACATTCTACTATCCGTCTGCAACATCGCTTATTTCGCAGCTTCATAAGGAATCGCGTGCTACGGCGATTTCAATTCTGCAGCTTGGGCTTTACATCGGCATCGTCGGCTGTGGCGGTCTTGCAGGCTGGGTTGCAGGAAAAGGCGGGGAAAGCTGGCGTATCCCATTTTGGGTATTTGGCGGGTTAGGTGTCTTTTGGGCGATAATACTCGCCTTTGCGCTGCGAGATACAAAACCTGTCGCCGCGCCCAAGGGGGCAAGCTCCAAACCGTCAATTAAAGAAGCCGTTTCGGCGCTATTCTCCAAGCCGACGGCCGTGTGCGTAACGCTTGGACTTGCGATGATGATTTATGTCGATATCGGTTTTAAGAATTGGATGCCGACTCATCTTCAAACTGCGTTTATGAAGGATAATCCATTCCTTTCACAATGGGCAGGTCTTCATTCCGTGTTGTGGCATTATCTTGGTGCGGCAGTCGGCATTATGGCGGGAAGCCGCATCGGAGACAAGTTCGTAAAAATACGTCCTGGCATCCGTCTTGAATTAGGTATAGCAGGGCTCGTTTTTTCCATTCCGTTTATCGTATGGATGGCATTGACTCAATCCTTCATGCCTTGTTGTGCTGCGATGCTTTGCTTTGGTTTCTTTAGAGGCGTTTACGATTCAAATTTCATGGCAAGCTTTTTTGATGTCGTCAATCCTCGCTATCACGCCTCCGGCGTAGGTATTATGATGTGCATTGCGTTTCTTTTCGGTTCGCTTTCATCAACAGTTTTGCCGTTGATTGCAAAAGCGTTTAATGAACAGATGTCTTTCAGCCTTGCATCGCTTGCGGCGTTTTATCTCGTCGGGGGATTGACGATTCTTTTGGCACGTGTTAAATTCTTGAAGAAGGATTATGAAGCATGATATGCGAAAGAGATTTTCTTGATTTTACGGAACGCGTGCTTGGAGTTGAAAAAGGCTCGTTAAGCCTTGAAAGCGCGTGCGGATCGATCCCTGAATGGGATTCAACTGCGCATATCCGTTTGATGTTAGAAATTGAAAGTACGTATGGCGTTAAATTCAAGTTTGATGAAGTTGTGCGTATCAATACAGTCGGAAAGTTTTTAGCGTGCATAAACGGTGAAGTGTAATGAAAGTTGCGATTCTATCAAATGTTACCACATCAATTCTCGCGGGTATGATTGACTCGTGCGAGGTGTTTATTCCTGATGGCTTTAATACATGGGTAGAAGAATCGCTTTCTCCTTCAAAAGGGCTTTTGGCATTTTCGCCTGATTTGATTTTCGTGTTGCTTGACGGTAGAGCGTGCATTGAAAACAAATGCGAAATATCCGTCGTTGAAAATTCTATAACTGAATTGTCTTCCCGTTTCCCCAGTGCGACGATCGTGTTTTCATTGCCGGATTTTGCTCGTTTTAAATATCCGTATTTTATAGATGAGACTATTTCCGTATCGATTGAGAATGAATGGAGTTCGCTTGCGTTAAGATTGGTAAAGAAGAATGCAAACGTAAAAGTTTTTGACATGAAGGAACTCGTCGCGCAAATCTCTCGCGAGCGGTTTTACGATAAGCGGATGTCGTATCTTGCATCGATGCCATGGTCTTACGACGGAATGAGAGTCATTGCCAAAAAGATCGATTGGTTTGCACACGCCTTTGAAGGGAAATGCAAGAAGGTTTTGGCCGTCGATTTTGACAATACTCTTTGGAGCGGAGAAGCAGGCGGTGAAGTAAAGGCGATGACAGATAAAGAGTCCTTGCCTTATGTTGACGTGCAGACATTTGTAAAATCTCTCAAAGAAAACGGTGTGTTGTTAGTGGGGCTTTCTAAAAACAACGAAGCGGATACTGATGCGATTTGGCAAAGAGGCGATATGATTCTTGCCAAAGAGGATTTTGTCGCAATAAAAAGCAACTGGGAGTCAAAGGTCGATAATCTGATGGAAGTTGCCTCAATGTTGAATCTCTCTCAAGATTCATTCGTGTTTATTGACGATTCAAAAATCGAGCGTGACGAGATGAAGTCGCGCTTGCCAGAAGTCGCTGTTCCTGATTTTCCGGGCGACGTTTCGCAATTGGAAGCGTGGATGCTCGAAGTTGCCACAGAATATTTTCCAAAAGTAGGCGTGACAAAGGAGGATGCGCGTCGAACAGAAATGTACGCCTCTAACGTCGCAAGAGAAAAAGAGAGAGCAAAACTTTCAATTGATGATTATTTGAAAAGTTTGGAAATTAAAGTGAGCGTCTCTTCAGCTAAAGAGGAAGATGTCGTACGCCTTTCACAACTTTCGTTAAAGACTAATCAGTTTAACGTTTCGGCTATGCGTTATAATGAGCAGACGCTGCGAAAAATGTTGAATGAAAAAAATACACTTGTCTTTTCAGCGAGCCTTAAAGATAAGTTTGGGGACGAGGGGATTGTTGCGTTAGTCGTCGTGGAAATCGAAGATGACGTTGCGGCAATAAAAGAATTTGTGATGTCGTGTAGAGTGATGAAGCGAACGGTTGAGTTTGCAGTTTTGGAAAAACTTGAATCGATATTAAAGGAAAAAGGCGTAAAGAAGATTTTTGCGAAATACGTTAAAAGCGAAAAGAACGCCCCGGTAGAATTTTTGTTCGATGAATGCGGGTTTTCTTTGATGAAAAACGAACACGAGGAAAAGGAGTATGTCTCTCCCATTCCTCGCGAAGTAGAGAAAACGCATTTCTGCGAGATTGTTGATTAATCTCTTTTTTCAAACTTGTATTGATAAACGTTCGTTTCGCGCTGTTCGAAACCAAGCGATCTATAAAGCGCGTTGGCGGCAATCCGTGATGGGCGCGAGGTGAGATTTACAGATTTCGCGTTTGATTTCCGAAGCTCTTCGAGCATATATTGTACCATCTTTTTCCCTATGCCTTTGCCTCTTAAGGAAGAGTGGACGACAACGTCTTCAATGTTGTAATGAGTTCCCGTGGGCGTTGAGAAACGTGCAACGGTTGCGGACGCTTTTATGCGTGAATCCTCGCGATAAACAAAGATGGATGTCACACCGTTTTTGATATCGCCAAGTACGGCATTTTTATCAAACACCGCCGTTTCATCAAGTTCTTTGATGAGAGTTTTTAATTCGAGATCATCATTGTCGGATATGTCTCGCAAAATTTCAAAATGTATATTTTCTTCTGTACTCATATGAGCCATTATACCAAATGTTTTTTCTTGCGTGTGTTAGATGCTTTGTGATAGAATTCATTTTATGAAAACTAATAATGAAACTTCTTCAAGTAGTTCAAGGCTTTTTGCGCTAGATTTCTTGCGCGGTGCCGACATGGTACTTCTTACCGTGATAGGTCCACTCGTTTGGGCTATTAATTCTGGATATGCTTTACCAGATTCATTCCTTTATCAATTTACTCATCCATGGGAAGGCTTTACGCTTTGGGATATAATCATGCCGCTATTTTTATTTATGTGCGGTGCGGCAATTCCATTTTCTCTAGAAAAGCGTCTTAGCCTTAATGGCGGTCGTCCTAATGCGGTATATTTTAAGCACGTAATTTGCAGGGTCGCGCTACTGTGGGTTTTGGGAATGATCGTTCAAGGAAGACTTCTTGAATTTAATTTATTGGAGATTCGTCCATACAACAATACTTTGCAAACTATTGCGATGGGTTATCTTGTGATGGCGATTTTAGTTTGCACTTCGATGAAGTGGCGAATTGTCGTTCCTCTTCTCGGGTTTGTCTTTTATGGATTGATTGTACATTTTGGCGGCGACTATTCAATGACTGGAAATATCGCCGAGTATTGTGAACAAAGCGTCCTAACATTTTTAATGCCTGCAGGATCAAAGGCAATCCGCGAACTTGGGATGCTCGGGTATCTTGGGCAAATAACGGAAATTGGGGAAATTCATTACACTTGGATTTTGACGACTCCTATGTTCGTCTTTATGACGGCGTGTGGTTACTTCTCCGCGAGAATTCTCCTCGGGAGAGATGAGCCGAAAAAGAGAGCGATTAACCTTGCAATTTTCGGCACAGCTTTACTTGCGCTTGGTTGGATTTTGACCTTTATGGGCGTAAAGATGGTGAAGCACATTTTCACAGTGTCGTTTACGGCTCAAGCGATGGGATGGAGCGCACTTGCTCTTGCTCTCTCGTATCTCATAACGGACGTCGCGCAATTTCGTCGCGGTGCATCCTTCTTCGTCCTCTTTGGCCGCACGTCACTCCTTGCCTATATGATTGGCGAGTGGATTTGGCCGTGCTTTATGTATACAGGTCAATACGTGACGCATGGGCTTGAACCAATTGTCGGCAAGGCGGCACAGGGTGTCGTTTCTTGCGTCTTTGCAATTTGTCTTTTAGTATTTTGTCTTGTTATTCGCCGCAAATACGTGGTTATGAAAAAGGAGATTAGTAAATGAATTTATCACGTCGCACATTTATCGTGGGTGCTGCAGGAGCAGTAGGCACTACGGCTCTCGCTTCAAATAAAGCTTATGACAATGCCGTTAAAAAGGCAAAGAAGGGCGCATTAGGCAAAGTGGTGGGTTCTCTCCCTCCAGGTCGTTACGATGCTCATATTCACGTTTATCCGGGCGAGCCTAATCCGGAAGCTCTCGTAAAAAGCTTTGAGAAGGCTGGCCTTGCAGGCGGATGCATTTTCTCGGAATGTCCAAACGTATTTGGCGACAATGCGAAAAAACATTCTCCAGAGAAGAGTATTGATAACGTAATAAAATGGGCGTCGCTCTCTCCGACCATTTATCCGTTTTATTGGATTAATCCTGCCGCACCCGATGCGTGCGATATTGTTGATATGGCAGTAGAGAAGGGTATTTACGGCTTTAAGGTGATTCGTGCGGACGGTCGTCCCGTGGACGATAAATCATTGCCCGTTTATAACCGCATGGCGTATCACAATAAACCGATAACCTTCCACTCGGGAATTCTTTGGGATGGGCGTCCGTCATCAGATAATTTCCGTCCGGCAAATTGGGAAGGGCTTTTAGATGTCCCGAAATTACGCTTTGCACTCGCCCATATTTCGTGGCCTTGGTGCGATGAATGTATTGCCGTATTCGGGAAACTCCTGAACGCGATTTTGGCGCGTGGCGAAAAGGTACCGGAAATGTTTATTGATACGACGCCTGGCACTCCGAAAATTTACCGTAAGGACGCGTTGACAAAGGTGTTTACCGTCGGCTACGACATTCGCGACCATGTGATGTTTGGAAGCGATTGCCGTACAGACCGTTACAATGTGAATTGGACAACGGATTGGCTCAAATTTGATGACGCTGTTTATGCCGAACTTGGTCTTGATAACGGATGGCTTGATTCCATTTATCGCAAATCTGTCGAGCGCTATCTCTTTGGCAGTGCAGACACTAAAAGATCCATCCCGACTCCCGATGGGATAGTGTGATTATTCGTAAGGGATGTAGATAATGACGGGGGCGGTCGTTGAAATTGTAAACGACGCTCCCGTCGTTTTATTTAACGTCGCAGAATAAAGCTGGGAAAGATCCAATCCGTCAAGTTTCCATTTAAGCCCAGTTGATTTTACCGCGGTGCCAGGGAACGGGGCAAAGATCGATACAGGCGTAGATTTTCTGCATTTTATTCTTTTTGATTTTAATACGGGGAAAAATCTGCCGTAATCTGAATAGATTGAAATAGACGGAGACTCCTTTGCAAAATCGATAAGGCGGAAAACATTTCCGATCGTGTGATCTTCTCGCAAGCCGCAAGCACCGAGAATCGTGATGGAAGGCTTTTTCCAGTCTTTATTGTTTATCGTGAAATAAAAAGCCTTTGCAAGATCATTCGTTTCCTGCTCGCTGATTTTTATTACTTTATTTGCAAGCGATAATGTGTCTTTTTTTGAAATGGAATCGCAATCTCCAACTACGTAATCCGGTTCTCTTCCTGTTTCTTTCAACTTTTTGTATGCTCCGTCGCAACATACGACGAAGTCCGCTTTGCGCAGGACGTCAAGCGGTATTTTATGAGTAGGTTTTTCGCCGTTTGCCAAAATGACAACAGATGGAGATGTTTTCGAAATTTTCATTTTTATATTTTAACAAGTTGCAGGATGTCTCTCAACAAAATTCAGTTTCGCTTGATTTTTTTCACTTCTATCTTGCTAAAACTCGTAATCCTTTATATAATTAAAGACAATACAATCTTAATGAATTTTATTTAATGATTGTATCGATTGAATTAAAGATTTGAAATTAAGAAACGGAGAAAAGAAAATGGATATGCAAAATGCAGCCTCTCGCATTGCTGCACAAGGTGAGCTTGTTTCTCGTATTCGCGAAGAAGTAGGTAAGGTGATTGTCGGCCAAGATCGCCTTATAAACCGCTTGATTCTCGCACTCGTTGCAAATGGTCATATTCTTCTTGAAGGTGTTCCAGGACTTGCAAAAACATTGTCTGTAAATACACTTGCAAAAGTTTTAGGTATGGACTTTAAGCGTATTTCCTTTACGCCCGATCTTTTGCCTGCCGATGTTGTGGGTACGCTTTTCTACTCGCAAAAAACAGGTGAATTTCTGCCTAAAAAAGGACCTGTTTTTACAAACCTTCTTCTTGCAGATGAAATAAACCGCGCGCCGGCGAAGGTCCAAAGCGCACTTCTCGAAGCGATGCAGGAAAGGCAAGTAACTCTTGGCGACGACACATACACGCTGCCAGAACCGTTTCTCGTTCTTGCAACGCAAAACCCGATTGAGCAGGAAGGGACGTATCCGCTTCCCGAGGCGCAAGTCGATCGTTTTATGTTCAAGTGTCTCGTAGAAACGCCGTCTCGCAGCGACGAGCGTCGCATCATGGAGCGCTTTGCTCAGCAATCGACGCTTCCCGAAGCGAAAGCCGTTGCAACGCCTCAAGACATTGCGACTTTGCGTGAAACGCTGAAGGAAGTATACTGCGATGAAAAAGTGGGCGATTACATCCTTGATATCGTTTTTGCGACGCGTGAACCTGAAAGGGCAAAACTCCCTGAACTCGCGTCGCAAATTCAGGTCGGCGCGTCTCCGCGTGCAACTCTCGCCTTGAACAAGGCCGCACGCGCAAATGCGCTTTTGCACGGAAGAGCATACGCAACGCCTCAAGACGTCAAGGAAGTCGCGCACGATGTGTTGCGCCACCGCATTCTTTTGACGTATGAAGCGGAAGCCGAAAATATCAATAGCGATAATGTGATAGATAAAATTCTTGCAACAATTCCCGTTCCGTGAGAAGAGAATGATTGATGTAAAGGAATTGATGGCGAAGGTGGGGGAGATTAGAATCCTCACAAATCGCCTTGTGGACGATCAGCTCTCCGGCGACTACCATTCCACCTTTAAAGGGCAAGGCGTTGAGTTTGACGAGGTGCGTCCATACGTTGCAGGTGATGACGTGCGCTCAATCGACTGGAATGTCACCGCCCGCATGGGTGAGCCTTTTATCAAGCGGTTTTCTGAAGAGCGCGAGTTGACAGTCCTTTTTATGGTTGACGTTTCCGGCTCTCAAGCGTATGGAAGCGCGAAAAAGTCGAAAGCCGAAATTGCGGCGGAAATAACGAGCCTTTTAGCGTTGACTGCAATCCGCAATCAGGACAAAATCGGGCTTATCCTCTTTTCCGACAAGATCGTAAAATATATTCCTCCGCGCAAGGGGCGTCAAAGTGTAATGCGCCTTGTGCGTGAAGTTCTTGCGAGTGAAGGAGAGTCTACGGGAGGGACCGATATTGCAGGTGCTCTTAGATTTCTCAATGGCGTACAAAAGAAAAAGGCCGTCGTATTTTTAGTCAGCGACTTTTTAATCAATCATCAGCTTAACGAAGTTGAAAAAATATTGAGAGTGACGGCACGCCACCACGATATGATTGCAATCCCCGTTTCCGACCCGGCCGAATCGCAGCTCCCAGATGTCGGGCTCGTCGAATTGGAAGATGCGGAAACTGGTGAACTTGTCCTCGTGGATACGTCTTCAAAATCCGTGCGTGATTATTTTGCGAAGAAGGCGGAAGAGGAACGCGCGGCGCTTGTGAAATTTTTCTCGCGTACCGGCATTGATAAGATTATGGTGTCGACAGATAAGCCGTACATCAAAGAAGTTCGAGCTTTGTTTAAACGCAGGAGTATGAAGAGATGAAGAAACTGCTTTCAATATTTTTGATATGTGTCGTTTCTCTGTTGAGAGCTGTTGAAGTTGCTCAATTCTCTCAAAACGGAATTGAAGTTCACATAGACGCAATGCCTGAAAAGGTCGATGTTTCCCGTGATTTTTATGTGACCGTTACGGTGAAATCTCCCAAAGATGCGAACGTCGCCATCCCTGATTTGCAAGATCGTTTTCAAGGTTTTAAAATAGCAGAGGATTTTTCCGAAACTCCATTTGTGGACGAAAACGGAAATACGACTCTTGTCAGCCGTTGGCGTCTCGTTCCCAAACCTGTCGAAAAGAAATATCGCCTCGCGCCGTTTGTTGTCGGGAATTTTTATACAGAGAGTGTCGTTTTCAAATCTCCCGATGAGCTTGAACCGGTGACAGGGGAAATGGAAATAAGTCCCAAGAAGGATTTCCCTCCATTAAGCTGGAAAATGGTCGGATGGGTTTTGTTGGGTCTTGTTGCCGTGTCCTTATGTATTTTCCTCGTTGTGTTTTTAGTCAAGAAAATACGACTTGCAATTCA
>JAGCMU010000114.1 GCA_017646325.1 Kiritimatiellia bacterium
CCATATTATACGCTTTCCGCTTCAATCATGCACATACTGATATTCATCCTTAAAACGCCGTTATTATAC
Source organism: Kiritimatiellia bacterium (assembly GCA_017646325.1). GTDB lineage: Bacteria > Verrucomicrobiota > Kiritimatiellia > RFP12 > UBA1067 > RGIG9934. The sequence continues at coordinate 70 of JAGCMU010000114.1, forward strand.
TCTTTTTATCCATGTATTGCAACCGTTTCAGCGTCCTTATGTAGACTCAAAATTTTATCTGTTGCTTGTGTAAATAAAAAAGTGTATTATTTTTCCATGAAAGTAGAAACAATACCAATGACAATGGCAATCCGCGCTTTAAAGGCTGCGAAAGTCGACTATAAACTTTTTACCTACGACTACACTCCTCACGGCGGCACTATCCAATGTGCACAAGAGCTCGGCGTCGACCACCATGCAACGATAAAAACAATAATTCTTGAAGACGAAACGAAAAAACCTTTCGTTTGCCTGATGCATGGAGATGCTGAAATTTCCGTTAAAAACCTTGCCCGCGTGCGAGGCGTAAAAACAGTTACTCCATGTACACCCGAAACAGCCGATCGCCATAGCGGATACCACGTCGGAGGAACGTCGCCCTTTGGGACGAAAAAACGAATGAAGGTTTACATCGAATCCACTATCTTTGATTTGCCATTAATTTACATCAATGCCGGGCACCGTGGCATTTGTGCCGCCATCACGCCTGACGTTCTTGAAACAGTCTTGCCTGAAACAGAAAGAGTCAACGTGGCAATCGTATAAATTGCCACGCTGTTTTTTACTGAAAACACGTTCGTTAAAAAATTTACAACTCGTTAAAGCCTATCACCCTAAGACCCAAGCTATTCGCCTCCGAAAGAATCCGCTCTAACCATTCTGTCTTCATGTGAATACCCTTTGCGTTCGGAGCGATATTGTGAGATGTTATGCAAATAACCTCCTTACGTGCGGAAGCCCTGCGCAGGCACGCGCAAATCTCATCAATGTCGGTATGGTATGCCTCTCCAACAATAATCGTGTCGATACGAAAACGATTAGGCAAGTCCGCCACGGGAAAAAATACTGCATCATTTTCAACTAGCGGTTTGCGCAACGCTTGTTTTTTACCTAACGGATCATACGGCGTTGCTCCTTTCACTCCGCCTCTTACCCGTTTAAAACCATTTCCCCGAAAAAGCGCGTCAGCCTCTTCACTCCAACGGCAGTTTGGATAGGCAAATACCTTTGACGCTATGCCGGCATCTTGAATAGAATCAATCTGCACTTGTATCTCATTTTTGTAGTAACGCTCTGCTCCTTGATCGGGAAGCGCTTTGTCGGCGTTTTGATGCTTAAATCCGTGAAACCCGATACAATGCCCATCGAGAGCAAGACGTTTGAGAGAGGCGACATTCGATTGCGAGATATTTCCCGATACAAAAAATGTCGCATGAGCTCCGTACTTAGTAAAAACAGGACGGGCCGCCTCCCAGCCGGCGAAGTTTCGATCATCAAAAGTAAGAAGTAAAACGCCTTGAGTATTTACATCTTGCGTAATGCACCCAGAAAACAACAATGTTACAAGAGTTGAAAACAATATGAATTTACTTTTCATATACAATTAGTTTTCATTCTTGTTCATCAAGTTTTTACGGATTGCACTTATTTCCGCGTCGGAGAATTTGAGCTCTTTCTTGAAATATGAAGCAAACTTTTCTTGAAGCGTTTTACCAGGATACGTCTTCATTTCTGCAATCATATCTGCATACCTGAAGAACGCCCCTCTATTTACGCGTGTTCTACCACCGAAATTTGCAAAAGAGGTAAGTTCATACTCAATTGACAGATCAACTTCATTTACGCCGCAAAGACCTTGCAGGAGAAAGACCACCGCAGCTGTTCGGTCTGCGCCGCCCCAGCAATGGATGTAAACAGGATAATTTTCATCCTTGGTAAACACACGAAGCGCCTTTGCGAAATTTTCCTTACCCTTCTTTGAATACAATTCCATATAGCCTGAAACAGGCGCGCTATATAATTTCACATCCTTTCCTATTGCAGAAACATTCAAACATTCCCCACGCTCCTTCTTGTTTTCCGCACGAAGGTCAAGATCGCTCTTAATACCCAGGTCGCGCAATTTTGCAACGCCCATAGGTGTAATTCCGAGCCAATGCTTGCCTACAGCATTCAATTCCGAGCCGCGATACACCTTGCCCGTTTTTAAACCGTTCCATCCGCCAACATCACGCACATTGCGCGCTCCGTCAACGTTGATCCACTTCACAAGCCCAGCTTCATCCTTATCATGATATCCAGGGCACATATATTTGTGAACGATTGTATTTACGTATGAAGAATATTCCTTCGTCGCATACACCTTGCGCGCCTCGTTCACGAAATCGGAAGAAGCGGATTTGCGCGAGCAAGTACATTTGACTTGACGCCCAACTCCTGTAAGGTCAAATTCCTTAAAGCCAAGCTTGAATGCAGGCGACGTTTTCTTTAATCGGAAATCTCCATTTTCAAGACTTACAAACTGGGGATCAGCATACTCGCTGCATATTTCCCTGCCTGTCTTTTTCCACTTTTCCCAATCCATTTCCTTACCCCAAATCGGCTTTACGCCTGGAGTCGTCCACCATAAATTCCCAGCCCAAATTCCACGGATACCGTCCGCTCCCCAAGAGGAAAGCTGCTCATGATCATTAACTACGATATTCTGAACGATATGCATCGTACTTGGGACATTCCCTAATCCCAGCTTGCGAGCGGAGCGGATGGAGCCGATTGATTCATTCCAAATAAAAATATTGTTGCGGATTATGTTGTCAACGCCGTAATGCTGATGAAAGCCGCCGTCATGCGTGTTGTAAACGAGGTTGTTGTACATATCGATTCCTTCAGAGCCTTCATCCGTATAAAGCCCCCATCCACCATACGTACGTGAATAAACGTCGTGAATCAAATTATGGTGAACCTTCGTTCCGAATGAAGTTCCGAGCGTATACACTCCACCCATATCCGCCATAACGCGCTTGCCGAGATTGTAAATCTTATTGTACGCGACTTCATTGCGTTGGGCGACACTACCTTTATATCCCCACGTCCATCCGACAGAAACACCGCTGTAATAAAAATCGTGAATATCGCAATGCATCACCTTACAATCGCTTGCGGTCGCAATCACAACGCCGATTCCTTCAGGATAAACGTTTCCGCCATCGCGGATCGTGCAATTTTCAACCGTAATAAATGCCGTAGAAAGAGGAGAAAGTTTTTTTATCTGAGAGCGCGTCAATTTTTCTCCGTCGGCGACATACGATTTCATCGGACCAATCCAAATTCCGCCAGCGCCCAAATCCTCCATCAAGCAATTTGAAATCTTACATGATGTACATCCCTCATTCAAGCGAATACAGTGATTTCCCGTATGACGAAAACTGCAGTTATCAAAGTTGACACTCTTAACGCCCGTCAAATTGATAGCGGCATCTGTGATTGTAGATGCCTGGCACCCCATCTTCTCGCGCGGCTTGCCGTCAAGCGCGACAGGATCCATATCCGTATGCTCAAAAGAAAGATTTACAAAATCAATATTCTTAACATATTCTTTTTTCTGAGGATTGCCCTTTATCTCAATGAGCTTTGTCACCTTTGCAAGCGGCGCGTATACGCTAGATTTCTTCATATCCTCGCCTGGAAGAGGGCGATACATAATCTTTTTATTCTTCGCATCATAAAACCACTCGCCAGGATCTGTGAATGCAAATCGGACATTTTGGAAGAAATAAAAATATTCTGTCGTTCCAGACGATGGAGAAAATGCAAATCTCGTTTCTGTTATTACGGCATCCTTTTCAAAATCCACATCCTTTAATATGCGGATATGAAATTTCCATTTGTTATACATCCCGACCTTAGTGTAATCGTATTCATCCTTGGGAATTTTTGCAATAGTCTTAAATGCCGCATTTGTAAATGTCGCGCACTCTCTGAACCTTCTCGTTTTAGATACGGTATTTGTGATTGGAGCAATGGAATACGTCTTGCTGCGCCACTCTTCACCTTTTGGCCAGCGAGCCATCTGCGCGCGACGAGAATTAATCCACAACTCTTCAAACCAAATCATCTTCCCGTCTTTATCTCTTGGTGCCGGCATTGACCAAACACCATTACCTTCATCCTTCCAATCAACCAATCGATCGCCCGCTCCAATCACGGCGCCGTTTTCGCCTTGGAATACGACCCTTGCTTTATCTTCGCCTGAAATGGAAGGTGTTATCATTAAAGTCTTATCGATCTTATGATATCCTTTTTTTACAAGGACCTTCCAAGCTTCTTTATTTCCCTTTGCTTTCTCTTGTGCAATCTTTTCAATTGCGCCTTGAATTGTCATACTCTTCCCATCGACAACAATTTCTCCCGCTAAACCACACAAAGACAACAACGCTGCAATCGCGACAATATTTCTTTTCATCGTTATTTTCTCCTTTTAAAATTTTATTTTTCCAAAACCTTCCAGCAAGAAAGGATTTTCTCTACCACATCACGCGGCGTAAAGAAATAATGGTTAGACGACTCATAGCCAATCCGACTATCCGAACGCACAATATACCAATATTCTTTGGCGCGGTCAAGTTCTCTCTTTGCGATCACCTTCATTTCATCAACCTTACCGGCATCACGAGCAAGCACGAAAAGCCCTTGGTCGCGACAGGATGCAAAATGCATCTGCTCTGCACGATACATATCAAGCTCGCGCTTTGGCGCAACGCCTTTCATCAACTCGCACCCTTTGGCAAATCCATCTGCAACCCTGCCGATTAAATCAATATACGTTTGAGCGGGATATACAGAACGCCAGCCCTTCAAATCATCGTAAGGAATACCGACCATAGTCGCATTATATCCCGTCTTCTCCGCATAAAGAGGATTCACAGGGCCCCATTGATGAGGACCTAAATAAATAACCATCACGGCAAAAGGATAATTTCTAAAGCCCTCCGAAAATTGCGTCCACGCCTTCCTTGCCTGCGGAGCCTTTTCTCCATACATACGCTTTGCAAGCAAATCAAGCACATCCTCCTTTGCCCTTGGACCTGGACGGATATCGCGGAAAATGCTCAAATTTGGAGACGGTGCGCACCCTAACGACCAAGAAAGCATCACTCCATCCAAGCCTTCCTTAAGCAGATTCTCCGCATGTTCGGCGACTAAATCCATAGTCGGAATATACGGGAAGGGACTTAATTCCCACGAGTTCGCCGCTTGTACTTTTGCGACGCACGAAATATTTCTATTCTTTCCATGTTTCCAGAATTTGCGTGCCATTTCACCTGGCCCCACTACAGAAATTGAATAATCAATAACCTTTGAATTTGTTCCGCCGCGATTAAATTTCATATCCTTTTCACTAACCGCCATCAAACGGCAATTGTTAGTAGGTAAGAGTGCAATAATATCCTTTTCTTCTTTTGCCGGCCAATTCCAATTCCACACCAACGCCTCCGCATTCGGATTACCCTTTCTCATCCCCTCTATCATCGTCCTGTTGACTTCCCCAAGGATTTCCGCAGTCGTACGGTTTTTACATCTTGGGCAGCCTTCTTTGTGTTCGTACGATGCGCAGTTCGTAAGGTTTTCACTCATCGTAATTGTGAATATCCCGCCAAGCCCAGGAACCTGACGAAACACCTTTTCCAACGAATCGGAAAGCCATCTGCGTACTTCAGGTGTCGACGTACACATTGCGAAGCAAGGCGAGTTCCTTCCATCGGCTACACCCTTTATCGCCTGCCTTGCAGGGTCGGCATCAAAAAAGACGCCGTGCTGAGCGCGCGGCTCATTCATGTACAAATAAACTTTTATACCATACTTCTCTGCACGCTTTACGAGTTTACGTAAATTTGCGATTCTTTGCTCACTCCCCTTGCCGAATTCTGGATAGCGGGAATCTTTAGTAAGCGAATTTAATACGGTATGCAGCCACACTGCATTAACGCCTTGTGCCGCTAACTTTTGCAGCAACCCTTCAGGGTACGATTTGATTTCAGGATCTGCAAGCGGATCGCCATAGTCCGCAAAATATGAAAAGATCAAACGGAAATCAAACGGAGAATCTCCCTTAACCTCTTCCGAGAATTTCGGTAATTCAGTACATTGAGAGAGTTCCTTTATAAATTCAAAACGAGGCTCTTCTTCCAGATTGGGATCGATTCCTTCCCTGCGGAGAATTTCCGCCAAACGCAAACGCTCCTTTCTTCCTTCTTGCGCGTATTCCTTCGACCATACTATGCGTTTTGCCTTTGGCTTCATGCGTCCCATTTTTATCCAAAGAAAATCATCTTCCTGTAAAGCCGTGAAACATTCCTCTCTCGTCATTCCCAATAACGGCAGAAGTTGTTCGTAAGGAAGAAGATGCCAATTCCTGCGCATAATGGTTATATATCCTTTTCGTCTCCACTCCGAAAGCACGACTGGATTTGGCTTAAGGCCCATTTCCTTTGCAATCTCCTCCAAGTCCTTTTCGGTAGCATCAATTACGCGCGCGAGAATCGGAACGGGAACAAGCCCCCAGTTGCGCCACACATACGCGCTCAACGCATCAGGGAAAGGAGACGGCGACATTGCCTCTTTCTTGCCGTCTTCCCCTTGAAGTGGATGTTTTCCAAGCGGCTCTACCTTACTTGGCGGTAAAATTACAATCGGTTTCACGCCGCCAGTTCCATCATCTTGGAATCCTTCAATATCCGTATACATCGGATCGGACGCTATACGGTCAATCTCTTCCGCAGAAAGACGCCTGTCAAAAATACGCAAATCATCGACAAACCCGAGGAAAGGATTTTTTCCGTCTGAACCGATTTTAAACGATGGAATTACGCCTTCGCCTTCAAGCACAAAGAGTTTCCATTTTTCAACAGGCATATCCCCTTGCTTGACATTCCCCTTCAATGTCCATGGGCTTAAAGCCTTATTTCCCTTTGCCGCGCGGACGCGAAGTGTTGCAGTCCACACCTTTCCACTATTCAAACCTGGAGCAAGAGAAACATCCGCTACGCCATCTTCATCAACAAACGCTATTGCCGTACCAAATTGCCCCGTAACCCAGCGCAATGTTTTTGAAAGAGCGACATCCCAATCGCGCTTCCCCGCCTCGCGTGAAAATGCCCCTTGCGCTTCATCAAAGGACCACGCACGAATCGTTTCACTTGCAAGCTGCTTTGAGTCTGCACTTTCATTCGCGCCATCGCTCTTTGCGAGCGCTTTGGCGGCAAAACGCGACCCTGAATACCGTTTCACGATCGATACGCGAAGAGCGGAATTTTCCGACGCTTCAAATTTCAGACATCCTTTTTCAAGGATTGGCAATGCTTTTTCGAGAGCCCCTTCCTTGATGATATTACGCTTGTCTCCAATCACCTTCCAATTTTTCAAATCCCAACATACGAGACGTTCATTATCTTTAAGCTCCACATCAAAGCGATAACGCGAGCCGTCGGGGTAAATGAATGTCGGATTTTCAGTACGCCCGAACAATTCGATTTCAAGTCGCGCTTTTTTCCCAGGACGCGCGCGAACAGGTTCGATTTCCGCAAACCCGTTTTTAGGTTCATACCATTGCGGACGCATCGCTTCATATCCCATTTCTTTTGAATCAAGTTTTTCCTCGATAAATGCAGGAATACTTTTCCCAAGAGCAAACACGGAAATCTCCGCGCGCGCTTCCATCTTGTTTTTGGCGGAAAGATTTAAAGCAAAATCATTATCGCCCTTTTTAAGGAAAACTTTCTTTCCTTTGCCACGATTGAGCGGATTGCCATATTGCGAAAATCTCGTCCACACGCCATTTTCAAGTTCGGCATAATCTCCAGAAACCATTTCAAACGGCAAAGTCTGCTTCTCTCCGTTGATTGCAATTGACGGATTGTTAAACACAATCTCGCGCGAAGGGAACACGCGTACTTGCGAAATCTCAATATCCGTCTTTCCGTTTGCCGGAACTTCATTCAAATAAAACGCGACAGAGTTAATCCGATCAAGAGAGAGTTTTTGGCGGAATATTCTGTAAAATCCCGAATACGGCCAAGCGTAATCAAGCCACGCTTCAACATCGCGTTCCCTTTGGAAAAGCTGCACATACCGCCAGCCCTTGAAATCAAGCTTCACCACGTGATCGCTAATCCCGCCGACAAATTTTGCAGGTGTTGAAAGCTGCAAATTTAATATCGCTCCCGACCCATCGCCTTTCACCCAAAAACAAAATGCAGCTCCCGTTTTCGAATCCACTTCAATGTTACGGTTTTTCTTAGGATAATTTATTACGAGTTTTGACCATGCGCCACGAGAAATTTTTGTCTTGTTTTCGACTTGCAAGCGGAAAGTGTTTTCAAACTTTGCATTTTCAACAGGTGTAACATTTTGGATAATATTCTTATTTGCCGTTGCGAAAATCATCTCCGAAATATTTGTCGCGCCGACCAAATCTATGCCGTTCGTTGAATCATAGGATTCAGTTCCAAAAAGTGCCTCTATGCGAAGAGCAGCGGGAGCGGAAACCTCCGACTTTTGAATCCACTTCATAAATGCGGATGAGGGAAGGCGGCGAACAGAACAAATGACAGGAGTTAGCTCCCAATCTCCGTCTGCATTTTGGCGCAAACGCGTTTCCACATCATTACGCTTCATAAGTTCAATTGCCTGCGGTGTAAAGGCGCGGGCAAAGCGGGCACGCTCATACCACCCGAGGAGCGTCATTTGATCCTCGTGGAAAAATGTAAGAGGGCCAGAATTGACGTTTGGTCCTTGAATGGATGCGGGCAAATCATTTCCCGCATTGCGCGAGGCAAAATATTCCATTTCATCTGAAAAATGTCCGCGTGCCAATTCATTTGCCGAGCGTGGCGACCACCACCCCGTCTGCGTCGGCCAAAAGTTCGCATTGCGTGATTTCACGGAACTTTTCACATGGTTTAAATGGTAACGCTTTGCCGCCCAAGTCGTATGATCGAGAGCGCCTGCTGTCGAATGATACCACCATCCGTGAGGATTGCTCATGCTCGCCTCAAATTGAACGGGACGGGAAGAATATTTTGCAACAGAGCTTGCAAAGACAAGTCGATTCGTATCGGCGTCAAATCTTGGGAAAGGTTCAGCGCCATCATGGTAAACCAAAGAGAAACCGTAATCCGCTATTCTCTTGCCTACACATTCAGCCATCTCTTCATTGAAGGATGAACGTGGATTCGGAAAGAAATTGTAAAAATGCTGAAACGCGTAATCGACCGTGCTGCCACATTCAACGAGCCCCTGGTTAATAGTTCCGTTTGCCCCTCTTTTTATTCCTGTAAAACAATACGGCTTTTCATGTTTTACGCCTGTATACGTAATCAATTCATTTCCAATGCGGAGGAAATTGCCATTGGAAAAATATGCCGTAAACGTATCGTGACGGGAAATCGGTTTTTCATTTACATACAATTCCTTCGCATTTTTTTCCAAAGGCTTTGATAATGTGTAAGTGCTAAGTGCATAAAGATTTGTATTACAATGAGGCTTGATCCAAGAATCGGTAAAATCAATGCCCGACGTCAAGGTGTGAGCGCCCGCATTAAGACCGGCGTTGCGTACTTTCGAAACACATTCTTTAAGCTCTGCATCTCCTCCCGGGAATTTACTCTTTGACGGCTCGTAATGGCCTTTCGTATTCCACCATCCGCTGAAATGAAGTGTTCCCATCCCTCCTCTTTCGGCAAGAGTAATCCAATCATCGACAGTATCGTATCGTACGCTTGCAAAAAGATATGAACGCCGATTTTCTGGAGAATCAAGCCCCCATGCGCCGCCGCACTTGGTGTGGAATACGCCCGCATCTAAAGTCATCGCCTTCAAACATTCGCGGGCCTTGGAATACGGCGAAGCTACAATTGCAAATTTTTGCCCGACAGGAGAAAACTCGCGGTTGATAAACGTATTGAGATAGACGTTCCCGCACACCTGCATTGCAGTTTCAAGATTGTACGAGCGTAAAATTACAGAGTTTGTGGGATCTGAAAAACCACATACACAACCACCTTCCCACTTCAAAAGCTCGGTTGACGGCCAAAAACGAGCTGGAATAAAGGATTCTATATCTTCCTTTTCAAACACATTCGCATTATTTATCGTAAATACAAATCCCCATGGCTCACAGCGAACCGACATACTCGATTTTTCATCGCGGTTTTTATATCCAAATGAAAGAACCCCATCCTTATATTCAAGAGAAGATGCCGGGATTGTTTTTTTATCCGTTGTTGTTAGAAATGAAAACGGAGTCACATATCTTAATAAATTGCGGTGAGTCGTGCGATCCATTACTTTTGAAAGACAGCCCGCCGAATTGAATTCAATAACGGCGAAATCATTCGTAAATCCTGCGACGACAGGCAACTCCTTTTTGGCATGACAACAAACACTTATAATAAGTGCAAAAACGATGGTAATTTGTTTCATCATAGATATATTCCTTTGAAAAAGAATTCTACCATCATTTCCTATGTAACGCAAGATAATAAAAAATCCAAAACTTTCATATTGAAAAAAAAAAAAAGATTTCCGTATAATTATAATAAATATAAATGGAGAATTTGTATGAACACAAAAAAAGTCTGTATTATTTCATTAGTAACATTCGCTTCACTTTATGCTATAGCGGAAAGTGCCTACCTTATTTCCACTAACAGTTCTTCGGCCGTATCTACAAACCAATGGGGCAACGTTGCGAACTGGGTTGATGAATCTAACACGCCTCTTACGGTCGCGCCGACAAATGGCCAAGACATCGCATTTGGAACGACATTACATAACGAAGCCTATCTTTTGCGTACATCTACCGGCGTTACCGTAGGCAATGACTCGAATGCCGCAATTGCAAACGGTGCTGTAAACCCCAAAATCGGAACTATTACGGGCGGTTCATCTCGCCACGAAATATTTCACGCGGAATTGACTACTACTGCAAACCAACCGTCTCGCGTTTTCAATATTACTCAAGCAAAGGACTTCCTTGGTTTTTGGCGCGTGGGAAATGGTAAGGCGACATTTAGCCTCAACTCCACCGCCGAGACGGAAACGGAAATGGGGTCTCTCATTATTTCACGTCGTCCGCGCGTTGCCGTCCCTACGGCAGACACAAAAGCCGTCATTCACGAAACGACGGGAGTCGGAGCACTCCAAAAAACAGGTAGCGGTGAACTTGAAATCGGCGTTCAATCTTCCGGCAAGGATTCTCTCCTTTACGTATCTGCAGGAACTTTAACACTTTCTGGAAATGATGACGAAACTTTAAATAGCCTTCTTTCTCAAGCGACCTTCCATCTCGATGCGTCAAATACGGACTCTCTTGACCTTTCCCAAGCCGATGAAGAAGGATATGTTTGGGTAAATAAGTGGAACTCTCTTGTGGGAAATAATTACGCCTCTCCCAGCACTTTTGGCGGCAGTACCGATAAAAACAAGATGAGTTTTACCAGGCCCGCTTTTATGTGCAAAACGAAATCGCCGACAGGTCTTTCTCTCGTTTCCTTCGGTTCATCTCCCGACCACAAAAATTTAGGTCCGTCAAACTGCGTATTGAAAATCAACTCTACTATCAGCGATATCCGCGAGGCCTTTTATGTAGTGGAAACACCCAATGGTGCTTACAACGCAACAATTCTCGGAGGAGACTCGACTTATCATTATATTTCAGAAGGCACGCCCTTCTCAGATTACAAAGCCGCGACATCATGTGCGATCAGACAAGGAGAAATTCGCATAAACGGAAATCGCAAAGTACTTCAAGACGATTTAACAAAAGACGCCAATACAGAACTCAAAGGTTGCTACGTAATGAGCGTTGCATCTAATAAAGGTCTGAAATTCAATCTCCTTGGGTGCGACCGCTACTTTTTAGTACGCTCGGGCGGCAGCCGTTTGGGAGAACTCATAGTATTTACGAAAGAATTGACGCGCCATGAACGCGCACAAATCAACCGTTATCTCGTTACAAAGTGGATCTCCGGCAAAAATCTGGACGCGAAAGCTGCCGTCCTCGCAAACGGCGCCAAAATCGGCGTAAAGGAAGATCGAGTTTCAACCGTTGAAGAGCTTATCGCGCCTGGCGGCACTATCACAAAAACGGGCAAGGGAGAATTACGCACTAAATTCTTAAGCCCATCAAGTAAAGACATAAACCTTGTAGTTGAAGAAGGTAGCGTAAAATTTGAAGCGTCTCAAGACGACGCAACGCAGGCAACACCTGCTTCAAATCCATACCTTTGGCTTGATGCGACTGCAGAAAACACTCTCACTACGACTCAAAGTCAATACGCCGATGAAGGGATGGAGCTTGTAACAGCGTGGAAGGATTGCCGCGAAAATGTAGATCGCACTGCAACTTGCCCGACAACAAGCGGAAATTACAACACAGAAAACCGAGTTGCAATCCCTTCAAAATCTTCTTACGACGGGAAAAGCGTCGTTGATTTTGGTTCAACTGCAAAATACCTCTCCCACCTTGAATTTCCCGATTGGGACTACAGTGGAAAACAAAATACTTACGCAGGATTCATCGTCGTGAGGAACCTTCCAACTGTTGGGGCGCCGTATTTTGGCAGTTCCTCAATGGATTTTTACAAACAATCTACCCGCATGATTGCAGGGAACTATGAAAACTCCAAGCTCTCCTGCGCCACTTGGACAATCAACGGCGAAATCATCGACCCTATTTCCGATGCATGGTCAAGTCACTTTACGACGAGCGTTCCTGGGTTTCAAGTTTTCGCATTCCAAGCAGATGAACCGGTCGTTTGCAACCAGCTCATGCAGGATCGCAGATACGCCACGTATCCAAACAATTGCGGCGGCGCGCAAATAGGCGAAGTCATCATCTATCACCGTAAAATAACGGACAAGGAGCGTAAAGATACGGAAGCGTATTTGATGCGTAAGTGGCTTGGGAAGGAACATCCAAATCGCACACAGGAAATCAAACTTAAATCCCTCACTCTTTCTGAGAATTCTACATCAACAATTGATTCGGAAATACCGTTATCTATTGAATCAACAAAGGCAAACGGCGAAACACTCGTCAAGCGGGGCGAGGGAAATGCCTCTATCGACGTTTTAAATATAACGAACCATTTCGCTTCCCTTGAGGTTAAAGGAGGGAATCTCTCATTCCTACTTAACTTTGATTTTAGCGAAAACAAACTTTGGCACTTTGATGCGAGGGATGAGAATTCTCTTGAAACTACGATAACGACAGACGCAAATGGGAACGTCAAGACAAACGTTATCAAATGGCTCGATAAAAGACGCAATGGCCTTTACTGCCAATCTGCGTTCAACGATGGCGGTAATGTAAAAACAAAGAATTGTGTAACAGACCCAACTCTTATTGGGTCAAAAATGCCTAATGGAAAATATCTCCCGG
>JAGCMU010000115.1 GCA_017646325.1 Kiritimatiellia bacterium
AAACGATACTTTGCCTTGAGTCCCTTTGCGCAGTCGTACATTTCAACTTGCGTCTTGAGCTGTTCGTCGGTCGGCTTGAACGAGGAAACCTTCATCCCAAGAGGAAGAAGAACTTCGTCTCTCAAATAATCTTCCCAAAGCTTTCCTGTAACAACTTCAACGATCGCCGCGCCGATATCGATACCCGTATTTGAATATTGAACCTCCGTGCCCGGCTCGAAAAGAAGAGGTTGAGAAGCTGCCGTCACGGCGACTTGACGAATAGGCATTCCGCCAGAACAGCCGCCTCCGCGGGCATCACCGTGCTTTGCGGGAATTTCAAACGGAAAACCGCCCGTATGGTTCATGACCATGCGAATCGTCAATTCGTTCTTTGCCTTCTTCAACGTAATCGTATCTTTATCAGAAGATGTCTTCACCCAAAGAGTTTTGAATTCTGGAAGGTATTTTGAAACCGGGGCGTCAAGATTGATCTTTCCTTCTTCAATGAGCTTTGCAATCGTGACGCCGCAAAAACCTTTTGTCTGCGAGCATTGCATGTAAACATCATCAACTGTGATAGGACGCTTTGTCTCGACGTTTGAATAACCTGCGCACGTCACTTCCTGAACACCATTGTTGTAAAGAATACAAATCAAACCTGAAAGTTCTCCGCTTTCAATATAGGGAGCGACAGCATCCCTTACGTATGTCGTGTTTGAATTACTCGCGCAAGAATTATCACAAGGCGTACAGCCTGCTACGATTGCCATCAATGCGCCGAAGAGCATTGCTTTTGTCATTGTCTTTATTTCCATTTTTATCTCCTTGATTTTTTTGAAATTCACACTCTCCTGCCAAGCAGGATTTGAGGATGAGCCTCCAATATTTCTATTTTTACGAAACTTCCCTTTTCAGGAGGATTGCCGTCAGGCTCAAATACGACAATTCTATTCCCAGAATCTCTTCCGCTCCAACGCTGAGCGTTTCTCAATGACGGACCTTCAACCAATATCTCCCGCACCGTTCCGACGAGTAGGTTGTTTCTCGCCTGACCGCGCGCTTCTTGATCGGACAACAGCACTTGATCACGACGCTCCTTTTCTTCCTTCGTGACATCGTCTTCAAGTTTTGCAGAACGCGTTCCAGGACGAGGGGAATATTTGAAGATGAACGAATTGTCAAATCCCGCTTCTTCCATCAATGAACGGGTCGCTTCAAAATCCTCCTCCGTCTCGCCGGGATACCCGACGATGATGTCTGTGGTCAGAGCAAACTCAGGATCGAAATCTCTCAAACGCTTCACCGCCGTAAGATATTCCTCGCGCGTGTAGCGTCTGCCCATTTCCTTCAAAAGCCTATCGCTTCCGCTTTGCACGGGAAGGTGCAGGTGGCGGCAGACTTTCGGAAATTCCGCATACGCTCTTACGAGCTCATCGGTACATCCTTTTGGATGGGCGCTCGTAAAGCGGATTCTCTCAAGCCCTTCCACTTTGCTCAATGCTTCAAGGAGGCGGGGGAAAGGTTCTGTATATCCACCAGGTGACGGAGGATCGTTTTCATCCCATGCAGGATTGCGAACACCATAACGGAGAACACTCTGTCCCAAAAGACAGACTTCTTTAACTCCGTGCTTTGCGAGCACTTCAACTTCAGCGACAACCTCGCGGGCAGGCCTTGAATACTCGTGCCCGCGCACATCAGGGACGATGCAATAGCTGCAACGGTTATCACAACCCAAAAGAATTGTCACAAATGCCTGAAACCCTGAAACGCTGTGAGCGGAGAGACCTTCCGGCACTTCGTCCTCGTCGGGAATTTCCAAAATCCTTTTCTCTCCTGCAAGACATCTTTCAACGAGACGGGGAATCATTCCAAATCGGCGCGGGCCTACCGCAAAATCGAGATCGGGCAGAGCCTTGAATACATCAGCTCCCATACGCTTTACCGCACATCCCATCAACCCGACCATTTTCTTCTTGCCGTACTTTTTAAGCGCTATGAGATTGCCGCTCTTGCCGATGGCCTTTTGCTCCGCCTTGTCACGCACTGTGCAGGAGTTGACGACGACGAGTTCCGCATCTTCTTCTTTTTCTACACGCTCATGTCCTGCGGCGACGAGAAGCGCCCCTACTGCTTCACTGTCGCGCACATTCATTTGACAACCGTATGTATGGATTAAAAATTTCATTTCTTCTTCTCTTCTTTATTTTCTTCACGACGCTTCTTGAAAAACGTCTGGATGATTTCTCTGCAAGGTTCTTCCAACACACCTTTTACGATTTCAGGATGATGGTTGATGCCAGGATGGGAAAAAATTCCAAACTCGGTTCCTCCGCCGCGCTTTGGATCGTCGAGCCCCCAAACAACCGTATCTACACGAGCAAGGATTATCGCGCCTGCGCACATTGGGCACGGCTCTTTCGTCACATAAAGACGTGTTTTTGAAAGCCTCCAATTTCCGCGTGTCTCGAATGCAGAAGAAAGAGCGAGCATTTCCGCATGCGCGGTGGCATCGTTAAGACTTTCAGAAAGATTATGAGCCCTTCCCAAAACACGGACTTCCGCAAGCAGGCAATCTTCACTTTCAGGTTCCTCGACGATTACGCAGCCAGTCGGCACTTCTCCTTTTTCTGCCGCCTTTTCCGCTTCCCTCAATGCCATACGCATAAAGTATTCATCGAATCTTGCACTCCGCAGACTCATTGAGGTTTCCTCCAATATGCAAGATATTCAATGTTGCCTTTATCCCTGCCCCTTATGGGAGAGGGAACCGTGCCAAGCAATTCAAGACCTAATTCGTTTTTACCGAATTCCGAAATATCCTCGACGACTTTTTCCCTGATTTCGGGATCCGTCACGACTCCGCCCGGAGCAAGCCCCTTGCCTGCTTCAAATTGAGGCTTTATCAGCGAAACTATTTCGCCGCCAGGCAAAAGCACATCGCGCATCGGCGGAAGAATCAATTTTAACGAGATGAAACTCACATCGGTAACGGCTCGCATGGGGCGCTCAGGCAAATCGTCCGCCGTCATATAACGGGCGTTGAAATTTTCCTTCACCCAAACGCGCGGATCGTTTCGCAGACTCCATGCAAGTTGATTCGTCCCCACATCGACGGCCATCACTTTTTTTGCGCCATGTTGAAGCATGCAATCGGTAAAGCCGCCCGTTGAACTTCCAACATCGAGACACACAAGCCCATCAACGGTGAAAGAAGGAAATGCATTGAAAGCCCCTTCAAGCTTTTCGCCTCCGCGGGAAACGAATCTCGGACGCTCATCTATCACAAGCTCGTCTTCTTCTTTCACTATGCGGGAAGGACGCGTTTCGACGTGACCGTTCACGCGAACTTCGCCAGCCATCACAAGGGCTTGCGCAAGCGTACGCGATGACACAAGTCCTCGTTCTGAAAGTAAAACATCGAGCCGTTTCTTTGCCATTTAGAAAACCAAAATCAATCTAACTTTTTAATCTTGCGGATTTCATTCTGCTGGAACGTCTGTCTGATGCCAGGCTTGGTTTCGAGAATGACTTCCGTCCCTTCGCTTGGAATCAACACACCTTTATAAGTTCCGCGAATCGTTTCGACTTCCGTATCAAAAGTGAAAACACGAGACATTCTGAAATAGAGCGGCGTCGTAGTATCAGCCTTCACGACAATCTTGCGTTGGAGATCGCGATACCCGTCGGCGCGCAAAATGAGAGCGTGTTCGCCGGCCGCAATTTTTTCGATCGTCAACACTTTCGATTTCTTTTCCGCATCCCCTTGAGAGCGCGTAATCCCTTGGCGTTTTCCGTCGATGATGACAGTCACGCCCGAAGGAACGGTCGTAAGCTCCAATCGTCCAAGCGTACTCTTCATTGAAAATTCTTCCGTCTTTTCTTCACCTGGAGAAAGTTCAATATCGCGGTAAAGCGGAGCGTGTCCAGGCAACTCAACGCGCAACTTGTGAGAACCCGGTTTTACAGAAGAAGATGTAGCAGGTGTCTTGCCTTGGTAATCATCATCAAGAAATACGCGAGCGCCCTCTGGAGAGGAGACAACCGTGAGTTTTGCAGGCAACGGCTTCAACGGAATCGTGAGAGACTGTTTGTCGCCTGGAGAAATTCTGATTTCCCGAACCTCGTCCTTAAATCCCTATTTCTTCATCCTGACAGACACGACGCCCTTTGCGATATTTTCAACATCACACGGAGTAGTCCCTCTTTCTATTCCGTTTACGAGAACAGTCGCGCCTTCAGGCTCGGAATTGCATGACAACATTCCGGAATCAAGCTGCAATACTTCCTCTCGGACGATAGGCTTTCTGTTTTCAGGGCGGACATCAATTTTCTTTACACCATAGCCGACCAAATCAAGTTCGAAAGTATATTTTTCACCGCAATCGAGATTCGTAAAAAGTTTTGGCGTTTTCCCGACGCTGACTCCGTTAAGACGGATATCGGCACCTTCGGGAACAGTTTTCAAAAGTACGATTCCCTTTATCGGAGAAAGGGCGTAATTCTTTTGAATCGGAAGGCCTTCCTGGTCGATAAAAACAAACTCCTCTATAGGTTCGCAAAAGGGAGCTTCGATGCGAAGCAGGTGATTGCCCGGAGTGAGATTCATTGCAATGACAGGAGCGATGCCGTGAGAAGTGCCGTCAATAAAGACTTTTGACCCTGCAGGCATTGCCGTAACATCCAAGCGCGTCGCAACAGGATCTGCAAGCGCTATCGCCGCCAAAAAGGCTGCCGTTAAAGTGAAAACTTTTCTAAACGCGGAAATCATTTTGAACCTCCTTTGCCGATACGCGATTCAACATCGACGAGTTTCTTCGTCGCTTCCTTGTTGCGCGGATCTTTTTTGTCTGGAACTAATTGGCACAGGATACGCAATTCTTTTTGGGCCGTTTCCCAATCTGCAAGATTGATTGCGCGGTCTGCCAAAAAGCGTTGGTCGCGATAGCGTTTTTCCAATTCATTTTTTGTCTCATCGCGCTTACGGCATAGTTCCTCATATCCCTCAGGTTTTGGATTGACCGTTTCAAGGTAGAAAATCGCTTCGTTGTACAAAGCAAGAGCCGCCGCCAAATTGCCATATTGGACATCGCGCTCTTCCCACTTTGCATCCGCCGAAGAAGAACACTTTGCGCTCAACTCCATGAGCTTTTCGCCGGAATATTGAATTGCCCACATTCCCATTTCATTCTTGGAGAATGTTTCCAATCTTTCACATATTGTCGCAAGAGCTGCAGGAAGCTGCGTATTTTCACAACTCACGGAAAAGACTTTTGTTCCCGCCGTTATTTTCAAGCGGACGCTATCGAATTTATTTTCATTGATCGGAGTTCCCGTGTACTCTTTATCCAAACGGAAAAGCTCTGTAAGCACATCTGCATCTTCCTGGCTTTGGCCTTCGAAATTTGGAACGAGCATGAGAGAAATACTCTTCACTGCGTCTGCAGAAAGTTTTTGCGATTTGCGTATATGACGTTTTTCTTTTGGAACATCATCGATTTCAACACGCATCTCGTTATCTTCACCCATCGACAAAGCATAACGGTAGATACCCTCAGACGATGCCTCCACCTTCTCGTATGAAAACGAATAGAGTTTTGAAGGGGCAACTTCCTTCACAGCCTCCTTGACACCTTCTTCTCCGCCGATATTGGAATTCATTACGAACCAAACAGCGCCGATAGTTATCACGAATGTGATTCCCCACATGACAAGGCGCTGTATTGAAGATGAATTGGAAGAGGAAGAAGTTTCGTCTTGAGAATCTTTCTCACCAAAACCCAAATCAATTGAAGGAATTTCCTCTGACAAATCTTCGCTGCCGTTCGAGCCGGGCTCGACCAACATCATTACAGTATCGCCGATTGCAACCAAATCTCCGACCTTGAGTTTGACGGATTCGCTACCAACGCTTTCATCGTTTACCATCGTCCCGTTTGCGCTTGCCAGATCCGTAATTGAAATTACGCCATCCGCGATTTCCAACAAGCAGTGGTTACGCGAAAGAGAGGCGTCGTCTGTAATTGCGATATCGCAATTGGAAGAACGCCCGACTCTCATTCCACTTCTGTCGACAGTATAACGCTTACCCTTAAAGGGTCCTTCGACAATTAAAATTTCAGGAATAATCCCTTCCATTTCCCAACCTCCTTCTTAAAATACTCCGCCTGCCGACTGCATAATGATCGGTCCAAGCAAAATAATAAACACTGCAGGGAATATACAAAGCATCAACGGCCCTAACATTTTAACGGGCGCTTCGCTCGCCAATTTTTCCGCACGGTCGAATCTCCTGCTGCGCAGCTGCTCCGATTGGATGCGCAGAATCGAACCGATTGAAACACCCAGTTCGTCCGCCTGCACCAACGCATGGACGACGCCTGTCAAATCAGATTGCCCGACTCTATCCGCCATATTGCGTAAAGCGATTCTACGAGGTGTTCCCATTTGAACCTCATACGACATCCGCAGCAATTCTTCGTTCAACGCATCAGGATTTGCCCTCTCGCAATTTCTGCGCAACGCGCTCATGAAATCCATGCCCGCCTCCACCGAAAGCGTAAGCAAGTCAAGAACGAACGGCAAAGACTTCATGATTGAAAGATGACGCATCTTCTTTGTGTTGCGAAGCCATGAAAGCGGATAGAAGTAAGAAAAGCAAACGCCAACGGCCATAAACGGAATGGTGTTTTCTGCAAAAACAGATTCAGGCATCATCGATGAAAGTAAAAACATAAGCAAGCACCATGCCGTACCGAATACGATAGGGACTAAAAATTTCAATGCCAAAAATTCCTTCGCCGTAATGAGCCCGTCCACGCCGCCAGAAACGAGCATCGCCTGGGCGGCATTGCGTGATGCGGTAAAACGCTCCGACGAAACGATTTTCGTGAAGTTTGAAACGAATGGAAGGAGAAGGCGAAATACGAGCGGAATTTTCCGCTCCGTTTTCCGTCCGTCGGCAAGTGTCACATAAGTGATTTCACGGGCGATTGAATAGACGTACGTCGCCAATGCCGCGGCGCAAACCGCCCAGCACACCATCATTAAAATTGAAAGCAGCGACGCAGTCATATTTTAACTCCTGAAATTTTAGAGTTCGACTTTCTTGTACTTCGGCACGAGAGTCTTCATGCAAAGCCATCCGACGATATACGCAAGTGCACAATATCCGAACACGATTGCGTAGCCTGCAGGCTTGCCGGTATAACCTAAAAACTCCATTGCAGGCTGGGCGTATGCTGCGCCGTTTGCAAGAAGTTCTTTCGTCATTTCGACTTCCTTGCCGTCAACCATCGTTGTGCCTGCCGCATAAGAGAATAGTTTGCCAGCGCCCTTGTTGACGATGAAGCTGCCGCAGCCTGCCGCGAATTGAGCGATGCCCGTCAACGTCCCGATTGTGGATTTGGGGAACATATCGCCGACGACAGAGTAGATATTCGCGCTCCACGCCTGATGACCTGCACACGCAATACCGATTAAAACGGCAGGATACCACGCGGAGAAAGCGCCGAGCGGCTGCGCGCCAAGCGCGAGAAGCGGGAGACACGCAAATAAGAACATTGCCACCATACGGCCTTCATAAGGATTCATTCCGCGGCGATCAACCATGAACGTGGGAATCTTGCAAAGGAAGATCGACAAAACGGTAACAATCGCATAAAGCGTGAAGATGAGCGCCATACCCATACCGTCGGAAGTCTTGTACCCGAACTGATCGGAAAGGTATACCGGTGTCCAGAAAAGGAAGAACCACCAAACACCGTCGGTCAAAAAGCGGCCGAGAACGAGAGCCCATGTCTGACGAAGAGAAAACGCCTTCAAGTAAGAGATTTTTGGACCTTCTGATTCCTGTTCGACCTTGACCTTTTCCGCATCGTCGTCATCGCTGTTGATATATTCAAGTTCCGCCTTGTTTACAAACGGATTGACTTCAGGCTTCTTGTAAAGCCACATCCAAAAGCCCATCCACACAAAACCTGCGGCACCGACGATGATGAAGGACATTTCCCATCCCCAGAACTTTGCGATGAGCGGGATGGTGAGAGGCGCGGCAAGAGCTCCGACCGATGAGCCGGCGTTGAAAATGGAAGTTGCAAAAGCACGGTCTCTCTTTGGAAAGTATTCAGCCGTAACTTTGATTGCCGCAGGAAAATTCCCCGCCTCGCCGATCGCCAAAACAGAACGGCAAGCGAGGAAGAGCCATACGGAAGTCGTCATTCCCATCATGCTGACGAATCCAACCGCCTTGAGAGCAGACGACCCGACTCCGCAGGCCGCGTGAAGGCACGCGCCTAAAGACCAGATGAAAATCGCCCACAAATAACCTTTTCTCGTCCCCAACCAGTCAATGAACTTTCCTGCAAAAAGGTTTGCCAAGGCGTAGACGATCGAGAAGATACCCGTAATCGTACCGTAATCGTTATCGCTCCAACCAAAAACAGGAGCAATAAAATCCTTGTATGTGAGGGACAAAACTTGACGGTCGAGATAATTGACGGTCGTTGCAAAAAACAGCAGCGAACAAATTATCCAACGGAAGTTAGACGCTATTTTCGTTTGATTCATTTCTTTCCTCATTTCCCTTTAATTATTTTTCTGTGTTTTGTAAAAATTTGCGGATGCAAGCCATCGTTTCGACGCTCAAAATATGTTCCATACGGCAAGCGTCTTTGTCCGCGATAGATTTCTCGACTCCAAGCGCTTCAAGAAACTTCTGAAGAACGACGTGCCTGTCGAGAATTTCCTGCGCGACCTTTTCGCCGGACGGAGTTAAAACGATATCGCTGTAAGGCTCTTGCGTTACGTAACCTAATTTTTTCAATTCGGAAATAGCCTTCACGACACTTGGCATTTTCACATCAAGCTCGCTTGCCACATCGCGGACATGCGCCACTCCACGATCGCGGATTAGCACATAAATCATTTCTACGTAATCTTCAAGAGACTTTGTCATCATTCACCTGTTTTTTCTTCGCTCATCCGCGTAGGATTGCGACGCAAAAATTCTTTTGCAAAAATTTTGTATGCTTCCGCACCGCGAGACGAAGGATCGTAAAATACCACAGGCTGACCGAAACTCGGCGCCTCGCTCGTACGAACGTTGCGGGGAATCATCGTTTCGAAAACCTTGTCGCCGAAATGGTCTTTCACTTCCTGAACAACGTCTGTGGAAAGTTTTGTGCGGAAATCGACCATCGTCATCAAAATACCGTTGATTTCCAATTCGGGATTCACTCCGCTCGCGCGAAGACGTTCTACAAGCCCCTTCATTACACCAAGTCCTTCAAGGGCGTAATATTCCGCCTGCATCGGAATTAAAATGCCGTCTGCCGCCGCAAGAGACGATGCCATCAAAATACCGAGAGACGGAGGGCAGTCGAGCAAAATATAATCAAAGACATCTGCTTCGCGAATTTGTTCAATCACATTTTTTACGACGGAAAGATGATCGTCGCGGCGCGCAATTTCAATTTCGCAACCTGAAAGATTCACCTCCGAAGGAATGATGTTCAAATTTTCATAAGGGGTAGGCTGAATCATATCGGCAACGGCCTCAGCGCCGATTAGAGCAGGATAAATGGAAATTCCCTCCTGCGGCGTAAACCCTAAACCTGTCGTGGCATTTGCCTGCGGGTCAAGGTCGATAACGAGAACCGTTCGACGCATCAATGAAAGAGCGGCTGCCAAATTTACGACCGTTGTGGTTTTACCCACGCCTCCCTTTTGATTTGCTACAGCTATAACCTTTGTTTTGCGAACCATAATCTATCCTCTCCTTACGAGCTGGAAAAACCTGTCTTGATACTGTTCAAAAATACCTTTTTCTTGAAGGAATCTGCCTAATTCCTTAATAAGAGAAGGGTCGGCCGCCGCTTTGACAAACGCCGCCTCAACCTCTTTATGAATTGCCGGAGCAATCGAGCTTTGCATTTCGCGCATTCGCATCTTTTCAAATTCCTGCACATTGAACGGCGCGGAAGCGTTGACATGCATCCAGAAAAACTTTACGAGACTCACATCCCAAGGATTATCCACCGTTTTGATGACGACGGAAAACTTGTCGTTACTAGTCTTCACTTGAGCAACAACTCTATCCAATACGGCTTGAAG
Source organism: Kiritimatiellia bacterium (assembly GCA_017646325.1). GTDB lineage: Bacteria > Verrucomicrobiota > Kiritimatiellia > RFP12 > UBA1067 > RGIG9934. The sequence continues at coordinate 10,096 of JAGCMU010000115.1, forward strand.
CGAATCCGTTATAACTTGCTCTGAAAAGGACTCTTGCTTGAGAGTATATCCATATTGAAGAATTCTTACGGAATCTTTATGTTCTTTTAAAAATTCGTAATACTTTTTCGCCTCTTCGCCAAAGCCTTCAAGACTCTCGTTCATAAAACTGTCGGGCATGATGATAGTAGGCTTGTGCGCTTCCAAACGACCTTCGCGCACACGCACTTTTCCGGGATTGTCTTCCACCTCGGCAACAACATGGTAATTAAGCAATGTAACACCGAAAGTTTCTAACAGCCTCGAGGGTGCAGAAACTATCTCGGTATTGTTTACCGCATACCAAAAATCAAACTTTTTCTTTTCTAAATCCATTGCATATATCATAGCAAAAATGGGGTGAATAAACAAGATTTCTAACGAATTGGAGTTTCAAGATATGGCGATACTCTTTGGCGGTGATTTTTCTCGCACATTTACGCCTTTTTTGATATAGTAAAGGGATATGAAGAAAGAACATTCCAGTAACGCTTTAAACAAGAGAAACTCTGCTTTTGACAACACGCTTCGTCCAAATCAATTCTGTGACTTTGTTGGACAAAACAAGATCCGTGAACGCCTTGAACTTGCCGTTCAAGCTGCAAAAGACAGAGGCGAAACTCTTGATCACGTTCTTTTTTCTGGCCCGCCCGGGCTTGGTAAAACTACGCTTTCGTACATACTCGGCGATGCAATGGGCGTACACGTAAAAACAACTTCGGGGCCTGTTCTTACAAAACCAGGCGATTTGGCAGGTCTTTTGACGTCTCTTGAAGCGGGCGATATAGTTTTTATCGACGAAATCCAC
>JAGCMU010000116.1 GCA_017646325.1 Kiritimatiellia bacterium
CATGCCTTTTCACCTCCTAACCTTTCTTCAACACTTCTTTCCTTATTTTACCTTGTTGAAGAAAAAACACTTTTTTAATGGCGGAGAGGGGGGGATTCGAACCCCCGGTACACTTGCGCGTACGCCACCTTTCCAAGGTGGTACCTTCGACCACTCAGACACCTCTCCTAAAAAAGTCCATCTATTATACACTTTTTTCGCCATTACTTCAACTGCTTTTTTATATATAATTTTTTCGAAAAACCAATACTACGATAATATCTCTTGAAAAGGAGTTTTATCGAGGTGGATGCCGCCACGATTTTGAAAAAAATGGTATAATATTCGGATAAGTTTCCCCGAAGAAAAAATGGAGTTGGAAAAATGTGGGATTATTCAGAAAAAATGTTAGATCATTTTCGTCATCCGCGAAATGTTGGTAAGATCGAAAACCCCGACGGTACTGCGACGGTCGGGTCTCTTGCGTGTGGTGACGCATTGACTTTCCAATTTAAACTTGGAGAGGATAAGAAAATCAAGGAAGCCCGTTTTCAGACGTTCGGATGTGCTTCTGCAATTGCGTCTTCTTCCGCATTGACGGAAATGGTTATTGGAAAAACTCTTGAGGAAGCTGCAAAAATCACTAATGACGATATCGCAGAATATTTGGGCGGGCTTCCTCCTCAAAAGATGCATTGCAGCGTGATGGGCCGAGAGGCGTTGGAAGCGGCAATCAAGAATTATGAAACCGGCACGGAACAAAGCCGCAATCTTGATGAAAAGGTCCTTTGCAAATGTTTTAACGTTTCTGAAAATGAAGTCCGTCGCGTGATTACGGAAAATTCGCTCAATAGTGTAGAGGAAGTGAAAAATTACATTAAGGCTGGCGGCGGATGCGGATGTTGTATTCCGGAAATTGAAAAGATCCTTGCAGAGATAAACGGTTAGGTGCAATTATGAAGATCGGGTTTGATAACGCAAAATACCTTTCTGAGCAGGCGACGATTATTCGTGAACGCGCTGAAAAATACGGGCGGCTTTACCTTGAGTTTGGCGGAAAACTTATTAACGATATGCATGCCGCCCGTTGCTTACCTGGCTACGACCCAAATGCCAAGCTTACTTTGCTTGCAAGTTTAAAGGATTCTGCCGATGTCATAATTTGTATTTACGCTTCCGATATCGAATCAAAAAAATTACGTGCGGATTTTGGCAGATCATACGCGGACGACACTCTTAAGTTGATTGATGATTTGACGACACAAGGTTTGCGTGTGGCAGGCGTTGTCATAACACGATATACTCTTCAGCCCGCAGCGACGAAATTTAAAAATCTTCTCGAAAAGCGCGGCGTGAAAGTTTACTGCCATGCGCCTACTCACGGATATCCTTCAAATGTTGATGTTATTGTTTCCGACGAGGGGTATGGCAAGAATGAATACGTGCCTGTTACGCGTCCGATCGTCGTTGTGACGGCACCAGGTCCAGGGTCTGGCAAGTTCGGCACTTGCCTTTCGCAAATTTATCACGAATACCGCAATGGAAAGCAGGCGGGATATTCAAAGTTTGAATCCTTTCCCGTTTGGAATGTGCCGATTGAACATCCTTTAAATGTCGCATACGAGGCGGCGACACTTGACTTGGATGATAACCATATGATCGATCCGTTCCATCTTGCAGAATACGGTGTTGCGACGGTCAATTACAATCGTGACGTTGAGGCGTATCCGTTGTTGAAGGCGATTTGGGAAAAGATGACGGATGGCGAGTGCCCATACAAGAGCCCGACAGACATGGGGCTTAATAGAATCGGATTTGGCATTATCGACGATGATGTCGTAAGGGAAGCGTCAAAACAAGAAGTAATCAGACGTTATTTCCGTTGCGTAGTTGATTTTGAACGCGGTCTCGTCGATGAGGTTATTGTCGGGAAGATCGATCGCCTGATGCGAAAATTGTCTCTTACTCCTGAAGACAGAATTCCTGTTTTGGCGGCTCGCCAAGCAGCGCAACGCGCAAAAGAGCAGGGTAAGGGCAAGGCCGGCGGCGAAATCGTTTCTGCCGCGGCAATTCAACTTAAAGACGGGCAGATTGTAACAGGGCGCAATTCCGACGATATGCATGCGGCGGCCGCTATGGTACTCAATGCAATCAAGACTCTCGCGGGAATCCCTGACCAGCTCCATTTGATTACGCCTGAAATCATCAAGTCGATTTCTCACATGAAAAATGAGATTTTAAAAGGCGAGTATACGTCATTAAGTTTGGACGAGGCTTTGATTTGTCTTGCGATGTCTTCTCCGTCAAATCCGGCGGCGCGAATTGCGGTGGAGAAACTCAGTGAATTGAGAGGGTGCGAAACCCATTTGACGCACATGGTTGGAGCGGGCGATCGTGCAGGTTTGAGAAGGCTCGGTTGCAGATTCACTTCCGATCCTGAACGTGCCACATCAGCGCTCTTCCCGATAGACGAATAATTTTACTTCGATCAGTCGCATCATTTTTTGATTTTCAACGTCAAAATTTTTGCGACTGCTCCCTGGTCGGCATCTGAAACTAAAATCAACAGCTGCGAGCCGTCGTCAAGTTTAGGCCCAAGACACATACCTTCGTAAACTGCAAGGGCCGTGTTCTTTTTAAAGAGCAATTTCTTTTTTACTGGCGTGAAATTCGCTTTTGAAAGTGATTTGATTGAAGAAGTGTCTGTCGCATCAGATAAATCAATTTGGTAGATTTCGCAGCATACGGTAGGGATGCCTATTTTGTTCGTTTGAACTTTTCTTTCAAGAGAGAGAAGAATGCCGTCAGAGAGCAACAGCAATTCACTTACTCCGCACGTCTGCCATTTTAAGGGGAAACGGCTTGATATTGCCTCTGTAATGTATGCGTATTGTTCAGACGCCTGCCATTTTGAAGAATGGTCTTTCCTGATGAACTTTTGAAGCCTTACAACCGTGCCGTGCTTAAGAGAGGCTTCCGCACCGTCGTCAGTATCGTTAAAAGGTTTGCCGAGAAATCTTCTTTTATCCTTTTTTGACTCCTGCCCGTTCAATGCAGATTCATTGCAGGTCCACATTTCAAGACCGTTTTCGCTCATTGTAAGCGATTCAAATGAGCGGTTGAAAAAGAATCCGTTGTAGACGTCAGGAATGTCTATCGCGTCCTTTTTTTCGCATGAAACAAGGTCATACGCAAAAATGTCGTTTGATTTTTCTTCTGTCACCCATAAGAGTTTACGGTATTTATCGTAGACAATTCCTTCATGGTCGGCGTCTTTTTGGCATAGCAATTTTGTTTCGCCAATCTTCTTCAATCCCGTTATTTTTCCCGTTGAAGAATCGATTTCGATTTCGGCTTTTATCAATATCCCGAATTTGTCGTTCATCAAGAAATAGGAATTGCCGCCGAGATAGGCAATCGAACTTATGCCTTCTCTTTTCGACGATGTAAGCCTTTTGTTCCGAACATACTCGCCTGCAAAAGTAATTTCCCATGCTGATAAGTATGAGCAAAAAACGAGAGAAGATATGAGAAAGAGAAGTTTTGCCATATTATCGTTTTATTCCCCTTACGAGCCAATGAGGCATTGGAGGAGGAACTTGCAATGTCTCAAAGGTATCAAACCCAGCATTGTTCATTTGTTCTTTAAGTTCAACATCGGAAAACACTCTTCCGTTTTCCGTTGAAAGAGCCATGTTTAAACCGAACAGGGCGCTGAACGACGGTGACGTGTGGGATGCGTCCGTCATCATGTCAAGAATGAAAATCTTTCCGCCTTTTTTCAGCGCGCGGCAGCTTCGAGCGAGGATGCTATCAATATCTTCAGGAGATTCTTGATGAAGGGCGCCGAAAATCGTCACGGCGTCATAAGCTTCATTCTCGTATTCGTCGCTGTGGTAATCGCCAGCTCGGCATTCGATTCTTTCGGAAAGTCCCGCGTCTTTGATGCATTCTTTTGCGACGGCTGAAATGGCAGGCAGATCTACGGTGACGCAAGATGTATTCGGATTTGCTCTCACGAGCAATTCCGCGTATGCGCCAGGGCCGCCCGCCAAATCGAGAAGTTTTTCCACTCCCGTCAAATCAATCATTGGCACAACGCTGCGTCCGATCGCAAACGCGCGCCCGCGCATGGAGAGGGCGAACGCACGGGTGCGGGAAGGGTCGTCTCCCAAATGGACTTGAGGCGGCTCGACAGGCTTCCCTGTTTTTACAAAGTCGTTTAATTGTCCCCAAAGCGGATATACGTCGCGATTGTACTTTATCGCCTTCGAAAGGTCCGCAGGAGCTCCTGTAATCAGCGACATTTTCCCTGCTTGGGTATTTGAGTAAAATGAACCGTCTTTTTCCAAAAGACCTTCCGCTACGCACGCATCAAGGAGAAGTTCAAGGCCGCGAGGAGAAAGAGATGTCTCTCTTGAAAGTTTTTCAATGTCGGCCTTGCCGCCGCAATCTTCAATTGCATTGAATATTCCGAGATCAAGGGATGAAAAAAGAACGGCAGAACCGTAGAAAGCGCTTGCCAGATCAACGATTTGCGAGATAGTTTTAGACACTTTTCATTCCTTTCTTATTTCCAGTTCATTGGCGTTACAAAGGATACGCCTTTTCTGGAATCTACGAGAATCTTTTGTGCGATATTTTGAATGTCTTCAGATGTGATGCTTTCAAGGCTTTCAATCAATTCGCAAGGACGGATGATTTTTCCGTGTGTCAAGACGCTTCCTCCGTAATAGAAGAGCTGGGTGCGAACCTGCTCCATACCAAGACGGAAGTGACCTAATAAAAAGTCTTTCGTTCTACGCAACTCCGCGGACGAAGGCTTTTTGTCGCGAATACGGTCTAATTCATTTTCAATCGTTTTTATAGCAAGAGGGACTCGTGAAGAATCAAGCCCTGCCGTAATGGACCATCCGCCAACATCGCCGAAAAATTGGATTTGGGAATGAATGTCGTATGACAAACCTTTCTTTTCGCGGACGGATTGGAAAAGTCTTGAACTCATTCCGTGGCCCATCATGCAGTCAAAAATTTTCGCCGCCGACTTTTCTGCGGTCGAAGCTCTTTCGCCGAAAATTTTAAAACCCATTGCAAGTTGCAATTGCTGCACATCCCTCTTTACCGACATTTCGGGGATTACCTTGTCGGAGAGTTTTACCTTGTTATAAGATAATTTTTTCCCAGCCTCTTTATTCCCCAATGTTGATGCGATATGAGCGCGTACTTGGTCGATATTGAAATTGCCGGAGACAACGACAACTGTCGATTGCGGCACGTATGCTTTTGCGATATACGAACGCAGATCGTCAGGCGTCATGGGAATAAGTGTTTTGGCAGAACCTGCAATCGGAAGCCCGAGATTGTTTTTGGGATAGAGAAGTTTCGATAAATTTTCTGAAGCAACTGCGTCAGGCTCGTCTTCATACATTTTTATTTCTTCAAGTACGACTGCTTTTTCCCTTTCAAATTCCTTCTCTGAAATAGCGGCGTTCGAATACATGTCAGTCAAAATGTCGATTGCGCTTTTCAAACCCTCGCAAGGAAGGTAGGTGTAAAAGCAAGTTACTTCTTCCGATGTGAACGCATTGAAATGCCCGCCTTTGCCTTCAATTATTCTGGAAATCTCCGCTGCCGTACGCGTTGTCGTCCCTTTAAAAAGCATGTGCTCAATAAAGTGGGAAATACCGAGGAGTTTTTTCGGCTCATGGCGCGCTCCCGAAGAAACAAAAATCCCCAGGGCGACCGCCTCGGAATGAGGATTTGGTGTAAAGACAAGTTTAAGACCATTAGGAAACGTCTCAAGAGTAGCTTCGGGTAACATATAACTTTCCTGTTTTTGTATATTTTTACTTTAATAGATTATATCAAAATATCAGATAAAAGAGGAAAATTTCATTTGATGCGAGTTGGGCGTCTGTCTATATCCGCGTAGCGTGAGGTTGGTGCGACGGAGGAACATTTTCCTCAAGAAGGAATCTGATTTGTAGCCGCACTGCGCGACGACGGCGGCGATTGGGAGCTTTGTGTGGGAGAGCAGGTGACAGGCCTTCTGGAAGCGCTGCTCATGAATCTCTTCTAAGATCGTATGCCCAATCTCCTTCCTGAAGAGGATGGTTGCGAGGCGTCGTGAGCAATTCATTTCGGCGATGACCCCATCAAGGCCGACGCCCTCGTCACACGCGTGGCGGCGTATGTATTCTAAAGCGCGTTGCACGCGAGGTCCGACGCCTTGCGGTATTGCCGTTGATCCTCTTTGGACAATGCGGATAGGACCATATTTCTCTACCACGGGCCTGCGGCGCGGTATGCCGCCGTTATTTTTCGCCCACTCAATTTCATCCGCCAGCATTTGCGCCAAACGATATCCCGCACCTTTGAAATCAGGCTCTACGCTTGTCAGCCCTGGAGTTACTGATTCACAGTATATTTCGTCGTTGTCGATTCCGACTATGGCGACATCGTCTGGAATTGATAGCCCTGCCGACCTTGCGGCATGGAACGCTTTCATTGCAAATTCATCATTCGCACCAAGAATACCGCAGGGCTTGGGAAGGTCGATAATCGCCTTTTTAAGTCCATCATGGGGAAGGAGTGAAAGTGTCGCACCCCTTGCCTGCGTTTCTTTTTTGAACTGAATAAATCGCGCTCTGTCCCAATACAGATTTGTCCCAGTCCCTATATAGGCGTATGATTTACAGCCGCGTGAAAAGAGAGAGGAAATTGCAAGTGACGCCGTTGCTCCAGAATCGTGCAGAAGGCACGGACGAGAGTGCGAGGGGTGTGACGGCTCTTGATCAAGGTAGACAGTGGGAATACGTTTGAAGAATTTATCTTTAGCGATACCATAATTCATTCCTCGGTCAATCAGACATCCCGTAGGCGACCATTCCTTGATAGCCTGACGAATTTCCTTTTCGGTCGCGGATTTGCTCACGACCTGCACAAACCAATTTTGCTCCTGAGCGAACATAATAACGCCCTTAAGCTTTTCGCGCCAGCTTTTTGAAATCGTAGATTGGAAAAATAATATGGTTTTCATATACATAGAAGTATACCATAAATTGAAATGATGTGTGCCCAATTGAGGTGATTTTTTTCGTCCTATCGGGCACATTTTTGGCGGCGTCTTTTGCTATAATTGTATGTATGAAAAAGATTTTAATTAGTTGTTTATCCGTCGTGACCGTATTTGAGACCGCATTTGCTTCTCCCGTCACATTCACTGAAGATTCGACCGTATTGCCTACATATGCGCCAGGTGGATACGATAAGACGCCTCTTTTCTATACTGGCCGCGTCTATCAAGGTGCACAGGGACGCGTTTATCCCTATCCGATGCAGGACGTCCTCTTTGACGGCAAGATGGATGAAACGTACAAGTATCTCACTCTTCAAAATAAATGGTTTCATGTGGGGCTCTTGCCAGAGCATGGAGGGCATCTTCTAAACTTCACCGACAAGGCGACCGGCTTTGAAACGTTCTACCGTCAGCATGTGGTGAAGCCCGCTCTAATCGGTATGCTCGGCGCGTGGATATCTGGCGGCGTTGAGTGGAACTTTCCACATCATCACCGTGCGACAACTGCAATGCCTATCGACTGGCGCGCAGTCGCTAACGAGGACGGGTCTAAAACAATTTGGATTGGCGAGACGGAATTGCGCCGCCGCCTAAAGTGGACGATTGGCCTTTCGCTTCTTCCCGACCGCGCCGTTCTCCGCGCTGAAAACATTTTCATGAATCGTAATCCGTGGATCGAGTCTATGATCTACTGGGCAAATGTGTCTGTACATTGCGACGAAAATTATCAGATTCTCTTCCCGCCCTCCATGCACGTAGGCTTCGATCACCACAAGAATTACTGGACAAGCTATCCTATCGGGCCTCGCAAGGAGGAAATTGAATTGCTTCCTTCGCAGCGCTCCAAGTATGCGAACGACATCGAAGGTATGATGGATTTAAGTTGGTGGAAGAACTTTACAATCGAATCGCGTTCGATTTTCGGTCTTGACCCCGATAATGCTTTCATGGCGGGATATGACCACAAGAAGAAGTGCGGCACGGCTCACGTTTCCAATCGCCACATCACCGTCGGCAAGAAATTCTTCCTCTGGGGCAATTTTCCTGAAGCGCAGGTGTGGGATAAGGTATTGACCGATAAGGATGGCCCGTATCTTGAGCTTATGGTCGGCTGCTGGAGCGACAATCAGCCCGACTATTCTTGGATTGCTCCGTATGAGACGCGTAAGGTGGAACAATACTGGTTCCCGGTGAAGGGTATCGGCGGCATCAAGAATGTTACGATTGACGGTGCTGTAAATGTTGATCG
>JAGCMU010000117.1 GCA_017646325.1 Kiritimatiellia bacterium
CTTGTTATCCATCTGCATTATGTACGCAATTGACGACTGAAATCTTTCATCCCCCTTATACGCATGCGCAATACTGCTCCACTTATATTTTCTCGGATCATCCTTAATCCCGGCACGAACTGAATTTAAATCAATGTACGCCGCCGTTGCAATTAGTGAGAGTTCGTCATTTTCGACAATCACACTTTTGAATCTCTCTTCCCACAGCGTCCCCTTGCGCGAATGAAGTTTGTTGTAATATTTTGTAAAACTTTGTTTTACTTCCTTCATAAACGGCGAAATGTTATGCATTCGCTTTCGCAATGCATTTTGCTCCGCTACGATTTCTTCCATCATTCCTTTCTTTGCCCAATCCTTCCACTTCTTAAGTAGATCATCCGTTTTGCTCGATCCATACAAAACGCGATACCGCGAAACAAGTGTCGCCTCATCTATCTCACCGTTAATCGGCGGCACTCTCACAAGAATATGAAAGTGATTACTCATAACGGAAAAGGAAAGAATTTCGATTCCGGAAAAACGAGATAATTTTAACATAGTTTTTTCAAACGTACTTTTTTCTTCATCCGTGAGATAAAAAGACGAATCAATAATTCTACTGATGAGATGGTAATTACCATACTCATCCTCATTTATGATCGGTCGAGGCATTCTCATATTTTTCTCCTTTGGTTTATTTTTGTTGCTTTTTGTTAAAAATCTTTTTTTCAAATTCCACCAAAAAGCTTAAATGGAAGTTGATGTTTTGTTGAAAAGGGAAATAATGTTGATATGGTGACAGACACGATGTGGGTGGGTGATATGGTGACAGACACGATGTTTGGGGTTATCATCGTGCGTGAAGTTGGGAGATTGAGATTTTTGGAAGATATTGTGTCTGTCACCATATCAAAGGGATTGAGATTTTTTACCACCATTTTCCTGTTCCTGTTATTGATGCGATTTTTTTGTCGAGGATTGTTTTGTAGATTGCGAACCATGCGACATACCATGCGATGCTAAAATAAGGATTCCACCATTTTATTTCAATTGAAGAGAACGGGATGAGATTTGTCCATTCGGAAATTTTCACCATAAAAAAAGTGAATGCCGCCGAACAATTGTTACATATCGCCCCGGCGATTTCGCAAATAACGCATAGGCACAAACCGCACACACCCAAATATACAACGTATTGCGCGAGCAAAACGATAACCATGCTCGCAAACAATCCGCCCAGTGAAACTTTGCCAAAATAAGAAACAGATATAGGCAATGCCATAACCCACGCAGAAAACGAAATAAAAAATGAGCTTGTCGCCATTTCCCACCACCTCTTAAAAAACCCCTTTCCGCCGTCTTTCCAATCCATCAAACGTTTCTTTATTCCTGCAAACATATTAGCCCTTCTTATTCTCCTTCCTGCATCTATCATAAGAACTATGCCGAACATAACGGCAAATGAAAATGTACATCCTATATCAAACACCTTTTCAGGCGAAAACAAATAGACGAGTATTGCAGATATGGACCACGACGACAAATAATTCGACTCCCGTCTGAATAATGGAGCAAGAAGAACAATCGACGCCATTACAAGAGCTCTCAAAGCGCTTGGTCTACTCCCCGTCATAAAAACATACATAATCATCATCGGAATGACTATTAAATTCCTTTTAAACCCACTAATCCCCATTCTTTTCAACGCCCAAATAAAAACTTGCAAAATCACCATAACATGCAAGCCCGAAATTGCAAACACGTGGATCGTTCCCGCATTGGCGAACGTCTCTCTTGCACTCTTCGACATTTCCGATCTGCGCCCTAACAAAATAGCCTTATTCAAATCCCTGATTTCCGGACACCACCCTATTCCCGTTTCAATATACTTTGAGGCGGCATCGGAAACTTTTTCATAAAACCGCGCCCTTTTCCTTTCCCCTATTTTTTCAAACTTCCCTTTGTCGGCAACCCAGTATGGTTGCACCTTGTTCCTTTTATACCCCTTTAAAAACATATACCCCTTCGCTCTCCAAACGTCCCCGACTTGCGGAAAGGCATTACTGCCCGCTATCGGCGCATTCACATACAACATGACGCTTCCCACGCTACCTTTAAAACGCGCCAAACTTTCCCCGTTCTTTCTTGTATACACTTTTGGCTTGTCGCACACTGTAATTACCGCTTCATGGCCTACTCCATAAAGCCCCGCCATTTTATCAAGCGTGTTACGAAAAGACGATTCGCTTCTACCGCCCAAGGAAATCCCAAGAAAAAACATAAAATAAAAAAATAAATTCCTCTTCCCACTCCCCCAAAGCCACATCAAAACGCAGCAAAACACACTCGCCAAATACGGCCATAAAGCAGAATACCTTCCAAGTGAAAACCCAATCACCTCCCCTCCCACAAGACAGATTGCAAGCGGAAAACTCTTTGATGAAAAGAGCATGATTTTTATCCCCAGTATGAACGATCGAGAGAACGGTAAGACGACGCTTCAAAAACATGCATCTCTGAAACACCTTCCTCTCCCGCTAAATCGGCAATCGTTCTTGCAACTTTCAAAACCCTTTCGTACGCGCGGGCGGAAAGGTCTAACTCGGTTATAATCGATTTCATCCGCCTTGAGGCGGCTTCGTCCAATTTGCAAAATTCCAAAATATCCTTCGCTCTCATTTCTGCATTGCAATGTACCCCTGGAATACCGGCAAATCTGTTTTGTTGAATCCTTCGAGCCGCCATAACCCTCTTTCTGATTTCTGCCGAAGACTCCCCTCCTTTAAGCCCCTGAAGTTCTTCGACTTTTACAGGTTGAACATCAAGCTGGATATCAATACGGTCGAGTAGAGGCCCCGAAATGCGGGCACGGTAATTGTGAACCATCCTGTGCGAACATCTGCATTGATGAACGGCATCGTTTGCATATCCGCATGGACATGGATTCATCGCGGCAACGAGCATAAAGCGCGACGGAAAATCACACGATGCGGCAACGCGCGAAATCGTAACGTGACCATCTTCAAGAGGTTGACGCAACACTTCAAGAACGTTGCGATGAAACTCAGGAAATTCATCAAGAAACAAAACACCGCGATGAGCAAGCGAAACTTCTCCTGGAGACGGATGAGTGCCGCCGCCCAAAAGTCCCGCATCGGACACGGTGTGGTGTGGAGCACGGAACGGACGACGCGTCATCAACGCCAAACCGCTACGAAGCATTCCCGCCACAGAATGAATACGCGTCACTTCCAACGCCTCTTCGACTGTCAGCGGCGGAAGAATGGAAGGTATACGGCGTGCGAGCATCGTCTTCCCGGACCCCGGCGAGCCTATCATCAAAATATTATGACCTCCTGCAACTGCTATTTCTATCGCCCGCCGTGCCATTTCCTGCCCCTTCACATCGGCAAAATCTTCCCCTCCATCGATATTTTCCGCGACGAGTTTCTCCGAGTCGACGCTTATAGGGTTTATAAAACAAAACCCCGCAAGAAAATCGACCGCCTCCCTGAGCGACCTTACAGGACACACATCAATCCCCTCAACTACAGAAGCTTCTTTCGCATTTTCCCACGGAACTAAAATCCCCTTCTTTCCGATATCCCTCATTTTCAGCGTTATCGGCAAAACACCTCTCACCTTGCGAACTTCACCCGAAAGCGCCAATTCGCCAACCATTGCATATTCACTCAAGTCATCGCAACGGAATTGATTTAACGCCGAAAGAAGCGTCACTGCAATCGGCAAATCGTAAATCGGCCCCTCCTTTCGCACATCGGCAGGTGCAAGGTTTACCGTTATGAGTTCTTTAATCGGCTTAAATCCAGAATTGGCAATCGCAGTCAGCACCCTGTCCTTTGACTCCTTTACAGCTTGATCGGGAAGCCCGACCATCGCAAATTGGTTCAGCCCACTTCCGACACTCACTTCGATTTCCACCGTTTGCGCCTCGACACCGCAGACAGTACCTGAATTGCACTTTGACAAAAGCGGATTTTTCCGTCCGCCGCCTATTAAATCACCTTTATTCATCTCTTTTCCTTTCCTTTTTTTCAGAGCTTGCTAAATGCTCGCACGAACGTATCCATATTATCACGAAACATGGAAGAAAAATATCTCATTCCTGTAAAATCTTTGTAAAATCTTTGTAAATAAAATACATAGTTTTGTAAAAAAACTACATGGTTTTGTATGCGATTTGTAAAATGAATTAAGTTGCTTTTATTTCGTCAATACTTTATACTTTATTCTCAAAAGAAAATTAAAAGAAGAGTCCGAAATTATGACCCCTAAAGAAAAAAAAGTTTATGACGGAATTTCCCGTCGCGCATTCGTTGAAACATCATTGGCAGCGGGATTGATAAGTTCTATTCCGTCTATCTCGGGATGCACAAACGACCACCCTGCAAAAAACACGAACGCATCAATAGTAATCATTGGCGGCGGTGCAGCAGGCATTAGCGTAGCGGCGCGGTTAGTAAAAATTTTAGAGAAAGCAAAAATCACTATCGTCGATCCAAGCGAAATCCATTACTATCAACCTGGATTCACCTTCATAGGCAGCGGCGTTTGGGATGGCGACAACATTTGGATGAAACAAAAAGACTTGATTCCCTCAGGCGTTGAATGGATCAAGAAAAGCGTCGTCGCCGTTGAAGCAGACAGGAACAAAGTTGTACTTCAAGACAAGTCGACTCTCGCATACGACTTCCTCGTTGTCTGCCCGGGCGTGGAAGCAAAATGGGAAATGATCGAAGGTATTACACAAAAAACCTTAGGCGTCGGCAACGCCCATTCAATTTACGATTTTGAAGGAGCAAAGAGAACTTGGAAGGGCGTTTCGGAATTTGCGAAAAAAGGCGGCAAAGGAATTTTCACAGACACTTGGACGAAACACAAATGCGGCGGCGCTCCAAAAAAGATATGTCTTTTAACGGAACATCTTTCACGAAAATTAAATACGCGCAAAAACCTTACCTTTAAATACCTTACCGGCTCAAAGGCGCTTTACAACGTTCCGCACTACGTTCCGCGCCTTAACGCAATATACCGCGAGCGCGACATCCCGGTTACTACACGTTCAAAATTGACGGCAGTTGACACATCTGCAAAAAAAG
>JAGCMU010000118.1 GCA_017646325.1 Kiritimatiellia bacterium
AGACGAAAGCCTCTCGTCCGCGGCACCCCGGAATACGGCCACGCATTCGAAAGTTGGATTATGCATGAACTATCATCATACATCAGCTCATCACGAAGAGACAGCGAAATCTCATACTGGCGCACGCGCACAAATCTCGAGGTGGATTTTATCATCAACGGTGAGGTCGCAATTGAGGCGAAGACAACTCGCAATGTAATCAAAGACGACCTGAAAGGATTACGCGCAATTGCGGACGAAGGAACATTCCGTCGCCGCATTCTTATTTCAGACGAGCCGTTAGAACGCGAAGTAGACGGTATTCTCATTCTCCCTTGGAGAAATTTCATTGATCAGCTTTGGTCAGGAGAGTTATTCTAAATCACTTTATTTTCGGGGCGATAACAAGCCTAATCGGGCACCAATCTTGATTGTAGCCGACTTGTGCAGCATTCCATCGTGCCCAAAACGGCATGCGAATAAGCGTCATCCTGTCATCCCCGCCGTAATTAAAGTATGGGTCAACTGTTGTTTCTAACGGCGGCAACGCGCGAATCTGGATATGCGGTCCCTTATCTTTGGGCGAAACTTCAATCTTTGACGGATCGACCATATCGTAAACCTTCTCTTAGTCACACCAATCTCCAATCCCCCAATCATTCACCGCCTGTTTGCACTGCTCCTTTTTGCGGTCATAATCATACCTGACCTTATGCTCGACTTCATCATTCTTATGAATATGCAATAAATCAAAAAACAAACTCTTCTTATCTCGCGTTCCTGCATGGTATGCATGCTCCCATTCGGCCAATGACGGCAAGCGTACACGGCTTACCGTCAGAGGCCAACACAAGACCCATCGTAAAATATGGTGCTTTAACAACATCATCAAATCCCAAATCGTAAACTTTTACTAAACAAGGATGATTGAGACGGGACAATATCTTACCTTCGGCAACAAAACGCTTTCGTAAAAAATCAGAATGAGACCCATTTGAAGTAAAGACTTTTAACGCGACCGCCTTCCCTCCTGTTTGCGGCACAGCCTCATATACCGTACCCATTCCACCCGAGCCAAGAACCCGGCAAATACGATATCCCCCAAGAAAATCTCCTTCTTTTATCATGCCTTGGCTAATTTCCTCAAACTTTTGGGACGCTTTAATTTCCATATGCCATACGCAAACAGAACGCAAATAAAAAAAAATGGTGGCGAGAAAGGGGATCGAACCCTTGACCCTGGGCTTATGAGTCCCATGCTCTACCTACTGAGCTATCTCGCCACAACGGGAAACATTTTACCAAAATCCTTCCCTCTCGTCAACCACATATTGCCTGGAGTTTACCCATTTTTTGCTGCGGATTGGATGAATTGCAAAAAAACGCGACAACCGCCCGCCGTTTTTCGGTAGAATACCAACTTGAGAAATCAAACAAGAAGGAGGTTGCCGCACCATGAATGATACCAAAATCGCATCGAAAGCGAAAGCCCAGCTCGCCAATTTTATGGGTAAAGTGTTTACCCATTTTTCAAAACCGAGACGCAAGTTCGTAGAGGAATGTCTCTATGGCATCCAAGCGTCAGGCGACACAAAACTTTCATCTATCGTCCGTGCGATAGACGATGACATAAGGCCGATATACACGGAAAAGAGACTGAGCCGGAATCTGGATGACGAGACGTTGGAGGCGTCCGTGTCCGAAGCCGTTTTGAAGGATGGTGCACGGTCGGTGAGAAGCGACACCCTCCTTCTCGTCGATCCGACGGAGATTCGCAAGGAGTTCTCGTACAAGATGGAATTCGTCTCCCGCGTCCGGGACGCAAGCCGTTCGTCGAAGGAGGGCCGAGACGTCCTCGTGAACGGATACCACGGCTGCATGGTCGCGGCCTGCCGCTCGGGCGGACGCAAGACCGTGCCGCTTGCACTAAAGCTCTGGTCATCCCGCTCTCCCGGCTTCAAGGGAGAGAACGATGAGGTGCTGAAAATCATTAAAGAGGTGTACGCCGCGACAGGAGGCAAGGGCGTAGTCGTATACGACAGAGGGGGCGACAGGCCCGCATTTTACACCTATTTTATAGAGAATGAGCGCGATTTCATCGTGCGGCTAAAAGGACGCAGCGTCCTGTCCTGGGGTGGCATGCATGAAGTTCACAACCTTGCCAGGCAGTGCACGATGCGCCATTCGCACCACGTCACATTCGATTCGCACGGAAAGGAATGCAACGTTCCGATATCGTTCGGCGCGATGTCGGTGCGACTCCCGATGCACCCGGAAAAGGAACTGCATCTCGTTGTCGTCAAAGGCTTCGGACAGGATCCGATGATGCTCCTCACATCACTTGCCGTCGATGGATCGTTCAAGTCTCAATGGAGAATAGTCGAAGGCTATCTTTCACGTTGGCGCATTGAGGAGACGATCCGCTTCGTCAAGCAGTCGTACGGCTTCGAGAACATCCGTGTGATGACCTACACGCGTATCCGCAACATGGCATCGCTTGTCCTTGCCAGCGCATATTTCGCCACGGTATGGATAGGCCGCAACATCAAGCGCGAAGTCCTCGCGGAACATCTGACGCGTCTTGGAAAGCGGCTTGGCGAAGTGCCTGAGTTCGCGGCCTACGCAATCGCGGACGGCATAAAGCGGGCGTTCACCCGGTTCGGTAAGTGGGTGCGAACGGTGGCGGATACCATCGCAAAAGCCCCGGAATGCCCAGCGATCCAACTCCTACCGGGATTTGCCGAACTCCTTGACATCGACGACGGATAACCGCTTCGGATACGAAACACCGAAAACCACATCCCGAAACGCACTTCAGCCTTTATTTATGCGGGTGCGGCGCATTTCCGCACTCAAAAAATGGGTAAACTCCAGCCTTTTTACTTTTTTCCATTTTCCACAATTCTTCATTAACATTGATATAGTGCCTTAACACGATGTTTCCTGGGGGCTCACTTGATGAAGGACCATACCATTAAGCATCGTAAGCAATGAAATCGTATCCGTCTGCACCTTGAATCGTGATATCGGCAAATTCTCCAACAGGTAAATCCATATTGACATACACGACCCCGTCCACGTCAGGAGCTTGAGATGGCAATCTTGCAATGCCAGGTGCGACAACTAAAGCACGAAATTCCCGATCAAAATACGATTCTACCTTTTTGTCCCATATCTTGTTTTGTGCAATGGATACTTTTTCTGCACGGGCAACCCTTATTTTTTCAGGTATCTGCTTCATTTTCTCAGCAGGAGTCCCCTCTTCCGGTGAAAACGCAAATACGCCCAAATAATCAAATTGCATTCGCTTAATTTCTTTGAGCATTGAATTAAACTTTTCTGCCGTTTCTCCAGGGAAACCTGTCATTACCGTTGTGCGCAATGTTACTCCTGGAATTTTCTTACGTAATTTATCTGCAATATCGGCGCTTGCCTTTATTGCCGCAGAACGATTCATCGCACGGAGAACGTCTTGATCAGTATGCTGAAGAGGCACATCCATATATTTCACTGCATGCTTAGATGTATTCATCCAATCGATAAATTCCTGAGTGATTTCATTTGGATAGGAATATAAAACGCGAATCCAAAAATCCCCTTTTATCTTATCGAGAGCTTTTAAAAGCGTAACAATATTCGTTCCATCCTTGAAATCAAGTCCATAAAAAAGCGGATCCTGAGCTATAATATTCAATTCGCGAACACCTGTTTTCACAAGTGTTTTTGCTTCGTCGACAATTGATTTTACGCTGCGAGACCTATAATTCCCGCGGAATGCAGGTATCGCACAATACGCGCAACGATGAGCACATCCTTCTGCAATCTTCAAATATGCGTATGCTTGTCCCGTCAAACGCAATGCGCTTATGGGCGAATCAAACACTTTGTTCGGCTGATTTGCCGATACAAGCATTTCCCTCTCTTCAAAAGGAATCCGCTTGCAACGCTTATCTGCCATCGCTTTTACTAATTTATCTTCAAGACGCTTTACGAGATCGACGATTTTATCAAGTTCGTCGATTCCGATAAAAGCATCTGCGACATCCGGCAAAAACTCTTCTCTATAGCGCTGCGGCATACATCCGGAAATGATTACGGCCTTGCATTTTTTTGCCTTGCGCATTTTAGCCGCCCTTGCAATTTCTTCAGCAGCCTCGTCTCTCGCAGCTTGAATGAACGCACAAGTATTGATAATCAAAATATCGGGCTTTTCATCGAGAGAAACTATCTTATATCCCGCATTGACCAGGTGGGCAAGCATTACTTGCAAATCGACTTTGTTTTTTGCGCACCCCAATGAAACACATCCAACGCTGCGCAAATATCCATTTTGTTTTTTTGTATTTTCTTTTTTCATAATGTTTCTTCCAATACGGGCTGTTCTTTTGAATTAAGGAGTGACGCCGGATTTGCACGTACTTCATTTGAAAATTCTTTTATGTTCGATGCCGCCTCACGAAGATCATCCATCATCACGGAAATATTCCCTTTTTGAGTTTCCATTATTTCGTTCATGCTGTCTAACGCAAGGCCTGCCGAAGAAATCGTATGCACGGCATTGGACCACATATCAACGATGTTTATCTTATTCAACTGGTCTAAAATCCTGGTAAGAGAATCCGATGCATTATCTAAAATAGATGGAGCCGGCGGGATATAAATCGTACGAGGAACCCAAGGCATATCCTTGTCGTCAACTTTCATTTTCGGATAATGCAGTTCAATCCGCGAAAGACCTGTTATTCCGGAGGATGCGACTGTCGCATGAAGCCCCTTTGCAACAATACGCCTCATGATTTTCTCAGGATTCATATTTTCGTCAATGCGGAATATCTTTTTGTTAAGAGACATTTCCACATAAATCTTCTGTCTGTGGTCAGACTCAACGACTTCCGGATATTGCATTCCGACAAAGGATATCTGTTTTACCTTGCCGATTTTGACTCCGCGAAAATTAACGTCACTTCCGACATCAAGCCCCGACACGGAATTTGAAAAATAAGTTTCCGCCAAAAACTCATCTTCTCCCTTTTCAAAGCCTCCCAAATATACGAGAGCGCCAACTATCAACGCGCAAGCCGTCAACATAAAGAAACCTATTTTTGTGTAATTTGCCTGATTATCTGATGACATAACACTTGCCTCCTCAAAACTTTCCTCTATTGAAAAACTCTCTTACGAAAGAATCCTCCGATTCATCGCGCAATTCCTTTGGACTGCCCAAGGCAATCATTGCCTTACGGGATTTGTCAAACATTGCACACCTGTCTGCGATAGTGAAAATACTCGGCAATTCGTGAGTGACTACGACGAATGTCGTTTTCATTTCATCTCGCAACTTCAAAATCAAATTATCAAGAGCATACGACGTTATTGGATCAAGCCCCGCGCTCGGTTCATCGAGGAACAATATTTCTGGATCAAGAGCCATAGCTCTTGCAATTGCCGCCCTCTTTTTCATTCCACCCGAAAGGTCCGCAGGCATTTTATCTGCCGCATCCGCCATTGAAACAGACTCTAAAAGATACATCGCCTTGTCGATTCTCTCAGGCTTTTTCATTTTAGAAAACTCCTCTAACGGCAAAAGCACATTTTCTAAAACCGTCATAGAACCAAACAACGCGCCGCTTTGATACATCACTCCGATCTTTCGGCGAATAGCGGATTTGTTTTTTCTGTTCATCTCAAGGTCTGCGATTTTTATACTTCCGGCCAACACGGGATTTAAACCGATTATATGTTTCATCATCGTTGACTTTCCGCATCCCGATCCGCCAAGCAAAACAAATACTTCTCCGCGTTTTACACAGAAATTAACATCTCTTAATACGACAGTCTTGCCATATCCCGCGTCAACGTGTTCTACTTTTATTATCTCTTCCATTTCATACACCTACACATTGAAGATATAACAAATAACGGCAATAATTCCGTCAAGTATCACAACAGACAATATCCCGCCGACAACGGCTTTCGTCGCCGCCACACCGACTCCATCCGCCGTATTACGTGTACGCATCCCGGCTCCACAGCCGACAATCGCTATCACCAATCCAAAAACGACGGCTTTCGCAAGACCCAATAAAATCATAAATACAGTCGAGGAATCCGCCACATGATTCCAGTAAACGGAAAGCGGGATATTCATCATTTTCAATACGAGCGCTCCGCCGATCAATCCTGCCAACTCACAGATTATCGTAAGTAAAGGCATGGCAATCATTGCCGCCACTATACGCGGCAACACAAGAAATCTTACGGGCGGCAAATCCATCGTTTCCAGGGCATCAAGCTCTTCGTCGACTTTCATCGTTCCAATCTCGGCCGCAAACGCGCTGCCGCTTCGCCCCGCCAAAAGGATAGCGGTAACGATAGGCCCAAGTTCCCTGAATAAACCTATCGCCATCAAATCCGCCACATACACTTCAACTCCAAACATCTGAAGGCTCGTAGCCGATTGAAAGGCTAAGATAACGCCTAACAAGAAACCAACTAACGCATTAATCGCAACGCCGTTCGAGCCCGCCCTTTCAAGAGCAAGCATCATATCGCCGAAACGGAATCTCTTTGGCATAAAGACAACTTCAAATGTTCTGCAACAAATCTCGCCGACAAAGGCGCACGTCTCTTGCAGACCATTGATAAAATCAACGGTCCTTTTGCCGATTTGATATAAGATTCCTTTTTTCATCAGTTCTTCTTAAATCTTTTCAAGAAACTTTCTTGTTATTCCAAAAGACTTATCCGCCATTGTCGCCCAAAAATTCTCGTACACTTGGGTATTGTTGCCCGTCTCTCCAGGAACATCGCTTATCACGCGAAACGAAATGAACGGAATGTTTTTCAAATGGCAAATGTGAGCAAGCGCGGCTGACTCCATTTCAACGGCTATAACATCCGGGAAATTCCTCTTGATTTTTTCACGAGCCTCATCCGTATCGACAAATTGATCGCCCGTTGCAAGAAGAGTCGGAATGACCCTCGTTTCTTCACTGTCACACGAAACAGCTTTCTTGACAAGTTCGCCGTCGCACTCGAAAAAGCGAGGAAGCCCGATCATCTGTCCTGGCAGATTTCCCTGTCCGCACCACACGTCGTGATACACACAACGCTCGGAAACGACGACATCCCCTACTCTCAAGGAAGGATCGATACCACCGGCGCAACCGGTCGAAATCAAAACATCGGGACTGAACGCCTTTATAAGATTCGTCGCGACAAAAGCGGAATTTACCTTGCCTATACCGCTTTCGCAAAGAGCGATTTCATTATTTCCGATCGAACCTACGATAATTTCAATTCCATCAAATTCGATTTTGGAACGATTATCCAAAAGATTGGCAATCTGTTCCCTTTCGCAACTCATTGCAGCCAATAAACCGATTTTCATTTTTCCGCCTTTGTCTTCCTTGTTTTATTACGATTCAATTCTATCAAAATCCATCCTATCGCGCCATCACTCTCGACTCTTTGCCATTTCCCAAACGTTTGCAATATCCTCATCGGTTTAGTTGACGGCACTACTTGTAAAACGGGCGAAGTCTCTTTGGGTGCAAAATATATTTTAACAGGCGGAGCATTTGTCGAGGAAATAAGAACAGTCCCATCTTCCTGAGAGTCGTTGACTATCACTGCAGTATTTTCCGTAGTGGCTGTTTTGTCGGAAATAAATTTCAAGGGAGATAGACGATGTTCACATTTTGTGTATGCTTTCTTCGAAATATCAAAGTACTCCAATGAAAAAGAAATTGAATTGGTTAGAGAAGATGTTTTCGGCACGACTATCTGCGTCCATGCTCTCCTCCCTTTGAGCGCACCCTCTTTTTCTTTTAATTCATACGCCGTAAAACCTTCTCCCATTCCTTCTATTTTAGGCGCAACGCCTTTAGGCAAATACCCATCGTAAGCAACTTCATACGTTATGGTCACCAAGTCGCCCGGATGGACTTCTTTAGGGTTCATCTCTCCCGTAAGCGTGAACGACTTTCCGACACTCCCGTTAAACGACTCAGGGCGTCCTTCTTCAGGAAGCGGAGAGACGACCACCTCCAAAGGATTGAGCCTCTTATTAAAACTTGAAAAACTCGATTGACTGAACCCTCTGCGCTCGACGCGTTTTCCGATATTGCCGCCGACAATCACGTTTAAAACATTCGAATAGGCGGAATTAAAACGCAGTGGCAGAGCAAAACGCTTTATCGTATTTTGCGCATTCGTACTTACTCCGTCTGCAAGATTTTCAAATCCTTGAGCAGTATATTCAAGGATTTCATTGTCCATTTCAGGGAGTCCTGCGACTTGCAACCCTTCAATTGTCGCCTTTTTAGATACTTCAAATTCGATAACGATATCGCACGGCTCTCCAACCACCACTTCAGACGGGCTTAACGAAATTTTTGCATTTTCAATTTTTTCTCCGCCAAAGCCGTCCATTCTGAAATTGAAAAACGCATGAGAAAAGAATGAAGAAAGCGAACAAAAAACTAAAATCAATATTTTTTTACTCAACACTTTTCACACTCCTTTCTGAAAACACTTCTTCCAACAGAGATGTCGAAACGGACACTGCGCTCAGCACTATAAAGACGATCAAAATACCTGCAAGCCATCTTTTAAAAAATCCTTTTGGCAGCAACAAGACGCCCCACAGCAACGCCCATGAAACGGCAAGGCAAAAAAGCCTGTCGTCAAGTGAATATTTGAAATGAGGCTTTAAAAACACTCGGCACAAGGAAAGCTCCGAGCGCGGATCGTTTGTCATAACAGCCTTTGCCGAACGAAGCCCTCTTATGGTGGATGGTGTTTCCCCTGCATAACACTCCACTCGCATAAACATATCGTACGCCTCACGAGCGTTTTTTGACAGCAGTAAACACGCTCCGTAATTTGAAAATACTATCGGATTTTTTGCGCCTTCCCTTATACATTCGCCATACGCATCGGCAGCCTTTTTAAAGCCGGCTTCATCCATAGCGTTAATCGCCATAGAATTAGCCCGATGCCAAGCAAACTTTACGCGCTGGGAAGAAATCGCAGCCGTACCTGAAAAGACGACAAATGAAAACATTGAAAACAAAAAGAGAAACAGAACTCTAACACCGCCATACCGTGAAGAGTAGCGCATTTTTTCAATGTCTTCTAACGCTTTTTCTACAAGCCGGATATCCTCCGAGGAGAATTCATCCCCCATAAGGCGACGCACATCAAAGGCGGTAACGACATCAGGATTGACCTTATATTTTAGAAGGAAGAATTTTCGAACCGCCTTTTCCTTTGACGTTACGCTTTTTACTTTTTCCAATTCCTTTTTACATACTTCAAACGCATTCTTTTCACGGCTCAATCGAGCTGATTCGCTGAAGTGCGAAAACAGAACAGGCAAAAGTTTTACTAACACAAATAAAACGGGAGGAATGACAAAAAGCAATATAGATACCGGCAGTCGCGGCAGCATCGGCACGCTTTCAATACCCTTTTCATTCAAATCAATACCGTCAGGAAACGGAAAAGGAACTTCTCCGTCCTCCTCAATATTACCCAGCACGATCTGAGCGCCCGCTTTCACCTGTATCGGAATCGGCGGAGTTTTCAAAGTGTTATATGTTCTTCCATCAAGGTTAAAGACGGAAACGCCCAATGAAGGAAATTCTACCGTACCTGCTTTTATCAACCGAACACGCCATTTGAAAATACGCGTATTTCCTTGAGTGTCCGTCTTCAAAGAAGATTTGTCTATTCTAAAATAAGTATTCGTTTCAAATTCTCTAAATGAAAGAGCGCCAACATCCGCAGGGTTTTCCATTCCGCTGATTTCAAACGTAAACATCGCCGGATCGCCAGTCGTATAAACACTTGAATCCAGTGTCGCGCGAACGGTGATGTTTGAGCCTATCGCGCCGCAGTAATTTTCCGGACGATTTTCAAGCGGCGGATTTGAAACTTTTATTTCTAAAGGCTTTACCCTTATAATCTTTTCTTTTTTTAAACCGATTTTACTACGTCCGCGTCTATCCTTAACAACCTTATCCAACAAAGAAACTGATACATTAGCGCCCAGCTTCACTTCGCCTTCTGAAACACCTTTTATTTTAGGCGCTTTTACCGTCAATTTCCAAACCTTCTCACCGTCAACCTCGACAGTCTTAATTTCTGAATACTTAAAGACAACCCTTTTAGGCCCCATCATTTCAAACGGATCTCTATCAAACAGAGAAAAGGGATCGTCGCTACCAAAGAAAGAGTCTATACCGCTTGAAGCATATTTATTAAGTGTAAAGCCAATATTACGAGAACGCTTTAAGACAGGAATCTCGTTTAGATTTCCTATTGTGATTGAATCACTCTTCCATTCCGCCTCAAGAAACGGAGCATGTACATGAAGCGGCAACTGTGGATGATAGGGAGGCGCTTCATCGCCAAACTCTTTTTCATCGGGAGACGGCAAATAAATATTCAGGTAAACGTCTGCCGATTCCGTGACAATCAGATTTGTAGCACTTGAAGTCAGCTCGGCATACGGCTCAAAAGCGAATATGCCGCCGCTTAAAAGCGATAAAAGTAATATTGCAAACTTCATCACTTGCGAACACCCAGACATTTATCGGAAAGCCCTGCCCGCAATAGAGCATAACGTCTTTTCCCGTCACGCTCTATTATGATTGCCGCTGCATCGAGAAACCTGAGCCAAGTTTCAAATGTAAAATCAGTCTTTACGTTTCTCGCGTGAAGAAACGCGCCGATATACAAGTCGTGCGAGGTAAAAACACCAAGTCGCGAGGAAAATTTTTCCATCAGCCAATTTTCCAAAGAATCTGTCGCTTCAAGAAGAGGCGTAAATCCGCACTGCGTGCCATTTTTGAAATATGCAAAAATCTTTTCGAAAAAAGACCCGTCCCTAAATTCTTCATAAACCCGTGTTATGTCGGAAAAATAAAACGATCCATTCCCAAGCAAATCGGCGGTTTCTACATCTATCCCTTCGAGTTCCATCCCTTTTGCGATATTTTGCGCAGTCATCACGGTACGCAACAACGGGCTTGCAACGAATTGAACATCATCCGAAAACTCTTTCAGGTTTTCCCCGAATTTTATCGAAGTTGAAATCCCCTCTTCCGTTAACGGCAATGACTCTCCGAAAGTAGGATCGTTATGATCGATTTTATAACGCTCTGCATGACGAACCATCAAAAGCACGCGATTGCCGCATGCGAGTTCTTTTTTTACATCGTCAAAAGTTATTTCCATTTTCATTTTCCCGACTCAATGTTACTTGCGTTCTTTCAACACATGAAACGTACCGGTATGGCGGATAGAACGTGCAGTAGGGGCAAACGCCTTCATGTGTGGGGCTTTTAAATGGGCCTTAAGAGAATCGAGATCATCCCAACATTCAATCATCCAAAGGACGTCCGTGCCGAAACGCTGCTGCCCTTTCATATCGGTATCGGCATCACCGACAAGCGTATAAAACCGACAACCCTTCTCGGCACGGACCTGTTCGACAATCGTATTTACAGCCTTGACGTAATCTTGATCTCTCCCCTGCTTCAAATCAAATCTGCAAAGGACGTACACAGGGTCATCCTTTACCTTCGTGCAGCATTCAGAAGATGTGCAACAACCGGCAAATAAAAGGCATGACAACAACGATGCGGCAATATTTTCATACATTTCTTTCATCTTTCTTTCTCCTCGGTTTTCTCTCTAACACCACGACACTTTCAAACCGTGCCGTACGTGGAAACATATTGAATAAAACAGCCTTTTTGATTTCGTACTTTTCCGAAAGCGGCATCAAATCGCGTGTAAGTGTTGCCGGATCGCACGACACATAAATAATGCGCGGGGCATATCCGTTCGCAAGCCATTTGGGGACTTGTTTTTCAAGCCCGCCGCGAGGCGGATCGATTATTACCGTATGCCTTGAACTAATCCTTATGCGATGCAGATTTCTGCCGACATCTTCACAGAAAAACTTTCCTTCTACACCTGCTTGTGCCGCATTTTTCTTTGCGCAATCAATTGCCTTATGCTCGCTTTCAATACCGATCAATCTTACATCGCTTTTGCCGGATTGAATCGCCGCTTTTGCGCAAACGATACCAAAAACGCCTACGCCGCAATACAAATCAATAATATCGCCGTAACGATCAGCCTTTTCAAGATATATATCGCGGACGGTTTTCACAAGATCATCCCCAACGAGCGGATTTACCTGATAAAAGCCTCCTGCTGCAACTTTAAATTTAAGCCCTGCTGTTTGTTCGGTGAATGTTAAACCTTGAGTTGGTTTTCCCATCCACCAATGGGCGCCGTCAATGCGGGTCCACCTGATGGTAACATCCGTATTGGCGGATGCCGCTTTGCGCACCTCGCTCGAGCCTTGCGTAAGCAAGGACATCACGGAAGAGCGAACGGAGGGGATCGCCGCATTAATGCCATCTGCAACGAGCGGATCGTTCTCGACATCAACAACTTCATGAGACGGTTCCTTGCGATATCCAATATACCACTGATTGCCGCGCTTTTCTATGTGGTAAACGGCCTTGTTGCGATAATTCAAAAATTTTTCCGCCGCCAATTCACACACTTCAAGCGGGACTGGCGACTTCTGAACCTTCCACAAAAAGTTATCTAACTGTTCGCGCTTCATCTCCATTTCCGCTTCAGGAGTCACATCGGCATACACCATCCCCGGAACGGCATTATCTATGCGTGTAATCCGATCGGGAGACGGCTTTAAAATTTCAACCATCTCAGCACGGACAAAGCTCTTTTTTTCTTCAAATATCTTTGCCTTTACCATCTCTCCCGCAAAAGCGCCAGCAACGAAGCAGACGCGACCGTCACCCAATCGCGCCAATCCGTCTCCGCCATATACGTTTTTAAGGATTTCTAAAGTAACCGTCATTTTCTTTCCTCAATCACAAAAGCAGCAAACTCCACAATCTTGCAGTGCCGCGCAATTCGTCGTTTGACATTCTGAAAAATATTCTCTTCTTTCCGCCTTCAGACCACACCATATAACCAAGTCCGTCGCCTCTTACTTTTCTGAGCAGAGCGACACCTGTTTGCAAAAGAACGGATTCCTTAAGCGGCAATTTTGCGGCAATACGCGGAAGAGCCATTCGCAACACCGCCGTGGGAGAGCAGAACATAATCGTATCAAGAGTCTTTTTATTTCTGGCTTCAGGAAGGATTTTTGCGAAACGGGCTTCAGGCGAAGCATTGTTTATTATTGCATTTTTTTCCGTTGCGCGTTGCTTCAAATTAAGGAAATAAGTCGTAGAGCCGTTTGACGCCCTTCTAAACACCATTGATTGACGGATGAAAGAAGCGACTTCCGGACCCGCGGCAGAAAATATTTCCGATGCAGCTCCATCGTTTGGAGCGGTAGTCACGCCGAAAAAGTGAATGCCAGGAGTAACATTCGTAAATCTTTGGGCGGATACCGCAAGCGGATAAAGCCTTTCGTTATCGTCCAAGGAAGCGTCGACTTCAAGACCTGATTGCGTGATACGAAAATCAATTTCACCGCCTTTAAACGTTTCACCCCTGAAAAGAGAACGAGCCCCAAAAATATTCATGCTGATATGGACAAAACTGCGCCCCATCGAGCGTTGAACGGCACGAAAAGCAGATTTATGAACGTGCTTTGCCAATGCCGCAGCCGATGACCACGAAACGTATTTGCCGTTTGGTGAAAACACGACGTATGAATGGTATTGCCTTCCGCGTCCCGCAGGAAGAGTGATAACGCCATTTGATTCTTTTGCTCCTTCATTCTGACGAATGAATGCAGCCTTTGTCACAGAACAAGGCAAGAGATACGCCCAGCGTTTTGCGCGATCCAATTCCCTATCTAATCTTGCGCGGGCATTTGCATCGGCTCCCGCATCAATAAGACGTGATACGACAGCGGCATCGACATATAAAACAGCAGCCCCTACACTTCCTACAGGCATAGCTCCGAACATTTTCACGAATTCGTGATTGCGAATTGCGTTAGGAACCGTATTTGCAAGTATGGGGTCTCGCATAGCCTTGCCATTTGCCGCCACTTGAGATGCGAGAGTTTTAAAATCAGAAAACTTAACGGTCGCGGCAGGGCTGAACGCTCCATACAAATTTAACGCAGAAAAAACTACAGTGAAAAGGGCCAAGCATTTTAAAATATTCATTCTTTCACCACATTCATTTTTCTTTGGATATACTCGCAAGCTTGTTCAAATTCTTTCTTACCCTTCATTTGGGCAATTAACACTTGCACTTCATTAGTGCAACCGACATTGAGATACAAATCGGAAATTTCCTTTAAGTGAGAAGAAACATCCATTCTGTTTTTTGAAAGCACTTCCAAAACCCCTTCTCCGCCATCTTCCAAAAACACGCGTTCCACAACAGCCCACGTGTTGAGAGGTTCTATTTCAAGCGCTCCTCTCAACGCTTTTGAAGAAGCGATATTCTTTCCTTTATGACGCAATTTAATCGCCTTGATTATATTTTTTTCCGCCGAAAGCTGTTTAACGGGATGAATTTTAAAAGGCGGAACGCCATTCGTGCAATTATTCATATTCCAACGCTGAGAAAATCCGATCACACGGCTTGGCGGTATATTGGAAGAAAAAGAGCGCGCCCAATCAGGAAGAGGCTGCTCTTTTGTTGTGCGATTGCGGAAATGGTAAACGGCAAGGACATCTCCGCTCCCATCAACAGGAGATGAAAGCCCCGCACACCAATCGACACCTTTGCCGTAAGAAGATTTGCCAATCCAAAGAGTCGTTTCTTCGCCGTTTAACTTGCGCGAAACAGTGCTGTCAAGCTTATTGGAAACGACGAGAGACGGCGTTTTCACATAATACCCCACGCCCTCATTCTGCAACAAGGAACAGACAACGTCTCTTACGGGATTTTTTATAGTTGATGGACTTTCTGCACATTGCGAAGCTATTGCCTGCGCCATTGATGCGACAAACGCAAGCACAACAAAACTTTTTTTTCCGATATTGTGACTTTTCATACTTACCACGTTTTAAAAGATGTATCTACTTTGCGTATTCAATGCAACGCATTTCGCGTAGGAGAGTTACTTTGATTACGCCAGAAAACTTTATTTGCTTTGAAATTTCTCTTGCGATTTCACGAGCCATTTCCGAAGCTTGTGCGTCGCTAACGATGTTGGAATCGACAATCACACGCAAATCGCGTCCAGATTGAACGGCAAAAGCGTTTTTAACGCCCTTATAACCCATTGCTATTTTTTCAATACCTTTTACGCGCTCGACATATTCAGACGCATTCTCTAATCGAGCGCCAGGGCGTGAAGCGGAAATAGAATCGGCAGCAGCACAAAGAATCCCATAAATTCCACCGTCTGCATTTGTTTCTGCGTGATGGGATTCAACTGCTCTGCAAACCTCTTCACTCTCACCAAAATGGCGCAACGCATCAGCCCCAAGCTCTGCATGAGAGCCGCCTTGAGAAGAAAAAATCACCTTGCCGATATCATGTAAAAAACCAATTTTTCTTGCCACGGCTTCATCAAGACCGAGTTCGGAAGCCATCACGCCTTCAATCAAAGCAACTTCAACGCTGTGGCGAAGAGCATTCTGCGAGAATGAACTTCTATACTTTAAAAGCCCCATCAACTTTAAAATTTCAGAATGAAGCCCCATTACTCCCGCTTCGGCGGCAGCCTTTGCCCCTTCCGCACGAGACTCTTCATCTATGATTTTTTTAACTCTCTCGACAGTTTTTTCAATAGAATCCGCATGAATTCTGCCGTCTGCAATCAAAGCTTCCATCGCGCGTTTTGCTATTTCCCTTCTCAATGGATCGAAAGACGAAATTACGATTTCTTCTTCATCATCGAGAATCAGAGTCGTACCCGTTGCAAGTTCAAACGCCTTTGCATTACGCCCGTCTTTGCCGACGATTCTACCTTTGAGTTTTTTATTGTCGAGAAAAATTCTCGCAGTCGAAAGTTCGCTGACTTGATCCACCGCACACCGCTGAATCGCTTCTGCAATAATTTTTCTTGCGACAGTAAACGCGTCTTCTTTTGCTTCTTCCTGAATACGCATTGCCATCCCTTGTGCATCAGCTTTCATTTCTTCTTCAAGCTTTTGAGATATCTCTTTGCGAGCCTCAGAAAAAGTCATTTTTGCAAGTTCTGAAAGACGGGCCTCTTCTTTCATTTGAAGCTCTGCCTTACGCTCTGCCGTATAGCGGGCGAATTTTTCTTCCGCCTCCAACACGGCCATTCGAGCGTCGATTTCTGCACGGTCACGGCGGGATTTTATTTCATTTTCCAAATCTGCTTTTTTTTGCAGAAGTATTTTTTCAATCCCTCTGGCGCGAATCCTTGCCGTCATGCCGCAAATCAAAAAACCTAAAACAAAACCGACGCCGAGAAGCCCTGCGATAATGGATATCGCAACGCCATCAGACATCGAAAATAGATTTGCAAACACACACGGCATTAAAGAAGTCACCTTATTTCTGTATCGCTGTCATTTACCGTCAACGGTTCAAGCGCGCCGCTTTGCGTAACTTTCTCAATTTTCGTGCGAATTGAGTTAAGCTCCGTAATGCAATATTGTTCAAGTTTGCGTCCCTTTTCAAAACGCTCGAGCATATCGTCAAGGGAAAGATTGTTTCCATCTTCCATTTCCTTGACGATCGTCTCAAGTTTTAAAAGAGCGTCTTCAAACTTCATCTTTTTTTCTTCGGACATTTTCACCTCTTGTTACTTGCCCATTGCAAACTTGTACGCGTTGCGGAACATTCTCATCCAAGGACCTGCTTCGTCGGTAAACAAATCTGCCTTGTATGAAAGCTGGCTTGAACGGAATCCGCGTTCAGGATGCGGCATCATAATCGTTACGCGTCCGTCGCGCGAAGTGAACGAGGTAAGCCCGCCTTCGCTGCCGTTCGGATTCCAAGGATAACGCTTTGTCGCCTCGCCCTTGCCGTTTACATAACGCAAGGAAGCCTTGGCTTTCAAAGGTTCTGCTCCTTTCGGAAATTCGACGCGTCCTTCACCGTGGGCAACGGCAATTGGAATCAAGCTGCCTTCCATTCCCTTGAAGAAGATTGAAGGAGATTCAAGAACTTCAACGGTGCAGAAGCGAGCTTCAAACTGTTCGGAAATATTGCGCTTGAATTCAGGCCAGTCCTGAGCTCCAGGAATAATATCTTTAAGCTGCGAAAGCATTTGGCAACCATTGCAAACACCGAGAGAGAACGTGTCTTTGCGATGGAAGAATTTCTTGAACATCGCTTTGAGTTTTGCATTGTAAAGGATAGAGCGAGCCCAGCCGGAGCCTGCGCCAAGAACGTCACCGTACGAGAATCCGCCGCAAGCGACGAGCCCCTTGAAAGATGCAAGATCAACACGACCCGAAAGAAGATCCGTCATGTGAACGTCAATTGCTTCAAACCCTGCAAGAGCAAAAGCAGCCGCCATTTCCACGTGGCCGTTGACGCCCTGTTCACGAAGAATTGCAATTTTCGGCTTATTCGTTTTTGAAGGCTTGAGGACGATTTCGTCCGGATTGTATGTGAGCTTGAACGAAAGGCCTGGGTCTGTTTCATCAAGACCGTTATCGTATTCTTCACGAGCGGTTACTGGGTTATCGCGCAATGCCTGCATACGATACGTTGTTTCGCTCCACGCGCGGCGGATTGATGTGATATCCGTAACGATACTGCGGCGATAACCGACAGAAATTGTGAATTCACGTCCATCGACAGGCTTACCGATTACAGACACGCAATCATTAAGACCGGCCTTTGCAAAAATATTAAGAACTTCTTTGACCTTGTCGTCGGCGACCTGCAACACGGCGCCAGCTTCTTCGGAGAAGAGAACCGGGAAGGCATCCATTTCAGGAAGCGTGACATTCAAGCCGCGGCCACCCGTGATTGCCATTTCGGCAAGAGTAATCGCCAATCCGCCGTCGGAACGATCGTGGTAAGCAAGGGCAAGACGATTTGAAACGATCTTCTGCATCGCATTGAAAAACGCCTTGAGAAGCTTTGCGTCAATATCGGGATTGTCGTTACCGATTTGGTTGTACGCTTGAGCAAGCGATGAAGCGCCAAGACGGTATGCCCCCTTCGAAAGGTCGACATAAACGAGAACAGATTCACCCTTCTTCAAATCTGGCGTGAGAGTGAGTGTCACATCGTCGATTGGGGAGAAGGAAGAAACGACGAGCGAAAGAGGCGCAACTTGAGAATGATCAACGCCCTTTGAATCCTTCCATGTCGTGTGCATCGAGCAAGAGTCCTTGCCTACAGGAATGGAAACACCCAATTGCGGACAGAAATCAATACCGACAGCCTTCACTGTATCATACAAGTTTGCATCCTCCCCTGGAACGCCGCACGGAGCCATCCAGTTGGCAGAAAGACGAATGTTTGAAATATCTCCGCAATTAGCACCGGCAATATTCGTAAGAGCTTCCGCAATTGCCATACGCCCTGAAGCAGGAGCGTCGATAACGGCAATCGGAGTGCGCTCGCCAGTCGCCATTGCCTGCCCGTTATGAGTGCAATATCCCATCGTTGTAACGGCGCAATCAGCCGCCGGGAGCTGGTATGGGCCTACCATCTGGTCACGAGCGACAAGCCCCGTAACAGAACGGTCGGTAATCGTAATCAAAAACGTCTTATCTGCAATTGCAGGCATGTGGAGAAGACGGAAGAATGCATCTTGTGTTTTCACGCCCTCTAAAGAAAGCGGCAAAAATGTTTTCTTCACGCGCTTAACTTTGCGTACCATGCGCGGAGGCTTGCCGAGAAGGACTTTGATATCCATATCGATTGGACGATCCTTGAATATCTCATCTTCAAGAACGAGTCTGCCGTCGTTGCGAGCTTCACCGATAAATGCGACGGGGCATCTTTCGCGGGCGCAAAGTTCTTCAAAGAATTTACGTGCCGTCGGCTTAAGAGCAAGAACGTAACGTTCCTGGGCTTCACAACACCAAATCTCCATCGGATTCATCGACATTTCTTCGTTTGGAATGTTGCGGAGCTTGAACGCGCCGCCTGTAGCTTCCACCAACTCAGGACAGCCGTTTGAAAGACCACCCGCGCCGATATCGTGAATTGAAAGGATTGGATTGTTTTTACCAAGTGCCACGCAAGCATTGATTACACCTTGTGCACGACGCTGCATTTCTGCATTACCACGCTGAACGGAGTTGAAGTCAAGAGCTTCATCGTTCGTTCCCGTGCCCATTGAAGACGCCGCACCGCCGCCAAGACCGATACGCATTGCAGGTCCGCCGATTTGAACGATTAACGTACCTGGCTTTACGCTCTTCTTTTGAACTTGGTCGCGCTCGATTGTACCCATACCGCCAGCAAGCATGATCGGCTTATGGTAGCCGCGATACATTCCATTGCTTTCACCTTCAAACGTACGGAAGAAGCCCGTAAGTTGAGGACGGCCAAATTCATTTCCGAAAGCAGCACCGCCTAAAGGACCTTCCGTCATAATATCGAGAGCGGTCGCAAGACGCCCGGGCAATTCAGCATAATCCTTTTCCCAGGGCTGAAGCCATCCTGGGATGCGAAGATTGCTTACCATAAAGCCGCAAATACCTGCAACAGTACGCGAGCCTGAACCGGTTGCCGCTTCGTCGCGGATTTCACCGCCGACGCCTGTTGCCGCACCTGGATAAGGGGAAATCGCAGTTGGATGGTTGTGCGTCTCAACCTTCATAAGCTGGTCGAGCTGTTTCTTCTTGAAATCATAACGGTGCGTCTTTGGATCGGTAACGAATGCCTGAGTTGGATAACCAACGACGACTGAGGAGTTGTCCTTATATGCAACGAGCGTATCCTTCGGACGCTTTGCATGAGTGTTTTTAATCATGCCAAAAAGCGATTCTTCCTGCTCCTTGCCGTCAATGATGAATTTTGCGCCGAAAATCTTGTGGCGGCAATGCTCGGAGTTTACCTGTCCGAACATAACGAGTTCCGTATCGGTCGGGTTGCGCCCTGCTTCACGGAATGACTTTGCGAGGTACTGCATTTCTTCTTCTGAAATGGCAAGACCAATTTCTGTATTAGCTTCACGAATAGCTTCAACACCCTTGCCCATAACATCGTATACACGGCCAGGTGCTGGAGGAAGCATATCAAAAAGATCGTCGAGAGAAGTATACACGCCTTCCGTCATCTTATCAAAAAGAGCCGGCAAAGCAGGCTTAATAACATCAAACGGCAAGCTCTTGCCGCGAACGGCGATATTGAAAATGATACCGCGCTCAACGCGTTCAATACCCTTCAAGCCGCAATTGCGGAAAATGTCCGTTGCCTTTGAAGACCAAGGAGAAATAGTTCCTTTGCGAGGCGTCACATAAAAAGAAGATGTAGAAGCTAAAGACGTATCACCATCAAGTTCGGCATTCAAGAGACTCGCCGCCGCTTCAAGCGTTTTTTCAGAGACTTCTCCGTTGGCATTGATTGCATACACCCAACGAGTCTCAATTTCAGCACAACTCAACTCTTGAACACGAGAGCCCATTGCCGCTCTAAGAGCATCCAAACGAAATGGCGAAAACGCTGCCTTGCCTGCAAGTAAAATAGGTTTCATATTTTCTTCTTTCTTTATGATGAAAATCAACAGTAAAATTATACCATAAGTAAGCAAACTATGGATGGAAAAAATTAACCACACTAAAAGTTCACTTGCTGTAACATTAAAAAATAAAAAATCACAAGATGTGCGACAGTATGGCACATTGTGTCTTTTTGTACCACTTTTAAAAAGAGAACGTTTACTTTTCCCAGTTGGCACACCATTTGCTAATCTTTTTGTCGTGCAGTTTGCACAAAGGAGGAAGTTATGAATAGTGAAAAATATACAACAAAAGTTAAAGAGGCTTTACAATTGGCGCAGAATGTAGCGGTGCATCATGGCCAACAGCAAATTGATGTTGAACACGTTGTATTTGCGTTATTGCAAGATTCTCAAGGCTTGATTAGAAACCTTTTCACCAAGATGGGAGTCTCCTCTGAAGTTCTTTCATCGCAGGTTGAAGGAGAAATTAATCGAAAAGCTCGAATTTCTGGCTCGATTGAACGTGACAAGATTTACATTACCGCCGCGTTAAACGAAACGCTCGTTAAAGCGGGAGACGTCGCAAAGGAAATGAAAGACGAATTCATTTCTGTTGAACACATTATGCTTGCGATTTTAAAAAACCACAATTTGCCCGTTACGAAAATCCTGAAAAATCTCGGTGTAAGCGAAAATGGATTTCTTTCAGCGCTGCAAGCGGTGAGAGGGAATCAACGCGTCACTTCCGAAAATCCCGAAGGGCAATACGAAGCCTTGAAGAAATACGGCAGCGACCTTGTAGAAATGGCAAGAAGCGGAAAGCTTGATCCTGTCATCGGAAGAGATACGGAAATTCGCGACGTTATTCGAATCCTTTCCCGCAAAACAAAAAACAACCCCGTTTTAATCGGCGAACCGGGCGTGGGAAAAACGGCTATTGTTGAAGGTCTTGCCCAGCGCATTGTCCGCGGCGATGTACCGGAAGGACTTAAAGACAAAACCGTTTTTTCTCTCGACATGACATCCCTTATGGCGGGCGCTCAATACCGTGGACAGTTTGAAGAACGATTGAAAGCCGTTTTGAATGAAATCAGATCTTCAAACGGACAAATCATTTTGTTTATCGACGAAATACATACTATCGTCGGAGCCGGCAAAACAGAAGGCTCCACAGATGCCGGGAATATGCTCAAGCCAATGCTCGCCCGCGGCGAACTTCATTGCGTCGGAGCGACAACCCTTGACGAATACCGCAAATATATGGAAAAGGACGCCGCCTTGGAGCGCCGCTTCCAAC
>JAGCMU010000119.1 GCA_017646325.1 Kiritimatiellia bacterium
AGTGACAAGTGCTTTATGTTCACATAACGCAAAACAACTATTAGACGTCTTGCTGCGTTTTGAATGGAACAACTCCTTCCCGATTCTGCTCTTAAATGTGAATGAAAAGTCTTTTAGAGAAATGATTGTAATCCGCGCGGCGTATGACAGCAAATTCATTTCATCTGGAGGTATTTGGGCGAAGCAAATACCTCCAGATCAAGCGGAACTCCTAAAGGAAGCAGGCTTTGCGACAGACAACAACAAAAACTCGTGGATATTGCGTAACCTCGTTAAAAACGCATGCGGGTTTAAAAACATAAACATCTTGCGCAGAGTTCGATTTAGAATCCTTCAACTCAGAGAAAAGGTCGTTTCTGGATTGACTCATGAATTTGTTCTTGCGGAACTTCTTCGCATTGCCCACGGGTAGGATTTAAACATCCCCTTGCTACCATCCCCCACGAATAACCGTCATCATACGCGGAACATATCCCGTTGTTGAAATCGACGCTCCGATTAAGGCGTCGCGAATATTTATGAGTTCCATAACGGCAGCCTTCCATCGCATCACGATACCCTGCATCGTAATTTATATCTACCAAGCACGAAAATTCCCGTTCCTCTTCCGATTCCTTTTTCCACCAATCTTCAACCGCCCCTCCCGCGGGGCTTATAAGTTTTAACCCGTAATCCGCTTTAACAACCCTGAAATCACGGATCATAAATTCCGTATTGGACCACACGTCTTCAAAAATCTCATCCATCTCAGGAATGGGAGTAAATGGATACAATGCTTCCAATATATCCCTCTTGTCTTCCTCGGGAATTATATATTCATCGACGACAAGCCCGTCCCCATACCGCATTTTGCGCATAGGATAGTCGAGTTCTGCCGTTTGCCATGTTATTTCTGCTTTCATTTTTTTCCTCTCATTTCTTCATTCCCCCACCGTGGGCGAAAATACAGCTTTATCATACCATCGGCAAGAAAAAAATAAAATACGATTTCTGTAAAATCTTTGTAAATTCTTTGTAAAAAAACTACATATCTTTGTAAAACATCTACACGGTTTTGTATGCGATTTGTAAAATACCCGCAGATATCTTTTCCTGTTTTTCCAATAATTAAAAATCCTACTTGCAATTTCCACGAAAATAAGATAAAATATTACTTCAAAATTTTTAGGAAAGGTAGATTATGAAAGAAGGAATTCATCCACAATATGGCGACGCCACCATTACGTGCGCGTGTGGTAATGTCATTAAAACCCGCTCAACCAAGCCAGAAATGCAGGTGAACACTTGCTCTTCTTGCCATCCATACTTCACGGGGCAAAAGACAATGGTTGACACCGAAGGTCGTGTTGACCTCTTTAAGAAACGTTACGCAAAGTTTGCCAAGTAAGTTTCTTTTGCAAAGGAAGAAGGTCGAGCGGTTGCGCAGTATTGCGCCATCGTTCGTCTTTTTTTCTTATTTGACTTATGCTTGAAAAAGAACAAATAGGTAAAATCTTAAATCGCCTCAAAGCAGTTGAAGAAGCTATGGGCGATGCGGATATTTTGGCAGACCCCAAACGTTACAGGGAAACTGTACGCGAACATACATCTTTGCGTAAATTGGAATCTGTAGCCAAAGCTTATTTTAAACTGCTCGATGATATCGACGGGAATAAAGCATTAGTTGAAGACCCTGATTTTGGAGAAATGGCGAAGGATGAAATTGCGTCCTTGGAAGCTCAGTTGCCTGAAGCGGAAAGACGCGTACTTGCCGCCCTTCTCCCGCCGGATCCGCTCGACGAAAGAAATGCGGTCTTTGAAATCCGCGCCGGAACGGGCGGGGAAGAAGCAGCTCTTTTTGCCGGCGACCTTTTACGCATGTATTTGCGTTATTGCGAAACCCGCGGATGGAAAGTCAACATTATGAGCGCCAACGCAACTTCCTTGGACGGATATAAGGAAGTTATTTTCACCATCGTCGGCGAAGGTGCTTATGGTTTGTTCCGTTTCGAATCCGGCGGACACCGTGTGCAACGCATTCCTGAAACGGAAGCACAAGGAAGAGTCCACACTTCGGCGGCAACCGTAGTCGTATTCCCCGAGGCCGATGAAGAAGACGAATTGGAAATCCCCGAAAAAGACATCCGTATTGATTTATTCTGTGCAGGTGGCGCTGGCGGGCAACACGTCAACAAGACGGAGTCGGCCGTTCGTATGACCCACCTCCCTACAGGACTTGTCGCCCAATGTCAGGACGAAAGAAGCCAACAACGCAACCGCGAAAAATGTTTGGCGACTTTGAAAGCCCGTATTCTCGACCATCGCCGCCGCGAAGCAGAGGCGAAAGCCGGAGCAGACAGATTGAGCCTTCGCGGCAGCGGAGATAGATCAGAGAGAATCCGCACTTACAATTTCCCGCAAAACCGTCTTACAGACCATCGTATCGATTTAACTTTATACTCGCTCGACCATATTATGGAAGGCGAAATCTCGCCTGTCCTCGACGCGCTTCTTGAAAGAGATGTCGATCAGCGAATCAAAAATGCTTTGAACAAGGAGTTATCATGACCACTTTTTTTGCAAGTGTTATCAAGGATTGGAACATATTCAACATCTTTTGTCACCCGTGGTTTTGGTGCAGCTTCCTCTCTTGGATTACGGCGCAGACAATCAAACTTACCTTTTCTGCGTTAAAGACCGGAAAAATCGATTTGGAATATCTCGTTTCCACCGGTGGAATGCCGAGCGCCCACTCTGCGATGGTGACAGGAACTTTAATCTCCATTGGTTTGACGGAAGGCTTTGGCGCGCCTATCACAATGCTCGCGCTCGCGCTTGCTTCTGTCACTATGTTTGATGCCGCAACCGTACGCAAAGCGGCGGGGGAACAGGCGAAAATCATAAATAAAATCGTAAAAGAACTTAAGGAATCGAAGAAATTCAACGTCGCCGAGTTAAAGGAACTTTTAGGACATACACGCCTTGAAGTATATGCCGGTATGGCAACGGGCACAATCGTTGCGACAATCATCTGTTATCTTTGGAAGGCGTAAAGGAGATTCCTTCGTATGCGCTTCGCCCTATCCACCAATTGGAATAAT
Source organism: Kiritimatiellia bacterium (assembly GCA_017646325.1). Classification (GTDB taxonomy): domain Bacteria; phylum Verrucomicrobiota; class Kiritimatiellia; order RFP12; family UBA1067; genus RGIG9934. The sequence goes on from JAGCMU010000119.1 coordinate 3,081, forward strand.
TCGCGTCTTGCGACAGGCGAAGAAATTGTGGAAGAAGCCCTTGCCCTTGGTTTTGACGCTCTTGAATTAGGCTTTAAAACGACACCCCTCCAATTGGAAGGTTTTAGGCGTTCATTAAATAAAATAACGATTGATTCGATCCATGCTTATTGCCCCGTCCCCGTAGGCGCTCCATCAGGACACCCCGAACTTTACCAGCTTCTCGCAAAGAGCGAGGATGAACGAGCTTTGGCTCGCCTTTACTTGCGCGAGACGTGCGAGTGTGCTTCAGAATTAGGGGCAAAGGTTATTGTCTTTCACGCAGGATACGTTCCGCTCACGACGTTTTTCAGAAGTTTTGGCGACAGTTCAATGCGCATACGCCTTGAAAAGGCAAAATGGGACATTGAAAATCCGCATTACAAAAAATCAAAGGGAAAGGCTCTTAAACTTCGCGAAAAGCGCGGGAAAAAATATCTCGATCTATTCCGTCGGGAATTTGAAAAGATTCTGCCGCACCTTGAAAAATATCATATTACTCTCGCCCTTGAAAATCTTCCGCGCATTGAAGGCTTTCCAAATGCAGACGAAGCCATCTCTCTCATGGACGAATTTAAGGACGCGCCCCTAAAACTTTGGTTTGATACAGGGCATGCAAAAGTCCAGTCTTCCTTTGCGTGGTCGAAAAAAGAAGATGTCCTTGCAGAAGAACTTGCTCCGCATATTTCAGGGATCCACTTAAATGATGTCATAGCCTATAATGACGACCATTTACAACCTGGGGGCGGCAATGTTGATTTTAAGTCCTTAAAGAAACTTGCGCAACGCGAAGACGTTTTAAAAGTTTTTGAGCCACGCTCGTTCGTCACGCCTGAAAATTTGTCAGCGTCCCTTTCATACATCAAACAACTCTGGTCATAACATGAAATTCATTTCAGACGAGGAAAAATCATCCGCCATCACACTTTCAGATATGGAAATATTCGTATTTCCTGAATTGATGTATTCGCTCGTTTTAGCCAACATCCTCTCCCCTCGCATTTGGGCATGGCGCGAATTGGACACTTTTAAGAACATTCGGGAAATGCGTCCGAAAAAAAGGTTGCAGAAATTACGCCAGCATATAATGGACAATTACGTATTCAACCTCGATTTGAATACGTGGGGGCTTACGAAACAGCAAAACGAATTAAAACGTTTCGCGCCGTTTTTATCACCCGATGAGATAGCAAAATCAAATGCCCTTTTCGGATATCAAGGAGACGTTTATTATTACGACATTGATATAAGACGGCATTTCGGTTTGGACAAATACGATGGCGATACGATTCCGTATTGGAAAACGGAAACGGTTGAAGCGATGGATGCCTTCCGTCACAAAGACGGATATTCGACGGGAGCGGGCGAATGTGTTTCCCTTGCAGGGCTTTATGCGGCAGCGGCTTTCGTCGTATGCGGCTTGCCTCTTGAAGACATATACCTTATGGCCACGCCGCTCCATTCGCAAAATTATATCAATGTCGATTCAGGCATTCTCACGAACAACCGCCGCCTTGTAACGAAAGCGATGTGGGCGAACGGAACTGTCATCTCATCACAGGCGCGAAGAGCCCTCGAACACGAACGCGTCACGATTGTCTCTCACGTATCCGGCTTCATTCATCTCCTTTACAAGGAAGCTTCTATCAATCCTGAAGTGTATGGGAAATTTTCGTCAAATCTTAAAGAATACCTTGTTCCGCCAAAAGATGCCGTAGACCAACGCCTCGTAGTCCCGCGTCTACCTGATGCAAGCAAAGTTGATTTTATAAACGACGAGAATCCTCTCAATCTCACTGTCGGCATGGATTATTCGGAAATAAGAGATTACCTTGAAAATGCGTCTTCAAAGAACCGCACGGCGGCCCTTGCAAAATATGCTTCAAGAGACATGGCAAACATAGAAGAGCGTCCTTTTATTAGCGCCGCCCTGAACCGTTCTCCCGTATCAAAGGAAGCATTGAAAGGCCTTTCTCAAGCCGAAGTTATTTCAAAGATTGATTCTCTCGTTAACGAATCAATTTACGACGGCACATCGCGTATGGCTCAACCCGATGAGGTCTGGAATTTCGGCCGGGGAGACGGTGCAGAAAAATGTCTCCTTCTTGCAAATGTTATCGGCGGAGACGAAATACACATCACATCTTCAACGGCTTCACTCGTTAAAAACAATCAAGAGATTTTTTCTGCACCTTGCGTCAAATCCCCCAAAAACAAAATCTGGTCGCTTAAGCTCGATTAATTTTTTCAAAACGCGAAGAAATTAACTGTTGTCGTAGTTTTATTGGGGAATACCCCTTTGCGGTCGATAATCATCATTTGATTCATACGACGTTCTGGATTGTCGTGAGGAAGATACGGCATTTGAGTGTATCTTACAATATCTTTTCCTTCCTCGTCGGCAACAATAAGATAAAATCCGAAGTAATCCAATTTGCGGATATCAAAAGCTTCACAATCTGTGATATTTCCTCTGAATCCCAATGTCCAATCGTATCCGCCATCACACTTCTTCGCGTATGAAAATAACGACGCTTGATAACGGCGAGCCATCCACACAAACGGCATAAAAGAAAATTCTGGATTATCGACGATTGAAAATAAAACCATTGGCGCATCACGATCTGTATTAACGCCTGCGAATCTTTCCTTTGGGCGAAAATCAAAAAGTACTTGAAGGCCGTTCATCTTAAAAACATTACCCCACGACCCATACGGTTTATAATTCCAACTGTCCGCTTTCACCTTTCCTGTAAACCACAAGTCGGGTCCGTCCTCTCTCACTTCCCATGTCGCAACTTGCGGCCCTTCGCTTCGTTTCTTCGTCGTCGTGACTTCACCGGAAACTTTTCCGTCTTTCATTTTAAAAACGACCGTATTTGCCAAGTCGACACAAAAGAGTCTACTTTTCTTATCGCAATCAGGAATGATATCAATTAAAATCCGTGCCCGTTCACCAATCTTGAGAGAAATTGCATCTCCGCAAACCGGAAGCGTCCATTCTCTTTCGCCGTTCAATCTTCCTTCTCCCCGTGCCATGCAATGCCCCGCCAAATCGTTTTCCTTCACAACACGAGGAGAATCGCACCACACGCTCCAACGGATTCGCCCCTTAATGCCGTTTGATGCAAATTTAATCTTCTCCTCTGGAGAATTCAAAAAGCGTGTCATACACTTGAAATCTAACGGCTCTATTTTTTTCGGCGCAGTTAAATTTCGTCCTTGATTCAAGTTTCCCGCAAAATTCAAATGGCGCAAAAAAGTATTTGCGATAACGTATTGCCCATACCCATAAGGATGGACGCCATCTGGACGGAAACATTCATACGGCCCCATCCTTTTCATATACTCTTCAAGTTCTTCTGCGACAGGCAACACGAAACAGCCTTCTTCTTTTGCAAGTGATTCGATTGCTTTTCCGACTTCAACCAAACCGCGACGGGTGTTGTACGTTACAAAAAATCCGCCTTCCCGCTCATCTGTGAGAGTTGGCGTCATGAGAATAACATGCGTTCCGTTTTTCTTGTATTCGCGAATACGCTCCCGCAACAATTTTATATGGTCGTCAATAATCCTTGAAAAATCAACTTGATCTCCAAACTCGTGATGAATAAAACTATTCATCGCTATCATAATGGAAATGATTTGGGCTTTTTCTTCGAGTGTTTTTTCTTCCGAAAGCTTTTGCCCCCACACGCCACGATTACCTATGGAAATATTGCTATCTGGATGATAATGATTAATTGCCGTTTGTAAAATCTGACGATAAGTGTCGGTTGAGGTAATTGAATCCCCAGACAAAATCCATAAATCTTTTTCCATTAAAAAAGAGTTGTCCGATTGAACTATCACCGAGGCCGCCAAACACGCGGCAAACAAAAACTTCTTCATTTATATTTCCTTACCTTACGGATTTTCCTGCCATCTGATATATTTTAATTCTTCGCCATTTACAATCGCAACAGCCTTTGCAGTATGAGACTGCCCTCTTGACTGTCCGATAATCGTCAATTCATAAATCGACCCTTCGCCAAAAGCGCTTTCCCATGTTATATATTCCTTTGCCCGAGAACCGATTGCATCAGAAGTTATTTCACATAATTTTTCCCAACTCCAATCAGGCTCGTCAAACGATTTTTTCAAATACGTCGTATAATCGTTTTCCTCCCCCTCAAGAGCCTTTCGATATCCGATGATCGCATCTGCAATATCGGACGTTTCCTGATAATCATATTCCTCATCAAGCTTTTGTATTCCAGGGATGCACATAAGCACAGCCTTGGACGCGTGGCGGATATCGATTTTTGTACTACTTCCGTAATCGACGGTAAGAACTTCAAGAATATTGGAAACGCATAAAGGCTCTTTCGATTTATCTTCCGGATCGTACGCCAATACGCCATCCTTATTAGGGACTCCCAATATCGCCGGATGATCCCTAAAGCCGCGGATGTATGCAAGTTCCCGAATATCGGGAATTGCTCCATTCGTCGGTTTTATAGGATTTTCACCTTTTTCATATTCAATTTCCTCTTCGTAATAAAGAGACTCGGCTCCCCCGTCAGTACTCGTCGCGACATCGTCCTTGTCACGCCAGTCGGTCCAACTGTCAATAAATACGCCTTTATCTATTTCATCTTCAGGTACGTTTGCCCATGTCAAAATAGTCGTCCACAATTCCTTGTAATGAGGATCCCCATCCTCGCCTGGATAAAGCATATTCAAATTGAATTTCGACGCTCCCCCAGAACTTGCTCCCGCCTGCTGGGTGGATGTAGAGCCAGAAGAAGTGTTTGCCGAAATACTCCCTGAGCCTTTCACCTTGATTTCAATCGTTACAATTCCGTCATCGGGATTTTCGGCGTCAACAGCAATAGGCCCGACGACGACGGACCCGCCTTTTTTCAACTGCCTCTTAACTTGCAGCCATCTGTCTTTTTCTTCAAGCTCTTCAAGGTCGCTTTCCGACTCGTCTTCCGATTCCGAAGAAACTGTAGGAGCCCCTGCAATAATCACCTCGGCAATTACAGTTCCGTTTTCTACGAGCCTATCAAGACGCGCTCTTTCTCGCATAAAGCTGTTGACATTAGACTGCACTTTGGCTTCAAACGCGAAACTGAAAACAATCGCGGACAAAATGAGAATCGTCCACAATGCAATTATCAATGCACTGCCGCATTTTCTTTTCATGTTCATCGTGCCGGTCCTCCACCGCTTAGAGGCCCTTGAGGACCCTTGCCGCCACCGCCTTTATCAGAGGCGGACCTTGAAGATTCAGATGAAAGACTTACTGGGTTTTGCGACACGTCCCACAACGGAATTGTCACAACACGCATAACGGGAATCGGTTCTTTGTCTTCTTCTGTCGGCTTCATTCGAAACGTCAATTTCACGCGATAAGGGATCGCATTCGACGTGTCCCACGTTTCTTCCCATTTTGGTTCGCCGTCGTTTTCAAGCGACGCAGGATCCTTTTGTATTTTACAATCAAATCCCACGACATCAGGAACGAAAAGAAATTCGTCGCCCACATTTTCCTCGTCGTATGAAGAGGCATTCTCATTTACCAATGCAGCGTTCCATGTTTTGACCCACAAGCCCCCCTGCTCCCCGTGTACGCGCGGCTCCTCGATCCAAAGACGGACTTTATGCGCCGTCTGGGAAGCCTCAAGTTTATTGCCGATAATTGCAGTTCCAAGTTTCGTCCATTCAATCCAATCGCTTTCAGATTCATCTTCGCCGTCGCCGCCGTTGATGAGTTGCAAGCCGCGGCCGTTATCATCGTTTTGCCCGTCAATCGGATAATACGCGCTCTTTATTCCCGCTACGATCTGATGGAATGCGTAATCGGCATTCTGCATTTTGTCGACCATGTCTGTCGCCTCACGCCATCCCTTCATCACGTTCGTGTAAGTCATTGTCGCCGTGAGAGTCACCAATGCGATGATGATGACGGCAATAAGCATTTCAACTAAAGTAAAACCCTTTTTCATTTTTACTTCTTACCTCCCGCCCCAGATGTTTTCGCCGCATTGCCGCCGTTCTTATTACGCCATAGCGTTATAATTGTTTCCTTTTCCGGTTTCATCCCGCGCAAATATCCACCCCAGCTTACTGTCGTTCGAATCGTATACAAATTACCGTTTCGATCGCGCTCTTCATCATCCAATTCGTCGACCGTGCGTTCGTAGTAATACCCGCTCAAATCTTTTTTATCTTCAAGCGACATATCTTTTTCTATATCGAGTTTACTTATCAGTTCTTCGGCCGATATTTTTTCAACGTTCAATTTATCGTCGTCAACAGGATCCTTCGTCACCTCGAAAGGAATCGGATAATACATCTCGCCATACGCGAATACGCGTTGCGCAATTTCAAAACGGCGAGAGGAAAGAAGCATGTGCTGGCTTTGAGAAAACAGCGTCAAGCACGCAAGAATCCCTAAAGAGAGAATGAGGGAAGCGACCATTACTTCAATAAGAGACATGCCTTTTTTCGTTTGCTCCATCATTCATCCTCCTCTCTCGATTCTTCTTTCATTTTGCCGAATTTATCAACTTTGATTTTAAGCCCTTTTTCAGGATCTGTTCCATCTTCCCAAATTGTGATAATGTAGGGATCGCACCTTCCGTTCGTTTCATAAACGATGCTTCCCGATTCTTCTCCCGCCTTTTCAAAATCGGATTCATCGAAATCTTCTTGTTCTTTTTTCTCGGATTTGTCGTCCGTCTTCTTTGTTCTCGCCGCCTGTTTTAAAAGAAAATCAACATTACTGAAAACAGATATGCGGCTTTTCACTTCTATTTCTTCGTTCACTCCAACACGAACGTGAATACCTTCAAAATCCTGAGGCTCTAATAAAAAACTTGAAGACTGGTCGTTCTCATCGAGATTGTTCATCTCTAAGGTGACGACTTCTCCCGTCAACGTTTCCGCCGAACCATATTTAACGACATTGTTCCCCGACGAAGAATACGTGGAATCGGCGGTAAACTCCAACGACATTCTCGTAAATGAAAACGCCCCGTCCTTGTTCATTTCCTCAAAATGAACGACAACGGGACGCCCCTTCAACAAAGCAATGGCGCGAGCCTGCCGTACATATTGCAATACCCCGCGCGTTGCTGTTTGAAGTTTGGCGGCTTTCACGCCGGCAGTAATGCTTATTCCTGCAAGCCCTGCAAGAACCCCTATGACGAGAATAA
>JAGCMU010000120.1 GCA_017646325.1 Kiritimatiellia bacterium
ATGGCGTCATGAATACGAGAAGCTCGCTTCGCTTTTCCGTTTGGCTGACGCTGCCAAAAATCCATTTGCCGATATATGGAATATCCTTCAAAATCGGAGTTCCCGATTCAGATTCAGTATTTGTTTTTCTCGTCAAACCACCCATAACTACAGTTTGCTTATTTTCAACAGAAATATCACTTTCAATCTTACGCGTCGTAACTGTTGCATAAGGGTCTGTGCCGCCGCTTTCATTCGGAACATTCTGGTCTGCACCTTGCGTTTCAAACTTTTGCGCGACGCTCAACACGACCGTACCGTTAGGATTGATGCGAGGCGTTACCGTTACCGTCAAACCGATATCGCGCTTGTCATAGTTACGTACCTGCGTACCGTTGTAAGACGAACCTGAATACTGATAACCCGCGAAAAGATAAATCATATCGGTCGCTTCAATCGTCGCTTCCTTATTATCGACAGTCATCAAAATAGGAGAAGCAAGAACCTTCGTACGGCTGTCGGATTTAGCCATCTGAATAACAGCGCTCAAGTCAAGCTTGTCAGACTTCAAGAAATAGTTAAGACCGCCACCGATAGGATTTGCCGTTGTTGTACCAAAGTCCTTGGCTAATTCTGCAATTTCATTTGCCTTCATGTCACTTGTATCAATACCCGCTGCTTTCATAGCTGCAATCTTTTCTGCCATAGACTCTCCTGTACCTGTAAAGTTTTTCAATGTACTAGAGCCTGATCCGCCGCCACCAGCCATCATATCGCCATTTGCAAATGAATTACCTTCTTTCCGTCCGCGTTTTATCCAATCAATACCCGTGGAAAGTTCATCACCAAGCTCGACCTGGACGATTACTGTTTCGATGAGCACTTGAGAAAGCCTGACGTCCATTCGTTTGATGACGTCTTTGATTGCAGCCATATCAGCCGTACGAGCCATAACGACGACTGCGTTAATTCTCTTATCTGCAAGGATTTTAATATTGTCCTTGTTAAGCTCGCCAAGCTTGCCTGCAAGAGCTTGCGCCGTTCTCGTTGCTTTATTGCCACTTGTCGTTGGCTGCCTCGTTTGCGTACTTGTATTGCGGACAGCCGCATTCTTGTTGTCTTTAGCATTTGAGGATGAAGACGAGCCGTTTCCGATAAGGTCGTTAAGCATTGAGGAAACTTCTTCCGCATCTGCATATTCCATTCGGAAAACTTCAACCATAACTTCTGGCGTCGTCGGCACGTCCAACGCGTGGATAACTTTGAACAAGACTTCTAAATTCGATTCTCTCGTAATGATGATGAGCTTATTTGATCTTTCATCTGCAATCAAAACAACCTTTCCGCGAATCAATTCCTTATCCTCTTCGCTTACATTCGCCATCATCGTCGTATTAGCGGGCTCTTGCGGCATAGTCCTATTAAGAAGACCGCCGCGTAAAGTTGAAAGCCTTCTGCTGCGATCGGACTGCATCATACCGATAGAACCAGTCTGTCTTGGAGCAGCGCTGCTGACACTTTTTCCACTTTCGTCCTTTTGCAATTCCGTAACGATCGTTTCGAGAACAGTCTTTATTTCCGTCACAGCGGCATTCGTAATTTGAACGTCTCTGACGACTTCAAGAATGGGAGTTGCAACGTCGATTTCGCGGATTATCTCAAGCATGCGGTTTACGTTCTCTTCCGTATCCGTAACGAGAATCGAATTGTTGCGTTCAAATACTTGGAATAATCCCGTATCGTCTTTAAAGCCTTCAATCGCCTTCTGAGCTTCTTCTGCGGAAATGTAACGAAGACGAATCAACTGGCTCACCATACGTCCCATTTCAGGAAGAGCGTTCGTCGATACGTTCATTCTCGTTCTGATACCCATTTTACGCGCGGATTTACGAGGAATCGCACGCAAAAATTTTTCGCCAAAAGGTTCAAGGACGACGCCTTCCATAACGAGCTTTGCTTCAATGGCGGCAAGATACTCTTCCTTTGTCAACTCCTGCCCTTTGAGGCTTTGCATTGTGATTTTTGACTCTGGCAACCCAGGTGCCGGGATTATCGTTTTCCCGAGTTGGTTTGCGTAGGCTGCAAGGACTGTTGAAATTGGAGCTTCATTGAAAACGATGGAAGAATAGCCGTTCGTACCGACTTCAACTTCCGGCTCTTTCGTCATCGATGAAAGAGGATTTAATTGAGGCGTTTGCATTTGAGATGAACGAGGGAAATTTCTCCCGCCTCTTGCGCGCAATGTGTTCAATTGAGCTTCTGCAACTTGAGCAAACAAAGACACAAAAATCAATATAAAGCATGGTATCATCTTTTTCATTTTGCTTCATTCTCCTTTGGAAGATTGTTTAAGCCTTGCGAATCATTCTGCGGAGCATCTTCCTCCGTAGAAGTTGTAGATTCTTCTTCAGGCGTTTTTTCTTCCGTTTCTTCTTCCTCTAAATCATCACGCATATAGGCGCACGAAATTGTAAGGCTACCTTGCAAGTACCCCTTCTTTACATCGATTGTAATTTCGCGGATATCAAACATCGCGTCTTCCGCGCTTTGTAATGCATGGGCAAATTTTACGAGAGCTGGAAGCGTCGCCTTCCAATTCTTCACTTCAATATCGCATTCATATACGCCAGGCGTGTTTTCTACTTCGCCGTCATCGTCGCCGCTTACTTCCCCGTCGACATTCTTTTCACTCGTCACTCGCGTATCTGGAATAGAAAAATAATCTTCCTTTTTTATTCCTTCTGCAATCGAATTTATTTTTGAAAGCCAATGCATATTCAAGTTTTTATCGAGCGAGAATTTTGGCAATTTGCCGCGCTCCTCTGCGTCCTTGCTCTTCCACTCTTCTTTCTGCATCACGAGCGCAAGTTCGTTCATTCGCGTTTTATGCATCGTATTGTATTTTTTCCGCGATGTCTTCCATGAAGGAGAAAAGACGAAAAGCCACAATACGATCAAGATTGCAAATATAAAAACACTTCCTGCAACTAACAAGATAGAGCGATCGCGAATTGACATTGATGATAAACTGCCCATAATCAATCATCCCTCCCCGAAGAAATCACGTCTTCAGAAGTCAACGTCGCTTTATACTCAAAGGAGAATCCGCCATTGCGATCTTCCTTGATAGACGAGCCGTCCTTTTTCACCGGCTTGAAATACCCGCAATTATTAAGGGCGTTATTGAATTCCACAACGTCTTCATGGACGGAAGCCTTGCAACGCAGATTGATAGTTCCTAAACGCTTTTCTTTCGATTCTTCCGTTTCTTCTTCGTTGTATTTCGGGCCTTCGTATGAAAAGCGCGTAAGATTGACCGTCTCCGGCATATTCTCGCTTATGACGCGCAATATTTCGAGCATACCGTAAGAATAATCAGAATAGCGCTGCACCATCTCGATGCCCTTTTGCATTTTCTTGATTTCCTGGTATTCTTTCCTGTGCTTGCTTCGTTCCTTTGATTCCGTATCGCGCAAGTGGTCATAAACCATAGGACCTGCAATAAAAGACAACACAGCCAAAACAAAAAACGCTCCCACTATCGACATCCATCGAAAAGCCTTTTTAAGAAATCTGCTTTCCAAAAGATTCTGGTGCCAAGATACAGGAGTAATGTCAATAGACTCCTCTTCCAACATTCGACGAGCGCAACCTTCTATTCCGAGGTATACGTCCTCTACGACAATTTCCCTTACCGTGGCGATTTTTTCCAACGCCTCTTTTACAGAAAGCTCGATTGACTTGGAAGAACATACGACTATTTCTCCGACGGTCGACAAAGATCCCTGGGAAATCAAAGACAACAAAACATCTCGATACAATTGATTTGAATCGGCAATATTGCCTAACCCGCGCAAATATTCCATCTTTCCGTCGTTAAAGACGCATGCGTCCCATCCACCACCAAAATTCAAAAGGATCAATCGGCGGGAAATTCCGTTTTGGATATTGATATCTTTCCACAACATTTGCATTTGCCCAAGAGCAAGCACGTCTGTATGGACGATATTTATTTTTGCCTCTTCAAAACTTGCCCCAATTTCCAATGCAACTTTTTCTGGATATGCGCAAGCGAAATAAGATATCAAATTCTCGGACTCGCCAACTATTTCCATCCCGACTTTCAATTCGTCATCTGGGAAAGGAGTGATGGATTCCAAATCCGTTTGGGCCAATTGCAAAATGTCTTCACTAGCCTCGCTTGGGGCGGCAGACACTTTTCCCAACGTCTCGCAAAGAGGCACGCAAAAAGCAAATTCATTAGTCTTGTAAAACGACACAGCCTCGCGCAATGCAGAAATCAATGGAGAAGAACCGTCATCCTCCATCTCATTTTCTACATCAGGTGATACATCTGCTGAGCCGTTAGACTCATCATCTAAATCAACATCACTTATAGGCCAAGAACGAACATCTTGCCTCAATACCCCAGATGGAGTTTCCTCCACCCAAATACTGTGCAACATCCCACCTTCCAAAGCCAACACTGGAACATTTTTTATCATCTGAATAATTATCTCATTTTTTGTGATAATATGCAATATTTAAGTGGGGAAAATATGCTTTTATCGACTTGTGATACTTGTCACTACGCGCTTGATTTCGGCGGCTAAAAAGAGGTCGACTCCTGCCACTTTCGCAATATCCTCTTCCAAAGTTTTTGCGATTGCATGGACGCTGCCAAAAGCTTTCAATAATTTCATTTTTTTAGCCGGTCCTATTCCAGGAACTTCATCAAGCACTGATTCGCGGATTGTTTTATCGCGCAGTTTGCGATGGTACGTGATTGCAAAACGGTGCGCTTCGTCGCGCAGGCGCGTCAACACCATAAGGGCCAAGGAATCACGCGGCAAAAGAATGGAAGGGAGTCCATTATCGAGGATAATCTCTTCCATCCGCTCTGCAAGACCAATCGTCGGAATATCATTTATCCCCATCTCGCTTAACGTCGCACGTACCGCACGGAGTTGTGTAATGCCTCCATCACACACGAGCAAATCCGCCTTGGGGGATTTGCTTCGAAGCTGTCCGTCTTGCCTATAACGCCTAAAGACGACTTCCGCCATCGCGCGAGGATCGTCCGCACCTTCGAAAGTTTCAATTTTAAACCGCCGATAGTAATTCCTGTTTGGAAGGCCATTCATCGCCACGACCATTGAAGCCACATTGTGCGTACCGAACAGATTCGAAATATCGAAACATTCTATAACTTGCGGCGGCGAAGGAAGATTGAGGATTTTTGATAATTCCTCTATCCCCTCTTGGGCGTCGGATTTCTTCATCGAAGGGGATTTGCGCACAAAATGCGATTTAGTCATTTCCACCAACGCGCTTACGGTATCGCGTAAATGCGCGGCCTTTTCAAAGTCCCCCTTCTCGGACGCTTCAAACATCTTTTTCTTAACCTCGTCGATGACAGAAGGTTTTTCACCGCGCAAAAACGAGCACGCTTCTTCAAAACGTTTTTTATAATCGTCGGCAGTAATCTTCCCTTTACACGGCGCGGAACAAAAACGTATTACATCAGCCATGCAATGCGAACACGTTTCTTCGTTCGGCATTACAGCATTGCATTCACGTATTCCCCAATATTTTTCCACAAAATCTTTTGCTGTGCGAACTATAGGCGCGGACGGGAAAGGACCAAAATAACAAGCACCGTCGTCGCGCACGATTCTGCAAGTTGTAAATCTTGGGAACGCTTCATTGGGATCTGCTCTCAAAGCCAAATACCGCTTATCATCACGCATCAAAATATTGAAATGCGGCTTATACTTTTTTATGAGAGAGGATTCCGTAAGCAAAGATTCCGCCTCGTTCTTTACAACCATATACTCAAAATCGGCAACGGTATTCACCATTGAACGGACTTTTGGAGCAAGACGCGCGTTCGGACGAAAATACGATTGCACACGCTTTCGTAAATTCTTCGCTTTGCCTACATAAATAATCACACCCCGGCGATCTCGCATGAGATAACAACCGGGGCGATTTGGAATATCTTTGAGGCGTTCTTTGATTACATCAGTCACGCCAAAAACTTTTATGCTTTTGCTTCTTCTTTGCTTTCTTCAGAAGATTCAACAGCCTTATTGCCTTCTTCGATACCCTTCTTGAATTCACCCTTAGCCTTACCTAAAGAACGGGCGATATCCGGAATCTTCTTTGCTCCAAAAAGCAAAAGGATTAAAAGAAGAACGACTAAAATCTGCATAGGACCTGCTTGCATAAAATTTCCTTTCTTGTTGATAATTTATAATTGTACCTCATATTCCCTTTGAAATCAAGTATGTTTTTGAGAAAACTATTCCCCATTCCCCGTTCCTATCATTGGAAATATTCACGTGCGACACGAATGGTGTTGCCGCATGGATCAAGAACTCCCGCAAACTCCAATTGACCGCTTTGTGTCGTTGTATTTATGCGAAAGAGAAGAATATAACGAGTGTAAAATTTCCTCAAAGGATATGTGGCGTAAGGTGCTGATTCAAGGCCGCCGTTTGCAGAGCCGATAATTGTCGCCTCATCGCCAAGACCAAATGCAATCAATGCGCCGCCCGTTGCAGCAACCTCTTTAAGAACACTTTCCTGCACGCCGCGATATTCTGCCGCCGTTTCATACGTTGGAAGCAAAAGCTGGCCGCAATCGCGGTAAATCGTACGTCCTAATGGCGTGAACGGGGAAATTGCAGCGCAGACAAGACCGTTCGTGATCACAGTTGCGATACACGCGCTTTTATTCGGATGCAATCCGATATTGGCATCATCGGACAGATATGCGCCGTCCTCTCCTTTTTCATTGTACGCCGCGCGCGGCGATTTGTCAGAGTACGTTGTATGACGCATTACGTAACGAACTCCAAAATTAGACAATACCTGCACTTCTTTTTCATTCAACACGTAAGGAATCAAAATGTTATTCACGAGATTTGGGGTAAGGCCGCTGTTTTGATCGGAAAGAGCTTGAGGCAAAGGAAATCCCGCATCATCGGGGCCAGCATAGAAACCTGCGCCGTTATTTGAGACAAGAGTTGAATTCACATCAAATCCATAAGCGGAACTTTCCGAAACTTCTTCATCGACGAGGGAATCCAATCTATCAACCCCCTTTTGGTTCGCCGCCATAAAAGCTTCTACCGCCCGAGAAATCGCGCTTTGATTTGCAAGAGAAACTTGACGCTGTGATTTTTCACGGATATTTCCTATCCGCGAAACTGCAAGCGTCGCGATTATACCCAATATCGCAATTACTACAACAAGTTCAATTAAAGTAAATCCGTGCTTCTTCATAATATTCTCCTCAATCCTTGATGATGTTTTTTACATCATCTTCAACAGTTCTCTTCTTATTCTTCTTGTGGATACCCATGGATGTTCTCCCATCCTTTGCAGGATGCGCGGAAAGTTTTTTCATAAGTTCAGCGCTGATTTTTCCGCCTTCAATAGGAGTTGAAATAACGTGTGGCTTTATAAGAACGATGAGTTCAGAGCGTTCCTTTACCTTTTCGGTACCACGGAAAAGCCATCCCAAAAGAGGAATCGACCCCAATACGGGCGTTCTCGTATAAATTTCTTTTTCTTTCTCGCTCACAAGCCCGCCTGCCATAACAGTCATTCCATCTTTCGCGACAAAGGTTCCGGCAAGAGAACGGGAATGAATTGTATCAACATGAGCAGAGGAAACAGGCGCTAAACTTGCCGAACTGTAAACCGGGATTTCCGCTCCCCGTTCTGTGAGCTCGGAATTTTCTTGCAACACGCGCAAAGTAACGGTCCTGTCGGAATTGATGTTGGGTGTTACAAGAAGCATCGTTCCTACATCCTTATATTCGAATTCCGTCGCAGGACTCGTCACCGTCTGGTTTTCATTAAACACAGTCTGACCTGAAATGCCTTTGATAATCGGATGTTCGTGTCCGTCGAAAATACGCGATACTTCATTATTTGCCGTAAGAATCGTTGGGGTTGCAAGAGTTCTGACTTTGCCGTCTTCTTGCAACAATTGAATACGCGCGGCGAGATTGTCGCTCACGATTTGAAAGCTCATCGCTCCAGCAACGGCGGGCGGCGCTCCTACAGGATCAAATCCGGGAAAACCTGTAAGAATGTTATTCTTGCGATCGATAGGGTTGTTTCCTGATGCGTGGCTATCCCTGTTGAAACTATATTGGAAAGAAGCGACGTAATCGTCCGTGACTGTCAATTCAAGAATCTTCATTTCAAGAAGAACCATTGGAGTCGGAACGTCGATTCTCTTGATCAAATCACGAATATCGTCTAATGCTTTAGGATCACTCGTACGAACTAAGAGCATATTTGTTTTACGGCTTAACGTCACGAAAATATTTGCGGCCTGAATTGTATTGCCGCCATATACTTTTTCAAAATCATTCGTGTTGCCGCTCTTGAAAGCGTTATTGATTTTCTTCGCTTCGCTTTGCGTAAGGCCGGTAAGTTTTGATGCGTCTTTCAAAAAGCGCCATTGCGACCCGAGACGGTTCACTCCGCCGCCGCGAGAATATGAAAACATCCCTGACCCGGAAGACGAACCTGAAGTCGTAGATGTTTCAGGCGCTTCCATATCCAAAAACGAAGAGCCTCCATTTTCATTCAACATTTGAAATCTGCGGAATCTGCGAGAAAGCTGATTCTCGTCATCTTCTTCAAATTCCTCTTCACCGATTGAAAGCAATGTGCGTTCAGGATAAAGGCCGTAAATGACGCTCGCCACTTCAATTACATTCGGATAAAGAAGAGTAAACGATTCTGTTTTTTCTTCGCGGAACGAGGCAAGGTTGGATGTGTATTCTGTCATCGTCGTTACGCGAAGGACACCCGATGACGTTTCACGGCGAAACCAAAGCGAAGAAGTTCTGCAAATTTCTTCAACTGCCGTCTCGGCTGTAACGTTACGCAAGAATATCGATACCATCTTTTTTGCCGTCGCATCAGACGATGAAATATTGACCCCGCTTTGATCTGCAATCAAACGCAACAAAACATCTAAGGGAATATTATTCGCTTCCAAATGGCGGATAAATTCTTTCGGCATATTTGTTGGACATGAAAGAGGAGAAAACGACCCTTGTAAAAACATATTTTTGCCGTTTTTTCCCGTCTCAAGCTCGACACCTGAAGGAGTTACGTCTTTCACCTCTAAAGATACGGTGACGCCATCTATTATTTTTGAAAAGCGAGTTCCTTTGCGCACAGGGAAATTGTTTTTATTGTCGCCAACCAAGGCAACACCATGCCCTTCCGCGCCGACGACCAACGCGCAAATGCGCAAATCCTGAGAGGACAAAACTTTTTCACGTAATTTATCGGCCATTGCAGAGCTCGGCTCTGTAGGATCGCGGGCAATAAGTGAAAAAGAGGAAATCAAAGCAACCGCAAATGCGGCCGCTTTTACAGAATCAATATTGAATAAGCGAACTTTTTTCGCAAAAAAATCTTTTAGTTTCATCAAATAATGAAACGAACCACCCTTCTGTAAGGTTCAGTCTTTTTTAAATTTTCTCCTTGTGCGGCGGTCGCGGGGCGAGAGCCCTACCATTGAAAATTAGAAATTCCGAATCTCCAAACATCTAAACCCAACAGTGAAAGCAATTATGGTATAATTATTTTATGCAAAAAAAATCAAATTTCAAGAATTCAAAAATATGGAGATTATTACCGAAAATCTTTTCGGTCGCTCTCATTGCAACGATTGGCATCACGTCCTTAAATGTAGCAATGATGATGTGCGTGTCTATATTTTTGACTTCTGTCTTTTACATTTTGCTTGGGTTTATATTAAAACCTTTTCAATGCAGAGACAACACCATAAAATCTATTCAGCTTGCACTTGCCGTTCTTTCTTTTTCAATGTGCAGCGCAATGTTGTGCGAAGCTTATTTAGGTCTATCAACGATGACTGTATGGCAATTTGCATTTTTAGTTGGAAGCTGCTCTTTCCTTATTTTGTGGAAGGATAGTGACGGCAAAGAACAAGAACAAAAGGAAAACAATTTATGAAATGCCCTAAATGCGGACAGGATGAAGACAAGGTTTTAGACTCGCGATCCGTCAGAGACGGCGCGACGATTCGCCGCCGCCGCGAGTGTGTTGGATGCGGATGCCGCTTTACAACACATGAAGAAATTAACCGCGATGAAATTATGATTGTAAAGCGCGATGGTAGACGCGAGCCCTTCTCCCGTCATAAGCTTGAGCATGGCGTACGCGTTGCATGCCAAAAGCGTCCAATTCCCGATTCGGATGTCCGCACGCTTTTAGATGAAGTCATTGCCGAGCTTGAAGGAGACGAAGTACCATCGGAAAAAATCGGCGAGCTCGTTATGGACCGTCTTCATAAGATGGATGAGGTGGCATACATCCGTTTTGCTTCCGTATATCGTAGATTTAAAGATGTTAATGAATTCCTCTCTGCAATCACAGAAATGGTTAACGACCAGAAATAATCGGAGTAATTATGCAAACCATCAAAAAGGAAATCAACGAATTAAAGAAACTTCGCAATGCTGTAATTCTCGCACATAATTACGAGAGGAGCGAAGTTCAGGACATCGCAGATTTTACAGGTGATTCGTTAGAACTTGCGCGTAAAGCCGCCACAATCGAAGCGGACGTTATCGTTTTTTGCGGCGTTTACTTTATGGCAGAAACAGCCGCCATTTTAAACCCGACGAAAAAAGTCCTCATTCCGAATCCCGAATCCGGTTGCGCAATGGCGGATATGATTAACGGAGCGCAATTGCGCGAGTTGAAAAACGAACATCCGAACGCCTGTGCCGTTTGTTATGTGAACTCTACTGCCGAAGTAAAAGCGGAGTGCGATATGTGTGTGACGTCGGGCAATGCCGAAAAGGTTATGAAGGATTTTGCGAAAGGACGCGAAATAATTTTCGTGCCAGACCAGCACCTCGGCTCGCACATTTCTGAAAAGCTCGGTTCGAAATATATCCTTTGGCAAGGTTATTGTCCCGTTCATGCAAAGCTCAAAGCAGAAAAGATTTCCGCTGCGCGCAAGGCTCATCCAAACGCAATCGTGATGGTTCATCCTGAATGTTGCAAGGAAGTGCGCGATGCGGCAGATGAGATTCTTTCAACTGGAGCAATGTGCACATTCGTAAAAAAATCAGACGCAAAAGAATTCATAGTCGGAACTGAAATCGGAATTTTGCACCGCTTGGAAAATGAAAACCCTGACAAAAAATTCTATCCTGTTTCCGATGACATCGTCTGCCCTGATATGAAACGCACGACTCTTGAATCGATTCGAAATTCCTTGAAGACCATGACAACTGTCGTCACGGTGCCAGAAGAAATTTCTGTTCGTGCAAAACGTGCGATCGATGCGATGTTGTCACTCAGTTAATTTAAAAAAAACTGCTAAAGAAAAAGACGCCGCAAAATTTGCGGCGTCTTTTTCTTTAGCATACTTGCTATTCTTACTTAGCAAGGAGAGCTGCCTTGATTTCAGCAAGCTTTGCGCGGAGTGCTGCAGGAACACGCTTTGCAACCTTGTTGATTTCCTTGGAACCCTTAGAAGCCTTTGCATCGTATTCATCGTAAGATGCTGCGATTGTTTCAACTTCCTTGATCCAGCCTTCCTTGTCGACCTTGAGGATTTCCTTGAGGAACTTGGTATTGACGGTGTCCTTACCGGTGTTGTTTTCAAGAGAAATGTCAGCAGCCTTTGGCAAGTTACCGATTGGAGTCTTGACAGCTTTGACCTTACCTTCGATACGGTCGCAAACCCACTTGAGAACGCGGGAGTTGTCACCGAAACCTGGCCACATGAATTCGCCCTTAGCGGTCTTGCGGAACCAGTTGACGAAGTAAACCTTAGGAAGCTTCGTAGGATCGATGCTGGTGCGTTCCATTTCGAGCCAGTGCTGGAAGTAGTCTGCAACGTTGTAGCCGAAGAATGGAAGCATTGCCATTGGATCGCGACGGACCTGACCGATCTGATCGGAAATAACAGCAGCTGTAACTTCTGAACCAGCGGCAGAACCCATGAATACACCGTGAGTCCAATCCTGAGCTTCGTTTACCAACGGGATTGTTGAAGGACGACGGCCACCGAAGAGGATTGCGTCAATTGGTACGCCTGTTGGCTTGTTGTTGTACATGCCGTTGAAGCCATCCTTGTCAAGAACTGGGCAGTTGATTGCTGGAGCCGTGAAGCGTGAGTTCTTGTGAGCTGCAACGTAACCAGAAGCCTTGACTTCAGCCTTTGTCATACCTGGCTTTGGACCCATGCGCATCTTGTCGTCTACGCAACGGTAGCAAGGATTGCCCTTCCAG
Organism: Kiritimatiellia bacterium; assembly: GCA_017646325.1. Taxonomy (GTDB): domain Bacteria; phylum Verrucomicrobiota; class Kiritimatiellia; order RFP12; family UBA1067; genus RGIG9934. Next base: position 12,292 of record JAGCMU010000120.1, read on the forward strand.
TCAATGCCTTCTTCTGGAGCTTCAATGCCCATATCTTCCCACCAAATGTCGCCATCTGGAGTAAGAACGACGTTCGTGAAGATCGTGTCGCTTTCGCAAGAAAGAAGAGCATTTGGATTTGAATCCTTAGACGTACCTGGAGCAACGCCGAAGAAGCCGTTTTCAGGGTTGATAGCATATAGACGGCCATCTTCACCTGGCTTGAGCCATGCGATATCGTCACCGATTGTTTCAAGCTTCCAGCCTGGGAGCTTTGGAAGCATCATGGCGAGGTTTGTCTTACCGCAAACTGATGGGAATGCGGCTGTAACGTGATACTGCTTCTTCTC